>CAZMXT010000005.1:0-60377 GCA_964570365.1 uncultured Pseudomonadales bacterium | reverse complement strand
TCGAACGTAGGACCTCTGTCTTATCAGGACAGCGCTCTAACCAACTGAGCTATACACCCGTAAAGAAGATATATTTTAACACATTGTGGCTACTCGGTCGGCGGGAACTGCGCCTGATACTCTGCCCAAGTGCCATGAGGATGCTCATTCAAGAACTGCAGCCACTTTTGGTCGAAGTGCTCCTCCCCCGGCTCAAACCGTTCGCCGTGTTCGTTTACATACGGACAGTTCTGGCACCAGGAGCCGCAGCACGAGCCTCGTTCGAGCAAAAACTCTACCGGAATTGGTGGGTACTCTGAAAATGCGTCTGCTGACATGGCTGTAGTATACCTGTACAGTAAATTGTAACGAAAAAAGACAACCCGTCGAGTGGCAATTAGCAGTCTGGTAAATTGAGTGCCAATAGCTGAAAGTAGTTTAGGAGTGGCTGGAAGTAGTCAAGAGGGGGAGGTTAGCGCCGAAGATCGGGTGAGGATTGAACTTGGTATAAGAACCGTGAGTGAAAATTGCAGCAGTGAAGTCTCATAAAGACATCTCTGAGCTTTCTACCCACGATATTACTGCACGCTCCCGCTTTAGTATTAAATGCCCGCCCAAGTGAGCTTGCCTTATTTTAAAACTTTACTGTGGAACTCGGTTTTCCTCCACAAAAAAATTGAGTTGGTAAGTTGTGGGGAGAGCGGAAATACCCAGACTCAGTTTGCAGCTCTTAATGGTGACACTAGATACAATCAAGCTGCTCATTTGACCTTCATTTCAAGTGACTATCATGTTCCAAGAATAGAAAGAACAGCTTCCAAAAATCTAACCGAGACTACTCAGTTGATTGAAGTTTATCTGATGATTGATATAGAAGGTTTGCCTTAAGGGTTATTTTTTGAGCCTGCCTTCTAGCCCCTCCAGTTGTCGTAACAGGTTGTCAACTTGAAGTTCAAGGAAACTCATTCTCTCGTGGAGCTTAGTGTCACGCTCTGAAACAGAATTTGCCATCGGTGTAAACGCATCCGTTATTTCGAGGCTTATACGGTATTGCAACTCATCTTTAGGAAACTTCATTCATTAGAGTATCCATCACTTAGCTTACATCTACTGTAGAAGATTTATCTAGTTGTGCAATTCTTTTCATGAATATTTTTCTCTTCTGTTTTATTTCTTCTTTACCTTTTGAAGTTTGCTCACTTGCTTCTCTGGCATCCTGTCTTAAACATTCTTTGAATCTCTCCCAGCGTTCAATGGTGTCACAAGGAGTGGAACTCTTTAAAAAGGAAAGGGTGTTCTGAAAAATGGTGTATTGCATACCTGCACTCTACTATTTTGAGAAAAATTCTGCTACTTTGTCTTTCCCGATCACACAGTACATTAAAAGGCCAGTTGGTACGTCTTATCACCTAAGAAGCCCGTCACCTCTGGAAAGATAATTTTGAAGTTTTGCAATTGAGCGGATTTGACTGTGTAGAGTCCATATTTTTCATTGACTTTATCAATGGCGCGAAAGATTTTTTCTTGTTTCTCCCACTCAGGTAGCCAGCAAAGGGAGATCTCGCTGAGTGGCTTAAGATCACCTAGTCGGACACTGATCTTGATGATTGGTGCAGATTTGAGTGTGAAGCTGTCAAAGATGCGATTGAGAATCTCACAGACTTCTGTGGTGTGGCGAAAGTATGACTTTGAACGAACTTCATCGCCAAACCAGTTGTCGTCAGTGTCGCGCAGAGATAAGTAAATGTGCCGACCAGCTAGTTCCATCCGCCTGGCTTTAAAGCACATGTCTTCGGCGAGGTTACAAATCATTTGGCGCAGGTAGATGGGGTTGGAGTTGGCGATGTAGAATGTTTTTGAACGGCCGACGCTTTTCATGTGGGAGACGGGTTTGTCTATTAAATCAAGCAAGTGACTATTCTCTCCCCGCCCTATTCGCCGCAGTTCTGGTCCCCAAAAAATGCCAAAGTACTCTTGAAGGAAGGCGTCGTCGTAGAAGTTAATTTGATACGGGTGAGTAATGCCCAGGGCGTTTAGCCGAGCAGTGAGGCGAAACCCAATCCCGCAGATATCTTCAACTTTCGCTTCAGCTAAGCAACTGTCTAAATTCTCAGGAGTAATCTCAAACCAGTTATCTCTGCCGGCCAGGTCTGAGGCGAGTTTGGCTTGTAAACGATTCTGACCAAAGCCGAGTGCAAAACTGACCCAATCTCCGAGCTCGTGTTTTACAGCTTTGCGGGTGATGTCATAAAAATCTGCAGAATTTTTGTAGAGCTTCCGGCAAGCGGTTAAATCAATAAAGGCTTCATCGAGAGAGAAAATATCGGTATTTGGGGAGAGTTGCTCAAAGATTTTTTTCAGTTGTTTGGTGTTATGAAGGTACTTATCAAAGTCAGCGGGGACTGGAATTAAATCGGGAGCTTTTTGCCGAGCCTCGTAGATTCGCTCCCCCGTTTTAATGCCAAGCTGTTTTGCCTCTGGCGAAGCCGCAATCACACAACTGCGACCCACGTCTTTGACAATTACTACTGGTTTTCCTCGTAATGCAGGATTGGCTTGTTGCTCAAGGATCGCAAAGTATGAGTTCATATCCACGAGTGCAAGCCAAGGTTGGAGGTGGGCGGCGGAAGAAGAGCTCGCTGGTGTGTTACCGGCACTCTCAGGTTTGCCCGCATCGCTGAGATGATGAGGATATGTTGAGCGCTCATGTTTATTGGCATCGACAAGAGATGGGGAGTTTTGCTGAGTGTAAAAGCTGATCATAATTGGTCGCCCTTGTAGTAAGTCATCCTGCGCTCTGCGTTATCCTTCTAACCAGACTTGTTCTACGTACCAGCTTTCTAGATCGCGATTGAACTCCAGTAAATACGTATTGTGATTGGCTATCACTGAAAAACGCCGTTTCCGGACGCTGCCATCTTTAAAGTCGTGAACGGAGCATGTCTGCTGAACGATAAACTCCCGACCCTGCCACCGAAACTTTATTGGCTTGAACTTGGAGTTCGCGTAAACCCCAATCACAGCAATGGCTTCGTGAATTGTTTGGTACATGCCCAGAGTATCTACCTTCGTGTTTTATTTGGAAATAGGACAATCAGGATCAACTTGGATCAGCAGAGAGTTGATTAAAAAAATAGTAAATCGTGAAAATCCCACAAAAAACCGCCCTAACTGGGCGGCAGTGTTTCGGACGTCCGCTAATTTTTACTTGGCGGCTCTTTGATTTTTTGAATCTGATGCAAACATGGCGGTAGTGTCGGCCAGGGTATGATGGCCACTGGACTTTGGAAAAAATTTGTTTCGCGCCAATTGCTCGGCGCGGGAAACAGGAGGTCGTGATACTCCTACCCATCTCCTTAGAAAGGAGGTGATCCATCCCCACCTTCCAGTAGGGATACCTTGTTCATGTAAATTCCTCGTCTTTCGAGAGGCATGGACTATATCTTCATCCTTAAATATGACTTTTTTTCTGGATGCGATGATCCAATTTTCAGAGCAAAATCAAAATATGATTGTGCTGAGATGTAGAACCTCCAATAATGGGGGTCTACTGTATGACTTGGATTATGAAGTTTCCCACTTTTTATGCCAAGCTCGGTTAAAAACGATTTAACTTGTAGAAGATCTTGATAATCTTTCTGACAGAAGTAAATGTAATAACGAACTTGGGTGGATTTGGCAATTCCTCCGTCGGTATCGAAATACCCACGAATATAATCAATCTTATCTTTTAGATTGAGAATCCGAATTCCTTTTAGAAAAGAACTTGAAAATTCAACTATGTAGACTTGTCGATTTTTGCCTTCTCTATAAGTCCAAGCATTTCCACCTAATAAGTGTATTGATTTTGCAACGAGTTCTACATAAAGTTTAGACTTTTGTGAAAGCCTATACGTTATTCTATGTAGGGTTGCATCATGTAATGCACCTAAAAGGTATGGTTTTGTCATTTTAAGGCGTTGGCGTGTAGTCTCTACGGGGTCAAATCTAATCTCTTAGATCGACTTCCCTCGGTATTGCCTTGTCCCACCGTAGTAGGATGTAGGGTTCACCGATACAGCCAAATTTGTTCTAGAAATTACTCTCTAGAGTCGCAACAATTAGTATAAGTATACGACTTAGTCCTCATCGCTGACCTCGCCGTAGCAGCGCTCCTCCCTTACGGGTTGGAGTCAGCCGCTTCGGGCGCTGCCAACTTTGCTGGCTTGACGGGCAGTGTGTACAAGGAGCGAGAACGTATTCACCGCAACCTGCTGATTTGCGATTACTACCGATTCCGACTTCATGAGGGCGAATTGCAGCCCTCAATCTGAACTGAGGAGCCGTTTGGAGGATTGGCTCAGGGTTACCCCGTCGCGACCTGTTGTCGGCTCCATTGTAGGATGTTTGTGGCCCCAGATGTAAGGGACGTGCTGACTTGACGTCGTCCTCTCCTTCCTCCCTTGCAAAGCAAGAGCAGTCTTCTGTGAAATACAACACAGAATAAGGGTTGCGCTCGTTACCGCACTTAAGCGGACGTCTCACGACACGAGCTGACGACAGCCATGCATCACCTGTGTGTCACTCTCGAAGAAATCCTACTTTCATAGGACGTGCAGACACATTTCAAATCTGGGTAAGGTTTTTCGCTTCGTATCGAATTAAACAACATGCTCCACCGGTTGTGCGCTCCCCCGTCAATTCCTTTGAGTTTTAACCTTGCGGTCGTACTCCCCAGGCGGAATGCTTAACGTGTTAACTTACGTCACCCCAACGAATCGAGGCAACTAGCATTCAATATTTACGGCTCGGACTACAGGGGTCTCTAATCCCTTTTGCTCCCCGAGCTTTCGTCCCTGAGCGTCAGTCGTGTCCTAGAACCCTGCCTTCGCGCTTGGCGTTCCTCTCGATATCTACGGATTTCACCCCTCCACCGAGAATTCCAGCTTCCCCAAACAGACTCAATTCTGATAGTTTCTGCTGCCGATCTAGAGTTAGGCCCTAGGCTTAGACAGAAGACTTATCAAAACGCCGACGGACGCTTTACGCCCAGTAAATCCGGATAACGCTTGCACCCCACGTATTACCGAGGCTTCTGGCACGTGGTTAGCAGGTGCTTTCTAGCGAGGTACGGTCAAAAATTCATCCCTCGCCACAGCGGTTTACACTCCTAAGAGCTTCATCCCGCACGCGGTGTCGCTGCGTCAGGCTTTCGCCCATTGCGCAAGATTCCCAGTTGCTGCCACCCGTAGGTGTAGGTTCCGTATCTCAGTAACCTTGTGGCCGGTCATGCTCTCACACCGGCTACCCGTCATCGCCTTGGTAGGCCATTACCCCACCAACAAGCTGATAGGACGCAGGCTCCTTTCGAAGCGCCTTGCGGCTTTGATCTTGCGATCACATGCGGTATTACCTCGCCTTTCGGCGAGCTATTCCCCACTTCGAAGTAGATTCCTACGCGTTACTCACCCGTCTGCCGCTGAACCATTGCTGGTCCCGCTCGACTTGCATGCTTAAGGCACACCGCCAGCGTTCATCCTGAGCCAGGATCAAACTCTCAAAAAAAGTTTGAAATAGCTCAATTTACTATAAAAAAAATTGAAAAAGAAATTAAACGGATTGTACTATTACCATCTTGATTGATCTTAATGGCGATAGCCGATCCGTAATTGTCGATCGCTACCGCCATGTTTATTTCAGATGTTCAAAAAATATATTTACTTGTTAAAGGGCCCTCAAGGCACGAAAAAATCAAAACCGAGTTGGTTTTGATTAATCTAGATTCACTGCGATGCAAACAGATGTTTGCGGCTAAGTGGAAAAACAGTTTCCCTATGACAGGACTTGTTTCCATGAAGAGTAGTTATATTACCAGATTTTAGATATTTGTCAAAGGGTGAGTAAATGGGATTACTAGCTAGGTATACGAGAAGAATCAAACTAATTAGTTGCCACCGCTTGCCTTTTCTACCAGAAGCTGCTGAAGAAGTGATTAGTTTTTTCAATCAGTCTATAATTAGAAAATTGGAACCATCGTTCCGATTCTTAGAAGAAAGGACTTTGAGATGAAAATCAGACAAATTACTGAAACAGATTTTGATGATCTATATCAGCTGTGGGTAGAGGCAGGACTTCAGCTCTATCCTAGTGGTGATGAGCGCAAAAGATTTGACTCAATGCTCAATTTAAATCCAGACCTCTGTTTCGCACTTATCAATGATAAAAAGGAAATTATTGGCAGCATCCTAGGAGGGTTTGATGGAAGAACAGCGTCTATTCATCGGTTAGTTATTCATCCGACTTTGCAAAAACAAGGCCAGGGAAGCTTTCTAGTTAATGAGTTAGAAACAGCCCTGCGCAAGAGAGGAATTAAAAAACTTTCAGCCCAAATTCATATCTCCAACACAGAAGTAGTTCCTTTTTATGAAAAACTAGGATTTCAAGAAATGACCTATGTTAAAAATTACTACAAGGATCTTTGATTATGAAAAATTTTTCGTTTGGAAGTAAAACTTTGGTTGTCTTAAACTTGAAACTTTTTATCGTTGCTCCGCAAACACCAACATCCGCTTCTGTGTCGTCCCAGGTGGCCAGCATGTTTGCAACACGATCGTAGGTCGCTCGTATTCTCTCTCGAGGAAGCTAAGGTCTGTAGGAGCAGTAATCTGCGTCTCAGTGACCACGTAGTTGTACTTCAGCTGATCTCGCCAGATAAAAATCTCATTCCCTGGCTGTAGCTTTCCTAGTAAGTAAAAAACTGCATTGTATTGGTTCCGCAGATCTGGTTCTGACGAGTGGGCAAAATAATACCCCAAGCCGCTATATCCTGGCAGCTCGGTCCCAGCCGCGTGGGCAATCCCCTTTTTGAGGGCAGCTTGATAGACATTTTTATCATGAGGGTCGACATTGAAGATAATTGGCTCGTCCAGATACAGAGCTGGAATCTCCATGCCAAAGCCGCGGTTCTTGGCCGTAATAATCTCGAAGTTAATGTTGGGCAGAATCAGTGAGCGCAGATCGGTGACATGAAAGACCTCTCGAAGGACTTTATTGTAGCGATACTGGGCTTCCACGCGCACGACTGGGCCGTAGGTCAAGATCATCGAAATCACAAAAAATAACAGAAAAAATATTGAGAGACCAGAAAGGACTATGGGGTTACGCAGGAATTGGTCAGCGTGCTTGAGCTGTTTCTTTACTTCAGGCACTGTTGAGAAAAGTTCCATGATATCAGTCTACACCAGGCGGTCTTTTTTGATGAAGCGGAGCACCGAACCCACTACTCCACTTCCCAGACCAAGTAACGGCAACAAGGTAGGAGTTCCAGTAGATGGTTGGCTGCGCAGAGGCTCACTAGAGCCAATTGTTACCAGGCGTTTGCAGCTGTCAGTTCCACCTACATACTCACCGTTACTGTTCTTGATATAGGCACGCACTTCATAGGTACCAGAGGTATCGTAGCGCTGCTCAAAACTTCGACCGGCTCCGTCTTTGACCACCCCATTGCCGAAATCCATTCGATAGCCCTGAATACTGCCCTTGTTGTCAAATCCAGTCACATCATACTTGACGGTTGAAGGGGCTTTGCCATTGTTGTCAGCGGAAATAAAAATGTCGGAACAGGCGGACCGGAACGACTCAATACTCGATGGCTTGACCCGGACGGTAGCTTCACACGCTGAGCTGGTTTTGTAGTTACCTTGGCTATCTTTAATATCAGCACGAGCAATAAAAGTTCCAGAGCTCTTGTACTCATGAGTTACTTCAGCTTGGTCAGTATCTTGCTGCTCGCCGTCACCAAAGTAGTAGCGGTAACGTTGAATGCCGCCCTTATTATCTGAGCCGCGAGCGCGGAAGGTCACTTTAGCGGGGACTAAGCTGTCGTTGCCACTGATGACCTGGAGACTGTCGCAAGTACTGTAGTGAGGGTTTTGGGGTGTTGGGGTGGGTGTTGGCGTAGAAATCACTGTTGGCTGCGGAGTTGGCAACGGGGTTGGGATTGGCGTAGGAGTTGGCCGAGGGGTTGGAGTTGGCAAAGTGACGGCAGAGTAGACAGTAATTGCGTCACTATCCTCGCAGGAAGTAATACTCGCAGAGCGACAGGTAAAGTGATATGAGCCTGGATTTTGGAGCGTTGCATTGCGCAGTTCAGCGGTATTGGACACTCGATATGTACCACCATTAAAAATGACATCAATATAACCACCTTCTAAAAGAGCAGTGCCATTCTTGGCAAAACAATTAACATCAATCTGCTGACCCACGGTTGGACGCTGATTAGTCAGGTCGTTACCACTGACCCAAGGGCCATTGCCGCTAAAGCGGAACTGCGTGTTTACTGGCTGTTGAGACTGGCAGGTGGAGCTGGATTGGGCGTGAGCCTGAGGGACTAAAGTTAAGTCAGATGTGACGTGACTTACAGTTAAAGAAAGCAGAAAGAGGAAGAAAGCTGATGAAAGCAAGGTACTGCGCAGTTTTATCATAATTGATACCTTCATTACTATTAAGCAATAGAAATTATATGAATAATTATGGGATTTAGCAAGAGGAGGAGGTGATTCGAAATGTACTCTCTTTGTAATGACTATGACGTACCCTTGACGTAGTGTGGGGGTGCTGCTGGTGCTCAGCTCTAAATCCGCGAAGTTTGGAGCGGGAGTTCGATTCTCGTCACCTCCACACTCGAGAATATTAGTTTTAGTTATTGAAAAAAATTCAACGTGTTATATCGAGGCAACGACGGGGCTAGCCATCTGGCTTGGTTGTGTCCCAAGTAATCTTCCCCACATAGCCAACAAGTTTTGCAATTACGGTAGCTAAATCTTGAATGCTAATCTCTTGTCCTGAGCCTAGGTTGATAGGTTCAGTACCGTCATATTTTTCTGTCGCCAGTGCAATTCCTACAGCAGCATCCTCAACGTATAAAAATTCTCGAGTAGCTGTACCGGTTCCCCAGACGGTGACTACTTTCGTACCTTTTTCCTTTGCCTGAATAAATTTGCGAATTAAAGCTGGAATCACGTGGGAAGAGTCGGGATCAAAGTTATCTCCAGGACCGTAAAGATTAGTAGGAAGGAGATAGATTGAGTTGAAGTTGTGCTGCTGGCGGTACGCTTGACCTTGTACGAGCAGCATTTTTTTCGCTAAGCCATACGGTGCGTTTGTTTCTTCTGGGTAACCGCTCCATAGCTCAAATTCTTGAAACGGGACGGGGGTAAATTTAGGATATGCGCAGACAGTCCCGATGCTGACAAATTTTCTTACGCCCGCCCGCCACGGCTTCATGCTCCCGCAAGTCATAGTTTTTACTTCGAGGAACAGTAATTTGCGTAGCGCCCAGCGTTTGGAGTTTTGTAACCACCTTACTCCCCAGAAATCCGGAGCCGCCGGTAATTACAAAACGATTTTCTTTCCAGAAACTCATAGACTGCCCTCTCAGTTTTCTGATGATACAAGGAGTTCACTCTAAGAATCAAAACCAATTACTCCCCCACCTAAGCACTCGTACAGTGGGATAGCCCCTGAGTGAGAGTACTCTCGATAAAAAACAGCGGATTGGCCTTCTGCAATACCTTGTGTGGGCTCGATAAGCTTCACAACTGTCTTGCCGTTTGGCACTCCTTCAGAACTACGCTGGCACCCAAGCAGTTTTCCAGTATGTCGAATCCGCACCAGTACACTTTCTCCCTCTTTTGGTGCCTCATAGATCCAGTGAATATCGCTAAGATCAAACTCAGTCTGGAACGTTTCTTTCCCAAACCCCACCACCAGCTCATTTTTCGAGGCATTTTTACGAATCACATAAAATGGTGGAATATTCTGGCGATCGATCTCACTCCCATCGGCCTTTTTGACCATGCTCTTGGGGAAAATACTGAATCCGTGACGTTGACCGACGGTAAAGAACCAAAGGCCATTATGTTCCCCAATTACCGTTCCTTTGGTATCTATGACAGGACCAGGTTTTTCGCCCAGTCGCTCTTTGAGGAAATTATGAACGTTAATGTCTCCAATAAAGCAGATGCCGACAGAATCCTTTTTTGAAGCCACCGCTAGATTTCGCTCCACCGCCATCTGGCGAACCCGGCTTTTTTCTAAGTGTCCAATTGGAAATAAAATATGCTCAAGTTGTTCTCGGCGTAACCGATATAAGAAGTACGTTTGATCTTTATGCTCGTCCTGGCTGGTAAGAAGGACTTTTTGGCCAGGTGCTTCTCTGCTCTCTAGAACTTGGGCATAATGCCCGGTAGCGACATGCTCAAAATTATTCTCCATTGCCCAATCATAGAAGAGTCCAAACTTAATCTCTTTATTGCACAGCACATCGGGGTTTGGAGTTTTGCCTTGCTCGTACTCGCGAAAAAAATACTCGACGACTGTCTCTTTGTACTTTTGCTTAAAATCGAGCACGGTAAAAGGAATGCCAAGTTGGAGGCAGATATCTAGTGCATCCTTGCGATCTTCCTCAGTCCGGCATCCTGGAGCTCGCCAACACTCGAGGTAAACGCCTGTCACTTCGTAGCCATCTTCTACCAATAAATGCGCAGAAACAGAAGAGTCTACTCCACCAGACATGCCAAGCGCGACGCGCTTGCCTGAGACGGAAACCCTTTTACCTTGAAGTAACATTCTTGTATTGTACCTTGAGGGACAAACTACTCCAATGGTTGGGGGAAATCATTTCTCAGCTGTGGAAAGATTACGCATAAAAACTCATAGGCGCCATGTCTGTTCTTGCCTTCGTATGGTTGATCATGAATTGAGTAGCCAGGTGAGTCATTCACTTCTACGATCACATATGAGTCGGGGGTTTGGGGCGCAGTGATATCTTTGGTCATGAAGTCGATGCCGGCAAATGCTAGCCCTGGAAAAGCTGCCATTGCTCGCTGCGCAACTTCAATTACAGTCGGATGAACTTGATCGGTAACATCCAGGCTGTCTCCTCCTGTTGAGATATTGGAGTTGAGCCGCAAAAAGACCCGCAGATCTTTTTCTGGGATAGACTCCAGTGTCAAACCTTGACTTTCAATATGTGAAGTGACGTGATTATCAACTTTAATTTTTACTAAAACGTCGTTGGGGTCATCACCACGGCGAGGATCACTGTTTTTTTGTTCAATAAGTTGGGTGATGGTTGAAGTTCCATCTCCGACCACATTTGCTGGGCGTCTATTAATGACGCCAATAATTTTCGCTGCTGACGCTAGGATACGATATTCTTGGCCTTGAAACATCTCTTCCACGACAGCTCCTGCTGAAATGTGGAGCGTATGCTGAAGACAGACTCTGACCGCGGTGCGAAACGCACCTTCTTCCGCCACGTTCATAAAAACAGACTGCCCTTGGGTGCCATTCGTAGGTTTGACTACGAGTGGCTTCTGTAAAGCAGCAAAGACTTCTAGCCAATACTCCACGGGATCGCTTTTCTTAATCGTGAATCCTTCAGAAATGGAGATGCCGGCTCTTTTTAGCAAGCTTCTCCCCATGTTTTTATCGGTTGATGCTTGAAACGCAATGCCAGTTGTCTGTGCAGGGTTTTGGGCGCGAAAATACTGAGCTTGATCTTTGTAGGTAATCTTAAAAATTTTGGTATCTGGGATCTCTTCGGTGGTCATCCCGTACTTCTCTGCTTCATGTAAAGTCAGGATGGCACTTCCACCCATAACTTCATCTGATTGAGGCCCGCGAACGGTTTGACGTGTGTAGTATTTTCTTTGCACAGATATTTTTTTTAGGGTACTTATTTAATAGAGATTTTCTAGTTGTTCAGTAGTCATAGTAGCTAAGCGCGGTCGAAGCTCAGGAAAGGCTAGTAGCACAAATTCTAACGCAATAAATTGCCGTTTGCCAGTCATTGGAAATTCGTGGATATCAAAGCCTGGTGAGGAATTTACTTCTATCACATGATAGGGAGATCGCTCAACAGATTGGCGAATGTCTGCGGTCATAATATCAATACCCATGAAGTCAATACCAGGAAGACTATTTGCTACTTTATTGGCCACTTCAGCGAATGTAGGGTGAATTTGCGAAGTCAAGTCAACTGAGTCTCCACCTTGCGAAATGTTGGAAACTTTCCGTAGAAATACTTGATAATTCTTCTCAAGAATGCTCATTAAACTCAGTCCCTGCTCACGTAGCATTTCTTCTGTTAAGGCATCTGCTTTAATTTTAGGGTACAACTTTGACTCGAAAATATTTCGATATGGATGAGTATTTTTTTCAGCAATCAATTCTTGAATTGTATGAATTCCGTCGCCTACAACATTCGCAGGAATTCTTTGAAGCACTCCGAGCACTTTTCCTTTAGTAGCGATGACGCGAAACTCTTCCCCTTGGCATTGTTCTTCTATGATTACGCCTGCTTCCGAATCGTTTTCAAAAAGTGCAAAAGCTGCCCGAACACGCTCTAAAAAATCTGCCTCTTCTGTGACGCCAACACTGATGCCAATTCCTTTATTCCCATGAGTTGGCTTAATCACAGTTGGCTTAGTAAGACTATGAAACGCTTCTAGCCAGTACTCTTCAGTGTCAGTTTTTTCTAGGTGAAAACCATTGGGAACCGAGATCTCATTTGCTTTTAATATAGTATTAGTGACGCTTTTATCTAAGCAAGTATAGAAGCCTATATCTGTTGTGTTAATCGATATCTGGTAGCGAAAAAGTTTGTTCGTACCGTTGTACTGCAACTCAAAAATTCTCGTTCCAGGAATCTCTCGCCACCGGACTCCCAATGCTTCAGCTGCCTTTAAAATAAGTTGAGTGCTGGGAGTAATATATGAACCTTCAACTTCACCCCTTGGGCTCAATTTTGTGTAGTGAAGGTCCAAAGCATCAGTATTTGTCATACAGTAAACATCCCATTCTGATAAATAATTTTTTTGGTTTGATCTCGTAATGTGGCTGTCACGACGCGATCAGAAGTGGAGACAAAATCCATGTGGAGTGCGCTTTGGTTGAAGCCTAGCTCACTCAGTTCATCTAAAGATTTTCCTGTGTATGCGGCTGGAAAGCTTTTCCCTAATGCAAAGTGAAAGTTGCCAAAATCTCCTCCAATATTTTCATCAAATAGCGTAACCCCCAGAGCATGTTGGACGCGAGAAATTCTTTTATCTGTCATGGAAATCTCTCCAATCTTATTCATCCCAGGATTCTGAATCAGAACTTCTAAAGTATGTCCCCCAACTTCAGCGGAAGCTTCTTGTACGACTCCATCTGTAAAGTAAAATTCAGCGCCTTTGATCGTTGCTCCGTAATAATATAAATCTTGGTTAGAACGTACCCAGCCAGAAGTACTTCGCCAGTCAGGTGAAGTAAAAACTTCGTAACTAGGAATATTTCGGCCTCGTCCACCAAGCCATCGACGGTGACTCCCTAACTCGACTACTAGATTGACGTCCGCACCAGAAAAATGCAACCTCTCAATTTTTAGGTCGTCTAAAGCTTTACAGGTTTGGTGAAGCTGCTGAAAAGTTTCTCTCCAGACTCCAACCGGATCTGGTGTATCTAAGCAACACCCAATGATCAGTTCTTCCCAGTACTTTTGCAATGAGATGTGCGCCTGCTCAGCTGCTTCCTCTGTTCCCCAAATTCCAACTGTCCAAGAAAATTTTTCTTCCAGTTCTTTGACTGAAAGCCATTCTTTGTAGGGGTGGTTATTTTTACGGAAGGTTAAAAGATTATTCTGAACTTCAGCGGGTAGTTCTCGATGGGCTGGATCTATCAGGTAAATAACGTGTGAGATAAGTTGAGCTTTTGCTTTCAAATAATCTTTAGGAAAAAATTCAAGTTGTTTTGCTGAACTAAGTTGATAGAAGTCATGTTCAAAATATTGTGACTGCATCTGCATCATTGGATGAGCGCCAACTTCCAGAATTATTCGGTGAACTTCTCGCGCCAGGGGTTGAGCAACTTCCGGAAAAATGCACTCTACTACCTCCCCAGGCTGGACGCCTTTTCCAGAGTTTAAAGCAAACTTCACCAATACCTCCGCATAGCTGTGGAGTATTTCTTCGGAAGGTCTATAAAAGGGATCAGCGTCACTCATTGGGTTGCTCTAAGAGCGTAACTTCCATTGTATCACTTCCCCAGTTTGGTTGCCCAGTTCCTGATTTAGAATAACCGTAAAGAGTTAGGGAATCACTTTCCTGGGAGCCTCCAAAAAAAGCTACAGTTTTTTCTTGAGAAAGTGGGACCGAATTTAGCCAGGGTGTATCTGCTTCCGCAATAACTTGAAAGCCCATATCTAGTTTATAGCGTAAATTTCCATAGGTATTAAGTACCCCAAAAGCATTTCTCATACTTCCGTGAGAGATCCAGGGAAACTGTTGATCTAGCATCTCCCTTAGAAAGATAAGGTCAATCATTGCTCCTAATGAGCCATGTTTTTTGGTGCTTATTTCTGGAATCTTGAGGCTGGTTTTGTAAGCTGCATATACTCGCTCATTCCCCTTTTTAGCATAGATAAGTGAGCCCTGTAACTCTCCCTGATAGTAATAGAAGTAGCCCCTCACTTCCTTTCCTTCCGCCCACTTCTTGCTGAGCCACTCAGGTTTTGCAATCACATCGTAATTTTTTTCGATCATTACTTTCGCATAGTGTTTTAACCAATTTTTATACGAAGCTTGTGTAAGCTCTTTCTCATCATAGGTAATTTCATATGCAGCTAAGTACTCATCTGTGTGTCGTAGAAATGCCCTGAGTGAAGGACTTTTAATTGCGGCATAAAGATTTGGTGCAGATCTGTTGTAGAGCCAGCGAATTTTCTCTGGACGACGAAGTTGCCACTGTTGTAAGTCTAAGTTCATGATGGTAGTCGAAAGAAGCTTCGTGAGTGCTCGATATGGTGAGCTAAAGTTTGTTGTTGGACATTTGTGACTAAGCGGGTCCGATACTTTGCTATATCACTTTTAGGCTCCAAACTGAGTACCTGATAGCAGAGCCCGTTATCAACAATAGTGAGAAAGACCAGGTCGCTGATTGCAACTTTGGGATTTAAGACAAAAGTAGTGCGCCACTCCCCATACGGAAATGCGGTGAAGCCATATCTGCTCTTAAACTCAAAAATTCCAGCATTGTCCACAAACCCTGCTGGATTGGTGGAGATACCGTGACTAATTCTTTTCAGTCCGCGCTCAAAACAAAAACGCAGTAGCTCCATTTCTAAAACTCCTCCAATACCACCACGAACTTCATCAAATTTGAGTTTAGCGCCAAACATGACTCGCATATCCTCTTTCACTTTTGTGACGAGTAATCCAGAAAGCAACTCAGGTCCTTTATATAAGCCAAAAAGATAGACTGGAGTGCCGCTGCGAACATTCCGTTTCACTAATAACTCAGCATCATAATCAATAGCTCGATTTTTTTTCAAGGTAGTCCGGTTATAAAGCTGAGCAAAGGCTTGGCTGGCAGCTTCATCAACTTCTTTTACCTCCAACGTGTACCCTTGGGCTAAGAAAAAATCACGAGATTGGCTGAGTTTTTTACGTTCTTTTTCTGAACGTACAAAATCTTCTGGCTTCTCAAAAAAAGTCAGATCACCTTTCCAGTTCAGCTGATCTGAGTGATAAATCCCCTCAAAAATATGCTGGTCAATCTGTACAATATCAGCATTTGATAGCTCAGCTTTTATTACCGAGTCTAGTGTGGGATAGTGAGCAACAGTTAGTTCAAATTGTTGATAAAGCATTATTATTAAGCAACTTGCTTTGGAAAGTAATGAGCTTCAACCATATCTAGTACTGCTGATGCCACATTGCGTGGCTCCCCTTGAATTGGGTAGTGGTGCATCCGAAGTCCTGGGGCAGCATTCACTTCTACCACGCCAGCAGTAGGTTGATTAACTATTGGTGTACTGAGTGACTCACACATCATATCAATGCCGATCAGGTTGAGATCACAAACTTTGGCGATTTGAGTGAAGAGTTGTTTATTTTCTTCGCAGACTTCATCTGTCATGTCCCAAGCCTCGCCGCCAGTAGAAAGGTTGACTGTTTTGCGGAGATGAACTTCAAGATCTTTTGATGGAACACTGTCAATCGTAAAGCCTTGTTCTTGCATGTAACTTATTACAAGTTCATCGACTTTGATTTTCGTCAAAAATGATTCGTGTCCTTCACCTCGCCATGGATGGGAGTTTTTCTGATCGATTAATTGCTGGACAGTCGAAGTCCCGTCGCCAGTCACAAAGGCGGCTTTCCGATATGTTGCAGCGACAAATCGGTAATTCACACAGGTAATTCGGTACTCAGTTCCAGTGAGTAACTCTTCAAACAACATGGGTTCGTTACTTTTTAGGTAGGCTTGTTTGGCTGATTCTAAATCTGGAATTCCGACGACTACTCCTCTGCCACCGTTCCCATCCAATGGCTTCATTACGACTGGGAAACTGAGCTCAGCAACAGTATCTAGCTGGTCAACTTTATTTACCTGAACATACTTTGCAGTTGGTAAGTTGTAGTACAACAGAATCTTTTTGGTTAGCTGCTTTTTGTCTGCGATAGTTTTGCCAATTGAAGATTGAAGTGAAGTTCTTGCTCCGCGGGTGAACCAACTCACTCCATCTTTTTTCATCAGCACTGTTTTTTTATCATCAAAGATATGACACTCAATTCCTCGCTTGGTGGCTTCTTCCATCATAATTTTTGAACTAATACTTGCATCATTCATAAGCGTTCTCCAAGTGGTTAATGTTGCCAATCTTTGTCACGATATTTCGGTACGATTCTAGATCTTCTAAGAATGTAGGTAAGTAGACATTGCTAGTTTTTACCGTACTCAATCGCTGCGCTAATTCTTCAATGAAGATCTTGCCGAAGTAGAGCTGTCGAGGATCATTTTCGGGGTCTTTAATCCAGCGACACATTTGAATTACCCCTTCTAGGTAACATAAATCTTTGGTGTTTCCACCAGGCTGAGAGGTGTCTGATTGGCCTCGCTTGGTGCGAGTGCACAGCTTCCACGCAAACTGATGATCAAAGCCAAACTGCACCAGCTCTGCAAACATGTCTGCCAGACCATTTTCCTGAGCTAAAGCAACAGCTAAATAATAGGCACATGGTCGCCAAATAGTTTGGTCTTTTAAAGGGAGTAAGGAGTGCAAAACGGCTAAGCCTTCCTCTGTTCGTAAAATCTGCGCATCATACGTAGCTCTATCTAGTTTCCAGTCTTGTTTTTGCTGATTAAGATTTCGCAGAAGATGGGTTTGCAGTTCGTGATTTAGGGTGCCTTCCAGTTCTTGAAGATCTGTAAACTCAGCTGGGTCTTTAAAGGAAATTTTTTGACCACTGACACTGCAGCGGGTAACTTTTTGTTTCTCAAAAACGACTTCAATTTCTTCAGTGATACCAATTTCAGCAATGACTTGTCGGCAATGGTCAGTAATAAAACTATTTTCTACAGGGTGACGAACAATTTTGAGACTAGGTCGTTGCTGTAGTGCTGCTCGAGAAAATTCGATTAACTTAGACTTTGGTGCGCCCCAACGAATCAGTTCAGCTGAAGTAACTACTTCTGCATAACTAAATTGGGGATTATAGGTGAAGTCAGCAAAAAACTTTTCCTTCTCGTCATTGAGATTTAGTGGAGTGAGTTTTTGGATGACGCTCATGCTGTTTCTTCTCCAACCAAAAAGCCAGTTAGATCATGTCTGCCGATTTCAATTTGATGTTTGGTTTTATTTAATTTTTTGGTTACGATCATGGCTGTGGTACAGCGGCGGTCATGTAGGCGAAACGCAACCTGCACGACCGGGACTCTACCTTCTTCTTTTTCTTGCTGGAACCACAGAAAATCGTTCAGCTCAATCAGGCCAATCTTTTTCGCTAAGTCACTGGAAATTGCACTCCGAAAGCGACCAGTATTGATTAGTGCCAGATCAGTACTTTTTTGTTTATTTTCTCCATACAAGGTGATCTCTTCAAAAGGAGAAATAATGAGTAATCCATCTTCAGCTTTGATCTTGTCGGAAAAAGTCTCAGCAAATAAAGCTTGACCAATTTTGACTCCATGCTCAGGATTCAGCACATTCAAATCAGTAACGCGCTCCAGCCGTCGACGTAGTCCAGACTGATTCGCTAACTGAATAGATAAGCCAGGGTTGGCATTGAGTTCTACTATGAGTGGGCCTTTTTCTTCGTGGATAAAAAGATCTACGCCGCAGAAGACTAGTCCAGCAGCGTCAGCCGCCTGAATGGCAATAATTAAGGCCTGTTTCCAGTGAGGAATTTTCAGACCATTCAGTTTCCGTTTGCTCTCTGGCAAGGTAGTGATGGTTTTGCCGTTACCAGTAATTGCAAAAGTAGTAACTCCTGAGAACATATCAATTCCCACCGCAATTGCTCCTTGATGTAAATTGGCTCGTCCTTCAGATTGAGGGGTGGGTAAGCGAAGCATCGCCATCACCGGTACGTGGTTATAAACAATCACCCGTACATCTGGTGTGCCTTTGTGGGCATACTTGAGAAACTTGGTGTGAATTGGGACCCGTTCCTCGACAATGACGTTGGGTAGTGAGCCGTAGGTGCTGTACTGCCCATCTAAAATATCAGCGCAATGCAGCTTAATCTCGTCCAAACTGACTCGTCGTCCAATCGCATCTAACCAATGATTCTTATCTGGCTCCTGACGGCGGAAAATCAAGATACCCTTGCCTGCATTGCCATTCGATGGCTTGACCACAAAGTCCTTTTCCATGTCAGTCCAAGGAAAATCATTGACGTCTTCCAGCGTGCCAAAAATACCAAATACTTTCGCAGTGGGAATATGTTTATTTTCGAGGAGGACTTTAGTGGCGTACTTGGAGGTACCAAAACGCTTGGCTGAGGTTGAGTTCAGCGAGGTATATAACTGGTTGCGAGCATTCATGCCCAAAATATCTCTAGCTTTTGGCATAGGTGATTTACTCGATCACTGACCGGAAGCGCAACCACTCCATAAACCGTAAGCCGGAATAGCGACCTACGGCAATGTTTAAAATCGCTACTGCGATCAGCGTTAACTCAGGTTGCAAGATAACGTATCGTTGGAAAATAGCTGAGCCAATAATCAGCGAGCACAAGGTTGCAATAATTAAGGTTTCTAAGGTTAATTGCTGCGCCTCTGACTGACTTCCAGATAACTGAGATTCCATAAAGTTCTCAGTCAACAACATGATAATTAATAGTGGAAAAATATTAATTGTTAAAAGACTGAAAGAAGGCAAAATATTTGGAGGGAGCAACGCCATTCCAATCAAGATAGCCAGGACAAAGATCGAAACTCCCCAGAGAAGCAAGGCAGTGCGTGGTAGATACTGAAGGTTGAGATGTTTAATAGCGGCCTTAGTGACAATGGCTGAGATCAAGATAATCAGAAAGAGTGCCAGGCCGTTAATAATCCCAGTCGAGACAAAGGCGACAGACAAGACTGCAGGGGTATAGACACCAAAGCCTTTCAAGCCAATGATATGCCGAGAAAAAGAAATGACTGAGGTAATAACTGGAAAAAGCAGGATTAAGACCACGATATTAGCGGGTAGACCGCGCTCAATCGCTCGACGTATACCATGCTGTAGAAAGTTATACCAAGAAAAGGAACCGATTGGGTTCTCATCGAGAATTTGAACGAGCTTATCTCGGCTTTTACCGGTAGTTTCAGTAATGTCTTTATCAGTGCGTTCCTGAATTCTTTGTTGAGTCTCAGCAGAAGGCGTGGCTAGTCCAGCAGTCTCGGTAGCGGTAGCGCTCTGCGAAGCATCAGCAGAAGGTGAGGCGATCAAGGAAGCAGTGTCTGTAGCGACCAGAGGAGACCTGCGGGGGGTTTGAGCTTGGATTGACAAAGTGTGGCTCAAACCAAGGCCGAAGATGAGTAAAAAAATGCTGCTAATCACCAGTTTTTTCATAACTATATTATACCTCGGTCTACGCAAAGACGGTGAAGTGATCCTAGATAACAATATCTACAGCAGACTGAATGAAGCCTAGGACAAGAGAAACAAAAACTAAGCTCATAAAGGGTCCTAACTGGAGTCCCAAAAAATTAACTGGGTCAATGTGGAAGCCTGGTACAAGAGCAATCAGCAGCCAGAGAATGATCACATTAATGATCCAGGAAAAAAGACCCAAAGTGATAATGTTGATTGGCAGTAATAGTACTTTGAGAATTGGGCGGACAATTTTCTGCAAGAGAGTCAGGACAATACTTGCCACAATCAACGTAGTCAAGTTCAGATAACTGACTGAAGGCAGTAACCGGGCCAGAACAAAGATAGCAATGCCAGTGATTATAAAGGACTTAATAATTCCCATCTCATCATTATTCCATCATTGCTTTAGTTCGCAAGCGTGTATGTTGTTTTTTCGAGAAACGATGGGACTCATCGCGAATTTGTTGTAAGAGTGTCAGTGCAGGATGTTGTTCGGGCAAGCTTATTTCCTGATACTCTAGACCAACGAGGGGGTCTTTGTCCTTCTCCACTTTTAAAAGAGGAATAATTACGCGATCTGGTTTTTTGGCCAACGAAATTACTGGAACGCTCCAATTCCAGACTTTCAGTGCAGCTCGTAGCTGTCCCTTCCCCCCATCAATAACCAGCAGGTTAGGAATGCCCCACTCTAGGTGGTTCTGGCGCCTCACAATTGCTTCTTGGAGCATGGCGTAGTCATTAGGGGTCTGTACTGTCCGAATGTTGTAGAGCCGATAGTGTTCCTTGGCTGGTGAGCCATTAATAAAGGTGACTTGAGCGACGGTTGCATTGGTACCTTGAATGTTACTCACGTCGTAGCCTTCGATGCGGGTCAGTGGGTAGGTTTTCGGTAACTGCATGTGTTTGCAGAGAATTCGGCGGAGCTGAATGATACCTTCAGCCCGAATAGATTCTTTTAAGCGTGGCATTTGGAGATCAGGTTTGAGACGAACTTTTTTTTCGGTTACAGACCTGATTGACTCAACTCGGTCTCGGAGTTTGGCAGCATACTCGAACTCTTCCTTTTCTGAGACGCTGGTCATCTCTGCTTCAATTTGCTTGACCACGCTTCGTTTCTTGCCTTTCAGAAACAGGACTAGCTCTGAGATGGTTTCTCGGTATCGCTCCACTGAGATGAGTCCAATACACGCCCCAGGACATTGGTCCAGATGGTAGTGGAAGCAAGGAGAGTTGGCGGAAGTGCCATAGTTAGGAGTGCGGGGTCCGGTGCAAAAGGGGAAAATTCGTCGCGCAATTCCCAACACTTCTTTGAGCGTATAGGCACTCGGAAAAGGACCTAAGGTGGTTCCCTGCACGCGCAGCTTCTCAGCTTCTTTTTTGCGGATAGTTATGACCCGAGGAAATTTTTCATCAGTAATGTTGACGTATAAATCACTTTTATCATCTTTGAGGAGAATATTAAAAGGAGGCTGATGAGTTCGGATCAGCTCAGCCTCGACCAACAATGCTTCCAACTCGCTCTCTAGAACTTCATGTTTGAGCACTTTCGCTTGAAAAACCATCCGGCGAGTTTTGCCAAAGGTAGAATTCCACTGTTTATAAGAAGCAATTCGGTTCTTAAGGTTTTTGGCCTTGCCGACGTACAGGACGTTGTCTTGGTCGTCTAAAAACCAATAGACTCCCGGCAGTAAGGGCAAAGATGACCATACCTGTGCCCAAGGCAACTGGATTGAGGGGTGCAGAGCGGAGGACTTCGATGGTTTGGAAACCGGTTGTGAGCTCATGAGAAGATAATAAGCTGCCTAGAGATGCTGTCAAGGTAAGGCGTTGTTTTTGCCACCTCGAACTACCACCTACTGCAAAGGGAATCTCTCGGGTTTGAAATGGCAAGAGATAATCAATCTTAGTTGGATAGGTAATACTCCCCAGACTGGCAGGATCACTTAAAGTAAGAGGTACATTATACCAAGCGCGCCCTCCTTCATTTGTAACGACCAGAAAATACGTATTTTGGAAGGGAGCTGACCAGAAAGGTTGGCGTTTTACTTTCATCGTGACTGCGAGCGGAGATTCTCCGATACTTTTGCCAAAGCTAATCTCTACATCTTTCGTTGATTCCGCAGCTTTTTTATATGTCCCCGCAGGGTATGGAAGCTGCGAAGAGACGCCATTCGTAGCAAAAACAATGTGATTAAAGTCAAACTGGTCAAAATAATTAATTCCTCCTGTGGTATTTCCCCAGGTGGGATCGATCGGAATCCAAGCCTGGTTTTCACGATCGTAATACTCCGGCCATGAGTGCAATACGTCTTCCACTAGTCCAAGAGGTCGTAGCCGACTGTTCTCAGTATAAGCAAAGCCAGTGGCTCGCCGAGCGGGGATGCCTTGAGCTCGGGCTACAGCAATGAAAAGATCAGTAAATTCTTGACAAGCAGAGTTTTCAGGATCGTCCAGTGCGCCCAATGCGCCGAGTCTCTCGACTGCCCCATTTGCTTTTTCATAGTTATACTTTAATTGTCCAACCACGTAATCATAAACAGCTCGAGGACCTTGGTGGGTACTGGCTAGTTCTTGAATTTTTGAGTTATTACTTTCCCAGTGTTTCTGAGGCTTCAGATGCTCATTTGTGGCGGCTGGGATGAATATATCGGCTTGGTCCTCAAGAAAAATAGATACCTTCCCAGTCAGATTGACAGTCAGATCCTTTTCAGCCGCAATCTCGTAGGTTGCAATCCAGTTTCCATCAGCATCAGTACTCATTTCGCGTGGTCGTGGATCAAGAGTTAAGTACTCTACTTTTTGCCTTTTAGTATCTGGAGGCAAAGCTACCTGAGCAATTCCGACGTTCCCGGTAGTGTTTTGTAAGTGATACCGCAAGTTATAGTCAAAGACCTGCTTTTGACCAAATAATGCTGAAATGCTTTGACCTCTTAAGTTATTAAAGTTGAGAACTGTCGCCCCACCCTCCTGAGAAATGGCATAGTTCGCTGGAGATACGCGAGCAGGTTGGCCAAACTGGGAGGGGACCCGTAGTATGGCTTGGTAATCGGTGTACTTATCAATATCAGAGACTTTGGAAATATACACCTCAAGCACATTTCCGCTGATCAGCGCAATGTCATCACTTTCAAACTGGACAGTAAAAGTGCGGTTCTTCCCTTCTCCAACAATAATGTCATTAAACGTAATGCCAACACTGGTTTTACTATCAGTGGCAGTAATATTGGCAGGGACAGTTCCATTTTCATCAGAAACCCGCACATTTCTCAGGCGAGTCGAGCCAAACTCTAGAGCATACTGTTTGGCAAAGAGAGTTGGAGTCTTATTAGTAAGAGTAAATTTTTGAGCTACAGTCGTGACGCCATTGTTCTGGACCGTGAAGGTTGAAGTTAGAGATAAATCAAAGTTCTCATCTGCGCGTACTGACTGAGAAAAAAGAAAACAAAAGCTGAGAGCAAAAATGAAGAGCGCAAAAACTTTACGTAAAAGAAACATAGCAGGATTTTAGGCAATAATACTGAATAAAGCCAGCGCAGAACAAAAATACTCGTATTGGATCTTTTCAAATCAGTTGAGAACGGCTAATAATGAGCGTTCATGCGCGAACGATGGGAAAATTCCAGAGATGCTTTACTTCACTTGGGCGAAATTGCTTTACCAATAGTCTTGGCGTTGTGGTTGTCCACAGGGTCATTTTCTCGGAGCATAGCTTTGGAAATCAAAAAAAGAGATAAGTGGAAATGTACAGAATGCGGGGGTAAGAATAGCAAGAGATTGGAAGCTGCGCACAGAAACCATTTTAAAAAGAGTAGGATCTATGACAAAACAGATAATGGAATGACTCTTTGCGTAAAGTGTCACTACCTTCAACACTTTAATGGACATGGAAATGGAACCTTGGGGTTATCTAAAGAAAATAATATTAAAGCCCTTGCTGCGCTATGGAAGCGGTTAAGTTCTGAAGAAAGAGAAGGGCTACCAAATTACTCAGTTCTAAGAGAGCCTGCAGTAAGAAGCTGAGGTGAGTATGACCCAAGCTGAGCATCAGAACTACAATACAGAGTTTTTTTTAAGTAGACCGTTCCTTTTGCGAGTAGTAGTAGCGTCATTGTTGGAATGCTTGCAAGTGAATTTAAAAGAAGTATCGATTAGTCCGGAATTATCTCCCTTAGAGTTACTTAACCTTGTTCAGAGTTTAGATGCAACAGAAAGAAATGCTGCCTTAGCTGCGATACATCAACGACCAGAGCATTTTTTACCGTATATGAAAGAAGTACTCCGAATTGCACGCCGTGATAAGGCGGTATTGCTTCAGGCTATCTTCATAATGTCTAGCAATCTACTATTTGCTAGTGACAGCGGAATTACCAATAAAGAGCGGTTGCTGATATTGACTAGGAGGAAAAACCTTGCACATGATCTAGACAGAGCACTGGCTAAAGCAATAATTAGAAATCGAAACTGGAATGAATTTACAGTTGAAGAAGTAACAAAACTCCTAGAGTCTCCTCACGTTGAAATTAGAAATTCTGCTAACGCAGCATTTTCTGAAGTTAAAGAGGCTGATCGCGCTGCCGCATTGGAGACTGCTTCTACTGTAAAGCCAATCGCTACTTCCTAGCCAACTCAAACTCCTCTTTCAAAAATTGCCCGGTATACGATTTCTTAATCTCTGCGAGTTCTTTTGGAGTTCCCACAGCGATAATTTCTCCACCTCGATCTCCCCCTTCTGGCCCGAGGTCAACGAGCCAGTCTGCATTTTTAATGACATCTAAGTTGTGCTCAATCAGGATGACGGTGTTGTTTTGAGCTACAAGCTGCTCTAATACTTCCAACAACTTTTGAATGTCCTCAAAGTGCAAGCCAGTGGTGGGCTCATCGAGCAAGTAAATGCAGTGCTCACTAGTCCGCACTGAGAGCTCACGAGCGAGCTTCACCCGCTGGGCCTCTCCTCCACTTAACGTGGGAGCAGGCTGGCCAATTTCGATATAACCCAATCCCACATCCTGCAGGGTTTTTAATTTATTGCGTAAAGTGCTGTGTCCATTAAAGAACTCCATGGCCTCATCAACAGTCATGTGCAGTACATCAGCAATGCTTTTTTCTTTATACTTTACGGCCAAGGTTTCTTCATTGTAGCGGGAGCCATGACAGACTTCACAAGTAACGTAAATATCTGGCAAGAACTGCATTTCGATCTTCAGTTGGCCATCGCCCTGGCAGGTTTCGCAGCGACCACCCTTCACGTTGAAACTGAATCTACCGGTACTATATCCACGGGTGCGCGCATCCTTGGTGGTGGAAAAAACAGTTCGAATGTAATCGAAGATTTTAGTATAGGTACCAGGGTTGGAACGAGGTGTTTTACCAATTGGACTTTGATCAATTAAGGTGACTCTGCGCACTTCTTCTGGCACCACAATTGAGCTGACTTTTCCGGGTTGCTCATCACTTGCCTTACCTAAAATTTTGGCGACATTTGCATAAAAAGTGTCGTGGAGTAAAGTAGATTTACCAGAGCCAGAAATACCCGTAATACAGGTTAGAGTTCGTAATGGAAACTCTACATCAACGCTCTTTAGGTTGTGATGATTGGCACCGCGAATGATTACTTTTGGTTGATTCTCAATGCTTACAGCTGTGGCATCAGGATCTAAATAATGAGCAGAGTTGGTCATACCTTGCGCAGTAGCATTCTTGAGCTTTCGCTCGACATTTTTCTTGCGGGCCAAGTACTTTCCAGTAATTGATTTAGGATTCTTCATCACTTCACTAGGAATGCCGTGCGCCACAATTTCACCGCCATGTTTTCCCGCTAGTGGTCCAAAGTCAAATAAGTAATCTGCGGCCAACATTAAGTCGCGATCATGTTCGACCACCACCACAGAGTTACCTTTGTCACGCAAATTTTTAAGTGTCTCAATGAGCTGTCGATTGTCACGCTGGTGAAGTCCAATAGTTGGTTCGTCCAGCACGTACAGTACCCCTGTTAATCCAGTCCCAATCTGCGAAGCTAAACGAATGCGCTGGGCCTCTCCACCAGCCAAAGTAGCCGCTTCTCTATTCAGCGTTAAGTAGTCAAGCCCAACGGCCACCAGGAACTGTAAACGACTGGCAATTTCTTTCAAAATTGACTCACCGATGGTGAACTCTTTGACTGAAAGAATGCTTAGGTTTGTGTTAGTACTTTTGTCTAAGGATGCCTCATCTTTTATTGGACGAATATTAATTCTTTGAATCCAGTCTGCAGCTTTGACAATTGGCAAAGCAGTGACTTCTGCAATATTTCTCTTATCAATACTCACGGCGAGCGCTTCTGGTTTGAGGCGACTCCCACCACAGCCTTCACAGATGCGGCGCTCCATAAATTGCTCAATTTCCTTGCGTATAAAATCAGAATCTGTTTCGCTGTACCGTCGCTCTAGATTATTCACAAATCCTTCAAACTTTTCTTCAATCATCGTCTTACGGCCAAAACGGTTCTCACCTTCTACTTGGTAGATTTTCTCCGCACCATAGAGTAACTTCTCCTGAGTTTCCTGCTTCATATCTTGAAAAGCCGTGGTCCGAAAATCATAGCCTTCTTCTTCGACAACGGTCTGAATGAGGCGGGCCCACCAAGTATCATTGGACATCATTCGGGCAAAAGGAATAATCGCCCCTTCGCTTAAAGTCAGGCTTTGCGCAATCATTTTTTCAGTATCAATTTTCAGGAGAGAACCCAAACCATCGCACTTTTCACAAGCCCCATGTGGTGAGTTGAAAGAAAAGAGCCGAGGTTCAAGCTCTGATAAAGAAATTCCACAGATACTACACGCATATTTTTCACTGAATAAACGATCTACAAAGTTCTTTGGGCTACTAGGAAAGTCAAGTGAAGCATCTTCAATAAAAGAGACCATCACAAAGCCTTCAGCTAGCTTTAATGCTTCTTCTACAGACTGAGAAAGTCTGCTGCGGAATGTCTTTCGAGATTCTTCTTCATCCAGCTCTTTTTTAAAGGTAGCGAGTCGGTCGATCACCGCTTCAATCGTGTGCTTATTGGTTTTAATTAGAGAAAAATCCTGATTGAGGTCGTACATTTTACCGTCAATACGGGCGCGCTGATATCCTTTTTTTTGTAAGTTCTCAAAAAGTGCTGAGAACTCTCCTTTGCGATCACGCACCACTGGGGCCAAGATCATCAACCGGGTAGGAGCGCCATTAGCTCGTTGATCCAGTTCAGTCAGAACATGATTGACCATTTGGTCTACGCTCTGAGGTGCAATTTCCCGCCCACAGTTTGGACAGTGCTGATGCCCAACTCGAGCAAAAAGCAGACGGAGGTAGTCATAAATCTCCGTGATGGTTCCCACAGTAGAGCGAGGGTTATGTGAGGTCGTCTTTTGGTCAATCGAGATTGCTGGAGAGAGACCTTCGATATGATCGACTTCAGGCTTAGCCATTACGCCCAAGAATTGACGTGCGTACGAACTCAAGCTTTCAACATAGCGACGCTGTCCTTCAGCATATAACGTATCAAAAGCAAGTGAACTCTTCCCACTTCCCGACATTCCAGTCAGCACCACTAACTTATTTTTGGGAATCTCCATCGAAATGTTCTTTAAGTTATGCTGCTTGGCTCCGGTGATTCTAATCATGTCATTGGAGTGAAGTGTAGGAGTGCTAGGAAGTGAATTAGCTTGCTTTGACATAGTTTTTCATAGTTCTCAAACCAAAAAATCGAAGCTTCAGTATAGCGAAGAAAAGGAGAAAGGTCTAGTCCCGGGGAGGGGTGAAAAATGTTATGCAGTATACTCATTGAATGAGAAATGAAGAAAAGTCAGCTTCAGATTTATTGGGTGAACTCTTAGCTGAAGGGCGACCCAGGCAAGTAGACAGTATAGATCCTGCAACCCAGTTGCCCATTAAAATCTTTGCCCCACACACAGAAAGAGGCACAACAATAGAACCGGAAGAAACAATTAAGGATTTAGTAGCGCAGTACTTTAGTCCTGAAATGAGTCACAGAGCCGTTCAGTTTTGTCGTCAGCTTACATTAGACTTTTACGCAGATCAAATGTCGACTATTCCCATGTTGCTGAAAGGAATGAACTCCCAACCTTGGCGAGTAACGGATAGCTATCTGAGCTTTATGGAGTATTTAATAATGGAGGCAGCAGCAATTGGATTTCCATCTATTCTTCAGGCTTTTAGCTATGCCTCCCAAGAGTTAACATTTCGGACCACCCAACGAAGTCTTTTTGATATAAGAAACCTGCTTGCATTGCGAGTGTATTTTGCCGATATACTTATTCAAGCTACCCGACTGAGGGAAAAAGAGTTAGATGAAATGGTTACATCTGATTTAACTTTACCACATGATGCTAGTACCCAAAAAAGACGTGTTCTGTTGGAGAAAATTCCGGCCTTATTTGGTACGATGCCGAAAATTTTTCAGGGAAAAGTAGCTTTAAATTCTATAAACGCAATTTCTAGCTCCTCAGATGCTACCTATAATCGTGATTTCACTACGATTTATTTACCAGATATGGGTCAAGTAGAAAGCTTGCTCTCAATTGGAAGAATTTTAAATCGACCTGACGAGTCAGATAGAGGTGTTACCTTCCAAGCCGTAGGAAAAATGACGGAATCACAGGCGGCCCAAATCTTTCCTGACTTGCAGAATGACTCCTTTCTGCCAGCAGAAGATCAGGTTCGATTGGTGGAATCTGCCTTTGGTATTCCATACCTCCAGGCAAAGTCTTTAATGAAGGCAGAGTTTGATCATGACCAATGATTACTTTCGCGCAGTAATTCTATAAATTCTCCCAGACTTATCATCCGAAACAAACAAACTCCCTGACCCATTAAAAGCCATGTCCACAGGCCTGCCGATTGCTGATGACCCTTGTAAAAAGCCGGTCATAAAATCGCTCTCACTTTTAATTGTGTTTCCTTCAACGTCTAAACGAACGATTTTGTAGCCTGTCGGCTCTGAACGATTCCACGAACCATGGTACGCAACTAAGAGATCTCCTTGCCAATCCTTGGGGAAATCAGCTGATTCTATAAATGCTAGTCCTAGGGGTGCAGAATGAGCTGGCAGCTCGAAGATAGGTGGAAGTGTGTACTGACAGTAAGCGGCAGATTCTTTGCCAAAGTTCTGGTCGTAAATTTGCCGTCCGTAGCAGTATGGCCAGCCAAAATCACTATTATCTTGCAGAATGTTTATTTCATCTGGCGGAATGTTGTCACCCAGTAAATCCCGACCCATTTCTGTTACCCAAACTTGATCTGTTTGCGGGTTGGTGGCAAGAAAAACGGCATTTCTTAAACCCTTTGAGTAAATTCGAGGATTACTTCCTGCTTCATCAGTAATCATGACCGTGGCGTTAAACTGATTTTTTTCTAAACAAACGTTGCAGGTGGAACCTATCGAAATATATAAGTTGCCTTTCTGATCAAAAGTCAGGCTGCGAGTTTGATGACCTCCCCCACCTCCAGGTAGTGTTACACCCTCAGGGGTATCAAAGAGTTTTTTTTCTAAGTTTGCAGTCAATTGGTTTTCATCCCAAAGATAGCGATTTACCTGTTGTTCTTCTGCGACAAACAGTTTGCCGTTACGAAATGCCAGACCATGGGGGTTTCGCAGTCCAGTTAGAACTTCGACAACTTTGTCAGCTTGTCCATCATTATTTGTATCAGGTAAAGCCACAATTTTTCCCTCTGCGCGCAGAGAAACTAAAAGGGTTCCATTTGGAGAAAATTGCAGATCCCGAGCTCCGGGAGTGCCAGTAGCAAACTCAGAAATCAGAAATTCCTCTGGAACTGTCAGGCGAGCATCAGCTAATTTTCGAACGATATTGCTTTCCAGACCGGAAGCAGTATTCTCTGAACGTTCCTGATATTTTTCGGAAGAAAATAAAGCAGGCCGAAGGTCACCAACTTTACTTTTTGCGTATGGAAAAATAACAAAACTTAAGACAAGTAGGATGCATACTAAGCTTATTCCCAGAATAATAAGGGGGCGAGAAAATTTTTTAAGCATTTGAGCATTTTAACAAAAAAATTGTAAGAAGAATGTGAGCAATACTTCAGCTTAGTGCTGGATTGCTGCTTCTACCCTCCGCACGACATCTCTAATCTCTGCAGCCAGCTCAAAGTCCATTTCATTGGCGGCTTGCTTCATGCGCTTTCTGAGTTTAGTGGCCAGCTTTTTCTGATCGTCAGGTGTTAATGCTTCTGGGTTTACCGTAGTGAGATCAATTTGTTCTTTTTTGGAAAGATCTATGAACATACCCTTTTTTCGTGGCGCAGGTGCTGGGCGGGGATTGCGGTGGAGACTTGACTGTGGGCGGTTACGAGTGATGCCGTCATATTCAGGTGCTTCTTCTTCCACTATCGCGATCATTCGCTCACGAATTGGCTTGTAGATAGTTGTGGCAGTAATGCCATGATCCTTATTGAACTGAAACTGTACCTGCCGCCGACGCTGAGTTTCACTGATCGCTTTTTTCATTGAGTTGGTCATTCGGTCAGCGTACATAATTACTTGACCAGACTCATGACGGGCAGCGCGGCCGATGGTTTGGATTAAACTCTTTTCAGATCGCAAAAAGCCCTCTTTGTCAGCATCCAAGATCGCGACTAATGTAACTTCCGGTAAATCTAAACCTTCTCTGAGTAAATTGATTCCTACGACCACGTCATACTCGCCGCGACGTAAGTCTGCCAAGATATCAGAGCGCTCTAAGGTCTCGACGTCTGAGTGGAGGTACGCAACTTTGGGGAATAAACTGAAGTTTCCCTGCTTACTTTGCACACCAAGTTCAGCCGACAACTTTTTAATATCAGAACGGCTGTAGAACTTTTTATCAATCGGCTCAATTTCCATGTCATCCACTGGTAACTCATCACCTTGATAGAAAATTTCTTCTGACAGATCAGCCTGAGAGCGATTGAGATCATCTTCTTTACGCCGCTGAATAAGGTTCATTACTTTTTCACTATCGTTCAGATACTCAGTCAGCGCCTCAGCCATTTTCTTGGTAAGTGTAGTGACTAATGTACGTTGGCCCAATTGTTTACGAACAATAATTTCGATAATTAAGTCTTCAATTTGGCCTTTGGTGGGACGCAGCTCTACTTTTGGATCGAGCAAACCAGTCGGACGAATTAATTGCTCGACCACTTCATTCCCGGATAGAGAGATCTCCCAATCATTTGGTGTAGCTGAGACAAATAAAAGTTGGTCCATTTTAGACATGAACTCAGTAAACTGAAGTGGACGGTTATCTAATGCTGATGGCAATCGAAAGCCATACTGAATTAACGTCTGTTTCCGCGCCTGATCCCCAGCATACATCGCCCGAACTTGCGGAATGGTCATGTGACTTTCGTCCACAATAGTTAAGAATTTCTTCTGACCAAACAAACGAATATTCTCATGGAAGTACTCAATTAAAGAATATGGCGCGTCACCAGGTTTGCGGCCATCGAAGTAACGAGAGTAATTTTCAATACCGTTGACGAACCCCACTTCCCTGATCATGTCTATATCGAACTTAACTTTTTGTTCCAGTCGATAGGCTTCGATGATTCTGCCGTCTGCGCGGTACTCAGCTAAACGAAGCTGCAGATCATGCTCAATCTCCTTCAAGGCCTGATCCTGACTTTTCGGATCAGTCATATAATGTTTGGCTGGGTAAATTACATATCGCTTTGGGCGATTTTCGCGCGGAATATTGATCTGCGGTCCAGCCAAAATAGTCTGTTCAGGTTTTATTCTTTCACTGGCTAACTCGCTGCCGGTAATGGGGTCAATTCTGACAATTGAGATAATTTTATTTTCCAGAGTTTCTATTCTAAGTGCGGTATCTTCATAGGCAGGCCAGACTTGAATGGTGTCGCCTCGCATCCGGTAACTCCCTCGCACCAGATGAGCATCTGAACGCTGATACTGCAAGTTACTTAATTGAAGTAATAGAGTTTCGCGAGCAATGATCTCTCCTTCAATAATTTCCAGAATATAGCGTCCAAACTCAATCGGTGAACCCAAGTTATAAATACAAGAAACTGAAGCAATCACAATGCAGTCAGGACGAGTTAACAAATTGGTGGTTGAAGCTAAGCGGAGCTTGTCGATCTCGTCATTGATGGTCGATTCTTTTTCAATATAGGTGTCAGTGCTGGCAATGTAGGCTTCTGGTTGGTAGTAATCGTAATACGAGACAAAGTAACTGACTGCATTATTCGGGAAAAAGTCGCGAAATTCCTGATAGAGCTGTGCGGCTAGTGTTTTGTTGTGGGCAATAACAAGGGTAGGAAGGCCAGTTTTGGCAATCACGTTCGCCATGGTAAAGGTTTTTCCAGATCCGGTGACCCCAAGTAGAGTCTGTTGTTTCTTGTTGCCGTTAAAACCTTCTACAATTTTTTCGATTGCTTTCGGCTGATCGCCAGTTGGCTTAAATGAAGAAGTAAGTTGAAAATTCATCTACTCATTATACCGAAGTTTTTCCTAAGGCCCACCTCCTATTGGGATAAAGCTGCGATATACTCAGAACTATGAAAGTTTCCGCCTATCCTACACCACTGGTCACTAAAAAAGACACGCTTCAAAATGTGATCGCCAATGCCATACCATTTCTCCCCGAGCGGAGCTTTTTAGTGATTGCTTCAAAGATCGTGAGTACTTGCGAAAATCGCTTTGTCCCCAAAGAAACTGGAGAAAAAGAAGAAAAACATGAGCTAGTTCGCCAAGAAGCAGAGCTGTATATTGAGCCACATTCTTCCAGGTACAACTTAATGTTAACTGTTCACCGGAACTGGATATTTGTGAATGCAGGTATCGATGAATCAAATGCTGATAACCAATATATTCTGTGGCCAAAGGATCCGCAAAAATCAGTCAATAAAATTTGGCACTTTCTGCGTGAGCATTATGGCGTCAAGGAAGTAGGTGTGACGATGTCTGACAGTACAAGTATCCCACTGAACTGGGGGGTTATTGGTCATGCTATTGCGCACTGTGGTTTTTCTCCTCTCAAAAGTTATATTGATAAGCCAGACCTATTTGGACGACTGATGAAGATGGAACAAGTGAACATTATGCAGAGTGTCACCATCGCAGCCGTACTGGAAATGGGCGAAGGAGCTGAGTCTACGCCACTCGCGGTGGTCAGAGATGTGAAAGCTGTGGTTTTCCAAGACCACGCGCCGACCGAAGAAGAGTTGGCCGCTTTGAAGATAGAGTTGGAAGATGATGCTTATGCACCAATGCTGATCAAAGCAGACTGGAAAAAAGGAAAAGTGAAGAAGGAAGGAAATGTGCGGAAGAGGTGAGATTACTTCTTACCCACAAACTGCCAGCAGTTACCTTAGGTCATTTATGAAGTACCTCTTTCTTTTTGCCCATCCAGACGATGAAACAGTTGCCTGTGCTGGAACAATTAAACAGCTTGTAGAGCATGGAGATGAAGTCCATATTGTCTTGGCCACTGATGGGTCGGCAGGCGAAGTCAGTGAAGCTGCACAGCAAAAGTTTAAAGAATTAGGTTTTGTAGGAAATTTGCGTCGCCACGAACTTCAACAAGTAAAATCCTTACTAGGTATAACAACTCTCGAAATTCTCGATTTTGAGGATGGGCAGATCACTAATCAACTGGTTTGGGGAAAACTTACTACTACTTTTATCAAGTTGATTGATCTTCATAAGCCAGACGTAGTGATTACTTTTGATCACTCAGGTTGGTATTTTCACTTGGATCATGTTGGAGTTTCTATCGCAGCGACCTTAGCTGTCCAGCAGGCAAAATCTTCGCCGGATATTTTTTTGTTATCCCACTTCCATGTTGATGGATCTAAATGGAAGTATATTTATTACGAGCCAATGCCAATTACTCACACTGTAGATATTTCTCAGTACACCGATATAAAAGAGCAAGCATTCTCTTTCCATGCCTCGCAGAATCTTGCTGAACCGAAAAGACAGCTGCAGAGTATCCAGGGACAAAAAGAGCTGTATCAACTCGCTCTTGCTTCTGAAAAAGGCCAACAGTTATTGGCAAGTCATTTTTTATTTAAAGCAATAAAAAGCGATTAAGTGCGCTGAATGTGAATATCAAATACCGCTTCTGGTTTTGCGCCAAAGCGGAACTTGTAGTCTTCATCCCCCCGTAAGAAATCATAACGGCTATGACCTAATTCAATTGCTTGCTGGATGGTGTAAGAAATGAGAACTTGCCCAACTCCTAGGTGGCCAAATTTAGCTGCATCAAATCCAGAGTTATAGACATATGTTTGATTATTGTAACTAAAGCAGAGCATAGTAGCAGCTCGGACGCCTTCTACCTCCAAAAAATATAACTTTAGCCAGCCTTCTTCAGCTGCGATTTTTATTAAATCTGTAAAGTAACTCACCAGCTTTGAATGCCAGAAGCTGGCTTTCTCTGCGCTTGAAAGCTGGTGAAGGCGGATGAAGTCCTCAGCGGCTTGTGATACTTCTGGACCATTTTCAATCACGGAAAAGCTGAGCTTTACTGCCTCGCTTAAATTTTTCCACTTGCGCCGAATTTCATGACGCTGCTTCTTCCCGACTTGAATTAAGTACTGATCCCAGCTGGATGGAAGGGTAATTATTGGACAAACGGTTTGCTGAGATGCTTGGTATTTCCAGTTCTGTCTTAGGGCAATCTTTTCAAGAAATTTTCTGGTCGATGATGCCTCTGGGATACTGATTAAATCTAGTAAGTTCCATTCCTGATTTTCACTCAGAAATTGTTCAAATACATCCCAGCTGGTTTCTAAATTTTCCTCGGGAATAATTACATCCAAGTAATCAGAAACGGAAAGATCGCCCAGAAATGAAAGCTGAGTTCTGTTATCTGCTAGTTTTATAGAATGCAATGGAAAAATAGCACTTAGCTTTTTATCTTCGTTATCTATTCCTAGTATGATCAGCTCCCCTGCCCCAAAATATTTCCACCAGACTGAAAGAAATTGTGGTGTTAGAAAAATGTAGCTTGACGCCGCGCCCATGAGGAGATTACGCCACTTAGGAGATAACTCCAAAAAAACGTGCTCATTGGCATATAATTGTTTTCTCATAAATACTTAGAGTATACTCAAAGGAATATGCCAATAAACCTACAACATCTTGCTCAACTTGCTGAGTATATGCAACCGAATTGCTTAGGTACAGAGGGAACTCCTATACCTTACACAGAATGCGAACAAAAATTTGTTCTCGCGGTGATAGAGATTTTTGGTGAGCTTAAAGATGAAATAAATACATTTGCTTTTCCTCGCACACTTATGAATAGATTGAGTAATTATGAGCAAACTGCTGGCTTCCTTGAAGACTCAAGCAGTGTTATTTCTCATCGAGTACTTAGACTTATAGCCCGCGCTGTCGCGCTTGCAACAGAGCCACCAAGTGTAAAGTTCTCTCAGCTATTGGGAGATAATTCCTAGTATGACAGATTCTTCCTCAGAGCACATGCCCAGGGACTTAGGAGCAACTTCTGAAACTGAGACAGATCCCGATGAGTTTGCGCAATCAGAAGATCGACGAGACAGGAATATTCCCGATTTTTTTAACCCCCCCTCCGAAGATGTTACTGTTAAAAAGCAGCACAAAGGTGTGGTCTTGGAAAATGCTCAATTACGCAGTGGTGAGTGGGTAAAAATTAAAAGATTTATTAAAAGTGAGGATCCAAACTGGGAAAAAGCTGCCCGTCGAGAAATTGCAGTAGCCCTTCTTTTTTCAGGAAAAAGTGGTTTTGTTAAAGTAGTTGGCTACAGTTTTGCAGATGGTGAGCTGCAATTAGTAATGAAAAACTGTCTCGGTGGGACTTTATCTGAACAATTTGTGGCAAGAGAAATAGGCGTGAACCTTCAAGAACTCACTACACTTGCAAGAAGAATTGGAGAAGCTCTGATAACGGCACATACTCAGAACCCACCCATATATCATGTAGATATCAAACCTTCAAATATCCTTCTAGAAACCAACACGCTTGACGAGCCAGTTTTAGCAGATTGGGGGTCATCTAATCAAGTAAGAGATGAAATTTTTGCAACTCCTGTCTATCACTACATCCCTTCACTCACTCTTGGAGAAATAACATACAGAAATGATATCTACTCATTTATGGTCGTGCTTTATCAGATACTGACTCTGCACAACCTTCCTTTTGGCATACCTCACGCGCAGCTGAAATTTAAAGAAATCTCTCACGTAGACTTTTTACGTCAATTTATTGCAGGGTCCTTAACCTACCTCCCATTAGAAGGACAATCTACCATAGATGACTCCCTGAGACCTTACCTGCCGGGACTCGATCGAGTTTTTAGAAAAGTTGCTGAAGGTGAATATGAATTAAACGAAGCATATCAGAGTTTTAGTGAATTTTACATTGATTTAATGACTGCATTGTCTACGGCTGAAGAAGTGATGCCTTTCAACACGCAGGATACTACTCTTCCAAGTCCATTGATTGATTTAGGCGATCCCCCAAATACTCTGTTAATATCAGATTAAATAACTAAAAGGACACCTCATATGCTCTCAGTCAGTACCAAAACCGGAGACAAAGGCCAATCAGGCTTGGCGAATGGAGAGAGACTGGGTAAAGATGAGTTAATCTTTGATGTTCTGGGAACTCAAGATGAGCTGAATTCTTGGCTGGGTCTTTGTGTTGCTAAACTTTCAGGTCATTTTGAAGAGCAAAAAGACTTTCTTTTGCAGATCCAGGAATCTTTATTTTATATTGGGGCAGAGCTGGCTCATTCCCCCAAAGTAAAGATAGAAGAAACAACCTTGAAGTTGTTAGAAACCCACTCAAATGAACTCCAGAGTAAGATGGACAAAGACTGGACTACCAAGTTTATCTTTCCTGGAGGGAATGAAGCCGCTGCAGTTGTAGATGTAGCAAGGACGGTTAGTCGACGTCTAGAGCGTTTGGTGGTTCGCTACTCTCGAACTACCGAAGTATCTTCAGTCATTTTCCAGTACGTCAATAGGTTGTCGGACTACTTATTTGTACTTCGTTGCTTCGTAAATCACGAAGAAAAGTACCAGGAAAAGAAGTTTCAGCCGTAATGGCGCTGGACTACTGAGAGAGTGCTCCACGAAGCTCAGTGACTCGAATTTCCTTCCCCTCCACAATAATTGCTTGGTGATCGGTTAATGCAATGACATCATATCCCATGTTGTTCATGTCTTTAGTAGTCTGGTGTGTTCTCAGAACATATTTTTCTGCTTGGGAGTGGGGAATAAGAATTTTGTCAATCAGATTCAACCCAATGTAGTCCTTTAGATCAGGTGCTTCATCTGGATTATCAAATCGTTTCGCACCTTCAATAGTGGGGCAACATATAATTGATCCCGCACTTGAACCAATGTATAACACTCCTTTTTCTACCAATTTCTTTACTAGTACATCGAATCCGCTCTTTCTAACTTGGTCCAGCAAATAGAAGGTGTTTCCTCCTGCTACTAGGACTACGTCAATACCTGTTAGTGCAGTAACTAGTTTTTCCCCCTGAGTTTTTCGAAGATCTATCTCGATTACTTCAAAGCCCATTTCAAGTAATTTGTCTTTTTCTACAAAAACAAAACCTTTGTCTTCGTAAGGATCAGCAGCATTCGCTATAAAGACTGCTTTCAGTTCGGTAGGTGACTTGGACAAAAGGGGGCGAATTAGCTCCAGAGTTTCAAGCGCATATGATGCTAAAAAGAGTTTTTTCATACTACTAAATGCGAGCTCACAGCTACACCGCAAACTTGCGAATCAGCCCCACTACTTTACCCTGAATCTGAACATTGGTGGCGTAAATTGGACTCATGCTAGAGTTAGCAGGTTCAAGGCGAACGCGTGTTGCTTCTTTATAAAATCGCTTCAGAGTGGCCAAACCGTTATCTAATAAGGCAACCACAATGTCACCGTTATTTACTTCTTTGGTTTCTTCAATCACCACAAAGTCGCCACTGGCAATGTGATCTTCGATCATCGACTCTCCTTTAACTTGAAGGACGTACGATCTTTTCTTGCCACTGATCATTTCTGGTGAAACCTTAAAGGTGGCATTTGGATCCGAGTGAGGTTCGATGGGTGAGCCAGCGGCGATAAAGCCCAGCATAGGTAGGTCTATACTGTCAGTAATTCGGAGTTGAGTTCGGTCGAGCAACTCAATACCACGGACTGCGCCTTCAAACTTCTTGATTACTTTTTTGCGCTGCAGAGCTTGAAGGTGTTCGTGAACCGTAGCCAGTGAAGAAACACCAATGGAGTTTGCGATTTCTTGTAGCGTTGGAGAGTAGCCGTTCTTCTGAATATATTGAGCAATAAAATCGACAATTTGGCGCTGGCGTTTGTAAAGGGTGATAGGCATAAGATCCTTTTATTCGGGCGAATATATTCCGAATAGATCTCACTTTAACCGAAGGGAAGGCGAAGTTTCAATTAGATCTTTAGTTATCAAAATAGATCAAAAATTCACTGTGTTGAGGAACTTCCTATCTGAAGCTAGGAAGCACTTTTCCTAGCTCGACGTTGGCAATAGACTGATGGACGAGAGGGCCAGGCTGTAGTTGGGAAAGGCTGGCGTGAAACGGTATAGAGTGAGGGTCTTGGTAAAAAATACCAATGGGCAACTTGTCGTGCTCTCTACTTTTTCGCCAAGCCTCTTCTTTATTTTGCATGTCGTGGCCGGCTTGCTGAAGGTCATAGACACGCTCTTTAAAGTAGTGATACGTATTATGTTTATTGAAGGTGAAGCACGGTTGGAACATGTCTACTAAGGAAATACCTTCATGCAGAATCGCTTGCTTAATCATGTAAGTCAGGTGACCAATGTTTCCGGCAAAGCCCCGAGCAATAAAACTGGCATCTGCGGTCAGTGCGAGGCCTAATGGATTAATAGGCATCTCCGGTGCGCCAGCGGGGGTAGATTTGGTCTTGGTTCCCTTTTCAGTAGTAGGAGCAGTCTGACCTGTAGTTAAGCCGTAGACTTGGTTATCATGAATCAGCAATGTAATATCGTGATTCCCGCGCATGGCAGAAATAAAGTGATTCAGACCTTCACCGTATGTATCACCATCGCCAGCGACCACGATCACTTTTAATCTGTGGTTTGCCATCTTCATCGCAACAGCACTAGGAATTGCTCGGCCGTGCAACGCATGGAAGCCGTAGACCCGATTGAAGTCAGCCATGTTGCCACTACACCCCACTCCGTACACAATCACCACTTCTTCTTCGGGGATAGCAAGTTCAATGAGAGCATTTTTAAAAGCCGTCCAGACACCAAAGTTGCCACAACCAGGACACCAGGTTGGAAAGTAGGGTGATTCTAGGGACTCTTTGCTCATTGTCGCATGACGGGAGCTCTCCAACCCTCCACCAGGCTGCGCTTGGCGGCTAGGATCTGGATTTGGTGATTGCGGTGTGTAATTTGGTTCCATAAGTTATCCGTTCATGCGCTCAAGCTCTGCTAGTATTTCCTCAGCGTAAAAAGGTCGGCCGTCAAAACGGCGGATATGGTGATCCATCTGGATGCCAGTTTCTTGACGAATAAGTTGGGCCATTTGACCGGTAACGTTGGCTTCAACCATGATCAGCTTCTGAGCAACGCCTGCAAGCTCAGCAAAACGAGCCTGAGGAAATGGCCAAGCGCAAGGGATGTGAATGGCATTCACTTCTCCAGCTGGCATCCGGCGAATCACCTCTTCTAAAACTAAGCGAGTTGAGCCCCAACTTACTAGTGTTACTTTGGCTTCGGCCGGACCAACCACAACCGGTTCAGGTAAGTCAGCAGCCACGGCAATCAGTTTTCGCTGGCGCTTCGCGTTCATGGTTTTGGTCAACTCAGCGCTTTCAGTGGCATACCCAAACTCGTCGTGCTCATAACTATTGGTAACGCTTAAGCCGTGTGCTTGTCCGGGGATAGAGCGAGGAGAATAGCCAGCTTCGGTCACCTCAAATCGGCGATATGAGTCATCGGCTGGCAATGGCTCAGTCACAAAACTGTAACGTTCGTTTTGATACATCTCTGCTGGTGTAGGCATGCTGGCATAAGATTCCAGTGCAAATTTGTCTGACAAGACAAAGACAATCAAGTGATATTTTTCGGCAAGTTCAAAAGCCAAGCGAGTCAGTTCAAAGTGTTCTTGCACAGAGGCTGGGGTGAAGACAATCTTAGGAATCTCTCCGTGGCCAGCGTGCAGAATAAACTGCAGATCTGATTGACATGTCCATGTTGGAAGACCAGTCGCTGGACCGGGTCGTTGGCCAACGCAGATGACCAATGGAGTTTCCATAATTGCAGCCAGCGAAGTCGCCTCTACCATTAAGGCATAGCCGCCAGTCGCAGAAGCAGTCATGGCGCGCACTCCAGCGTACGAAGCGCCAATGGCCTGATTGACAGCTGAGATCTCGTCTTCAGCGTGTTTGACCACCAATGGAAATTTATCTTGGAGAGCTGCTACAGTATGGAGCACCTCTGAAGTTGGGGTCATAGGATACGCACTAAAATATTGGAGGCCAGCTGAGACTGCGCCAATTGCGACAGCCTGGTTGCCGGTTAAGAGGATCTGGGTATTTGGTCGCTTTTCAAACGTAGGTTTAATTGGTTGGCAGTTTGCTTTGGCAAAGTCATAGCCACGGAATAAGGCTCGGTGATTCATTTCCACGACTTTGTCACCTTTTTCTTGAAACTGATCAGTGACCACGTTCTTCAAAGTCTCGATATCTAAGCCAAGTACCCAAGCACTGGCTCCTAATGACACTACATTTTGAGCCAGGAAATGCCCGGTTTCTTCACGGGATATCTGGGTCATTGGTACGTCATAAAAAATGGCGCCAGTCGCAGCATATTTACTCAGATCGATTTTGTCCTGCGTCGCTTCACAAAAAACAACTGAACCTTCACCTAACTCATCTACGTGTAACGAAATACCTTCTTCGTTGAGAGCTACCATTAAATCAATCTGGCGTTGCTGGCAAGTGAGGGGATGAAAAGATGCATGAACTTGGTGAGTGTTGTGACCGCCCCGAATCAGAGAAGGATACTCTCTATAGGCAAAGACATTCATGCCTTGACGGAGACAAAGTTTGCCGAACATCGAGCCAGTCACGTCAATTCCTTCGCCTGCTCGACCTGCTACTTTCCAATGAAGAGAATCAGCATTCATAACAAGATTATACCTTAATTCCTAGCTTTACATCTGCCGCCAAAACCTGCCCATTTCCGATTGCTAAAGGGTTAATTTCTACACTGCGAATCCAGGGATTTTTCATAATTAATTTTTGTAAATTCACCATTTGATCTACGACCAAATCACAAATTGCTCGATCATTCTTCAGTGCCTGATAAGCTTTGGTCATCTGCCAAAGGCTAATCAATTTCTTTTTGGTTGCCGGCAGAAAAATATACACCCGATCAGCCAAGATATTGGTGTAACTACCTCCAAGTCCGATGCTGAGGTACAGTCCGAACTGGGGGTCATTTTCTATACCTAATAGTAGTTCATGCTGGGCAGTAATGACTTCTTGAAACAGTACATCGTTGCCAAATTTTTGCAGAGTTTGGTACGCCAGCTGAGCTTCTTCAGGAGTATTGACCACACCGTATACGGCACCCAATTCTTTTTTATGAAGCAATGACAGGTTGGCTGTTTTGGCAAAGAGTGGGTAGGTCAGTTGGGGCCAGCGAGCGAAATCAGCTTGGTTAATAATGCTATATTTTGGCAACTGGAATCCATGGCTCGCCAATAACTGAAATGCTTCGCGTAAGTTTGGGGGTTTGAGTTGAGAGACAGATTTGGCATGTATGGCACTGCCCATGAATGTTTCATTCCCATATTTTTGGCGAGAGAGCTGGTGTAAAACGTGTAGACTTTCGACTAAGTCATTGGGAAAAGCTGAGCACACAATCTGGTTCTCGCGTAACTTATGACGTAGTTTCTCTAAGTGGTCTCCCCCCATCAGTGCCACGAATAAAGGTTTCCGGCCACGTTGATCAATTAATGTCTGCACTGTACCTTCTAAATCAGTCACTGCTTGAGGAGTCACGATCACCAACATACTGTCTACCTGCGCATCTGTTCGGGCAATTTGGATAGCGGCGCGGAATCGTTCTGGACTAGCATCACCCAGTAAGTCGAGGGGGTTACTTGGTTTAAAGCCAGGTAACAAGTCATCAAACTCAGCATGGCTGGCTTTGCTCCAGCTGGCCAAAGGAACTTGAACTGCAGAAAGAGCATCAATGGTCGTCACTGCTGGTCCTCCAGCATTGGTAATCACCATGACGTTCTCCGGGAGCTGTCGATGTTGAGCGAGAAAAAAGGAGACATTCATTAGCTCTTCTATGGTTTTCACTAAGGTAAAGCCCATTTGTTGAGAGGCAGCTTCCAAGAGTACTTGGTTGGTAGCCAGCGCAGCGGTGTGAGAAGCAGAAGCGGTTTGGCCCCGAGACGATGTACCACCCTTTAGCAAGAGAACTGGTTTTTGTAAACGTAACTGACTGCAAAGCTCAAAGAACTGGGGCAAGTCTGAAAATGACTCTAGGTACATGATGACAGCTCGTGTTTGGTGGTCATGGAGCGCATACTCTAAGCAATCATTCTCATTAACTCCTGCCTTATTCCCTAATGAAATGGCAAACGAGACGCCTGCTTGTCGGTCCTTTAAGGCATGGAAAATGGCAGTTAACATGGCTCCAGATTGAGAAATAATTCCTAAGTTTCCTTCAGGAATATCACTCTGCGCAAAGCTAGCATTTAAGTGACTACTGGGATGAATGATACCTAGTGTATTCGGACCGAGGAGGTGAATTCCCGCAGCTTGCAGCTTGAGGGAGATTTCAGTTTGAAGTTGTCCCCCTGCTTCACTTGTCTCTGCAAATCCAGCCGAAATAATAATGACTGACTTCACTCGATCACGCACAGAAAAACGCGTATTCCGCTCAGTGATCTCATCTACCAATGATTTCACAGTTGGCATCGGGGTCACAATAATCACTAGCTCAACAGGCGTAGTGATAGCCGTAATACTAGGGAAGGCTGGTAAACCAAGAATGGAGCTGGAACTTGGATTAACCGGGAATAATTTTTTTGGTTCGTGGTGATTCATGTTCTCACGAAGTAAGTTGCGCAAAATTTGATGCCCAACTTTGACCCGGTTATTTGAGGCGCCAATAACTGCAATGGATGAAGCAGAAAAAAATGAGCGAAGACGAAGCATCTCTCTACTGTAGCAGGGAAAGAGTCCAGAGTAAAATTGCTAGGCTATTTCTTTGCACCTCTCTTACTCATTTGTAAGTGTAAGCAAAGTGTATTAAGCTTAAGGCCAATGAGAGAACAAGAACGCGTATCGAGCTTGACTATTTTTTTCCCCTTTTTTAATGATGGGGGGACTGTTCCAGCTGCCGTTGATATGGCGTTTGAGATTGGGAAGCAGTTGGCTGAAGACTTGGAAGTAATTGCGATTGATGGCGGAGTTTCTAAAGATGACACCTCAAACCAAATTACATTGATGAAAGAGCGTCATCCAGAACTTAAGGTAATGGATTGTACGACAAATACAGAAGGCTATGCAGTGATCAAAAAAGGGTTTGCCGCTGCTTCAAAAAATTGGGTGTTCTACACCGATGGAGATCTGCAGTATGACTTACGTGACCTTCAAGCGTTGATCTCTGTGCAAAAATCTACTCAAGCGGATGTGGTAAATGGCTATCGTCAAGTTCAAGAGGACCAATGCACTCGCCGAATCGCCAGTGCGATGTACCGACCGATTAGCAGATTTTTCTTTGGATTGCCAATTCAGGATGGTCACTGTGATTTCCGTCTAATTCGGACCGCCTGCTTAAAAAATTTCTCACTCGAAGGTCAAAATGGCTCAGTGGTGATCGAGTTAATCAAAAAATTGCAGTGGACAGGGGCCTGTTTTGCAGAGTCACCAGTCACACATCGAAAACGAAACTACGGTGCCTCAAATTACAATGATTTCCAGTTATTTAGAGAAAGAGCCATAAATGATTTTCACCTCTTTTTCCGATTATCCAAGATGAAAGAGCTCTTGAAACCGTCTTTACAGTAAGGCTCGGCCTGTCATGGTGTCTGGTTTGGGTATTCCCATCACGGAGAGTATGGTAGGGGCGACATCCGCCAGAATGCCAGAAGGCAGCATTGTGCTATGGTTCAGGAATTGTTTGCCAATGATCATAAATGGAACTGGGTATGTGGAGTGCTCTGTATCAACCTCGCCCGTGCCGTTATTAATTAACTCTTCAGCATTGCCATGATCTGCGGTGATAAACACTACCCCACCTTTATTCCCCACTTCGCGCACAATCTGATCAACGCAAGTATCTAGGACTTCACAAGCTTTGATAGTCGCTGCCAGGTTGCCAGTGTGTGCCACCATGTCAGCATTAGCAAAGTTGCAAATAATCACATCGTACTTATCTTGACGAATTTGTTGAATCATGTGGTTCGTAATTTCTCGGGCGCTCATTTCCGGCACTTCATCATATGATTTCGCCCCTTTTGAAGGGAGAATAATCCGATCCTCACCTGGATAAATGGTTTCTTTTTGTCCATTCATATAGTAGGTGACAAAGCGCTCTTTCTCGGTTTCTGACATTCTGAGCTGACGTAGCCCATGTTCAGCAAAGACTTTACAGATTGGGTTCTTCACAAACTGAGGTGGGTAGGCAATGTGGACTGGCAGCTTCTCTTCGTACATGGTCATGGTCACAAAGTGCAAGTTCTTGATAATTTTTTGTCGGCGAAACATATGAGTACCAATTGTTTTTTTCAGGTGTGACTTTTCATACTTTATGGCATATGGATCAAACTCTTCGTCTTGGGTATTTGACTCAAAATCAGGTTGGACGAAGGCTCGGGTTAGTTCGCGTGGTCGATCAATCCGATAATTAAAGAAAATTGCGGCATCGTTATCTTGAACAATACGCGGCTTTCCACCTTCGTCGCATAGGCTCAATGGCTCGATAAACTCGTCAGTTATACCCTTGTCATATTGGGCTTTGATGGCGGCAACCGGATCAGAAACTTGTTCACCAGCACCCATAATCATCGCATTGTAGGCTTTTTCGATTCGATCCCAACGCTTATCCCTATCCATAGCAAAGTACCGGCCCATGATCGTGGCGAACTGCCCCACTCCGAGTTTTTTGCACATTTCCTGAATTTGTTTAATGTAGTTAACGCCCGAAGTGGGTGGTGAGTCGCGACCATCAGTAAAGCCATGAATATATACTTTCGCAACTTTTTCTTTATGGCAAATGTTGAGTAAAGCGTAAAGGTGCTCAATATTGGAGTGAACCCCACCTGCACCAATCAGACCCATCAGATGAAGGGCAGAGTTATGCTTTTTGACGTGCTCAATTGCTTCCAGAAAAGCCTTGTTGATAGAAAATGAGCCATCAGCAATGGACATATTTATTCTGGGCAGGTCTTGATAGACAATACTACCAGCACCAATATTCAAGTGGCCTGTCTCTGTGTTGCCATCCTCATTTTGAGGCAGACCTACTGCTTGACCGCTGGCAGATAGTTGAGTGTGCGGGAAAGAAACCCAGTACTTCTTCATATTCGGAACATTTGCTCGGGCAATTGCATTTCCTGCATTGTTGGGTCCAAGACCCCAGCCATCTAAGATCAGCAATACTGCTGGTTTGGGCCCAGTATATTTCTTCATTGGCGTATTACTGTCAAAGGGAGCTCCAGAAATCGCAGGGGTAAGGTTTAGATTTTTGAAGTCCATAGTAACTTTTATTTATGCATGTGGCGTGGTTGACTGCGTTATCTCGGCTTGAATTTGGAGTAAACGGTTATACTTGGAGATACGTTCACCTCGATTGGGCGGTCCAAACTTGGCGTAGTTAGCACCCACTCCAACGGCAAAGTCAGCGATAAAGTCATCATTGGTTTCCCCACTGCGGTGCGAAAGGATCACTTGCCACTGGGCTGCGCGGGCAATTTGGATGACTTCAATTACCTCGCTGATTGTACCTACCTGATTGGGCTTGACCAGAATGGCATTGCAGACTTTTTCTTTGATGGCTTTTTCTGTTCTAATTTTATTGCCTGCAAGTAAATTGTCGCCAATAATGGTGCTCGTCTCCCCTAGCTCACTGGTCAGCTCCTGCCAACTTTCCCAGTCATCATCTTGGAACGGATCTTCAATCGAGAAGACATGGTACAGCTTGCGCATGTTTTTGTAGTACTCAATCAACTCTTTTGGTGAGTAGGGTTGGGACTTATCTTTTAGGTCGTACTTGCCCGCTTGATAAAACTCAGAGGCAGCTATGTCAACTCCAAAGAACAGGTCCTGGATAAAGGTATATTGAGTGGTTTTAATCGCTTCAATCAGAATCTCAAAGGCATCCGTGTTGTTGTAGAGATTTGGCGCATATCCACCGTTGAGCCCCACCGAGTGAACCGCGCCTTTGGCAACTAACGTCACCATTAATTTCTGAAAAATGGTGGTGGCCATTTCTAACGAGCTGACAAAGTCCATGTTACTAGCTGGGACTATCTGGAACTCTTGAAAGTCTAGATTTGTTGAGCCAGCGACTCCGCCGTCGATCATATTAAAGATGCAGGTGGGTATACTGAGCGTATCAGTCAGCTGATACTTTTGCTGAATATAGTAAAACAACGGCATTCCCACACTGAAAGCACCCGCTTTCATGACTGCCTGAGAGACCGCAATTAAGGCATTGGCACCGAGCTTCGTTTTGTTCTCCGTGCCATCCAGATTGACCAGGATTTGGTCAATCTCAGTTTGGTGAGTGGGATCTTTGCCAATCACAGCAGGAGCAATAATTGTATTGATGTGGTTGACGGCGGTTAAGACCCCCATCCCAAGCATCCGAGGGTTCTTACCATCTCGTAGCTCGAGCGCTTCATACTTTCCCACCGAGGTTCCAGACGGTACACTGGACACCGTATAAATACCATTATCTAGCCAAACAGAACATTCTACTGTTGGTAGACCACGGCAGTCTAAAATTTCACGAGCAGCTATTGATTGGATAATAGGCATAAAAAGAAGTGTAGTAATAATACACAAATCTCGAGTATTTGACACCCGAAGATTTAGAAGTTTTTGCCAACAATCTTGGCTGCTTCCGCCTCAACAATAGCCTGTCGGCTTTGAACCAAGTCGCGCGGTTTGACCACAACTGCTTCTAGTCCGAGTTCTACGGCCAAACGAAGTAGTTCAGGATGAAAGTTCTCTAGGTGAAGATGAAGTGGGAGGTGGTGCTTGGCAGTGATCCGCTGTGCGTGGGTAATCAACGGAGTTAGCAACTGCACGTCGAGTGGGTAGAGATGACCCAGATCTGGGTGGTCAGGGTCTATCCCAGTGGCTAAGCTCGAAATTGTTTGCACATTCAGTGAAAATCCAGCCAGGCCTTTTTGGCAGTACTGCTCTAAGTTGAGGATATTCTCTGGAGTATTGCACTGCATCCACAGCTTGAGGAAGTGGTGAGAACCATACTCTACTTTTTGAAAGTGATGCAACAAAATGGCCAGCTCTCCAGTACTGCGAATAAACGGCAACATCATCCCCAAATCATTCACTCCCTGCTCATGTGCATCTCGCAAGGCATCCAGCTCAATGTCAAAAAGGCTGTAATCATGGATCATTCTGACTGCGCCCCGATAACCAAGGTAAGGATTTGCTTCTTTTGGTTCGTGATCAGGTCCATCTTTTAAAGAAGCTAACTCATTAGAAGTAAAGTTTTGGGAGCGAAAGATAATTGGTACGTTCGGCAACTGGGCATGAAAGGAAACCACTGTCCGAGCCAAAGACGCTTTAATCTGTTCTGATTTTCCTGTTTTCATTAGTTGCTTTGGATGTGTCTGCAAGTGAGTGTAGGTAAATTCACTGCGGAGCAAGCCGATTCCGTCTGCCAGGGCAATTTCGGTTTTACTCTGTTGAGGATCTGCTACCGAAACAAATAATTTAGTAGCAGTCAGTGGTTGAGCGGCTTGTGCGTGGGTGTGACTAGGAGAAGCAAACGGAGAAAAAGAGGTCGCCGCGTGAAAGATATCTGGCACTGGTCGAATATCTAGAATAAAGGCTTGGGTCCTTTCCGCAGCCCAGTCAATTAGCTGAGTCCCAAAGTGACGTTTTTGTGCCTGGTGAATAAGCTTCGCAATAGCTATGGCCCCTTCATCTGTCAGACTAGGATAGTGCTGGAGATGCTCAGCGACGGCGACGTGGCTCAGTTTATCAATCTGCCTGACCCATTGCTTTGACTTCACATTCATTTGGCGGCGAATAATGCGCCAGGCTTTTGTCTCAACCTCGAAGATATCTCCATGTTGTTGCAGTTCTGGCCAATTCTCGGTAATTCCCCAGATAGAATACAGCATCACCACCGGATGTGCTTGGCCATGCAGCTCCAAGACCATTCCCACTCCTGAAGACTCAGCATCTATCATTTGTTGAAGCAGTAACGCGGCAGGCAATTTTATCCCAGCTTGCCACTCTTGATACCGCTCTTGAAGAAACTCAGCTTGGTAACAATGGGATAAGACGTGTAGTAATGATTCCAGCAGGTTTGCTTCGCCTTTTACATTCAGTTCACTCAGATGCTGAGTTTTTTTTGTTTGTCGAATAAAGCTAGGCCGAACCGAGAGAAAAAGACCATCAAACCATTTTTTATAGGCAGCGCTGAACCCCTTTAATTGAATCTCAGGGACCTTCAGCTGCCGGATAATGTGGATGATCTTAATGGCAGCCGCCTGAATGGAGGTAGAGTTTTGCCAGTTCACGACGGCATAAATTTTGCTCAGTTCAGTAAAAAGGTGAGTTTGCTCGGCTATTTCGGCCAAAAAGCTGGTAGGAACCACCCAGGCTGGAGCAATTGGGACAGCTTCTTTTTCAAATGTCGCTAAGTCTCTGACCCATAGGCCGACCTCTTCATCCGCAAGATTTTTAGCAGCAATTAATGGGCAAATATTTGACACAAGCTCATGGTATCGAAGATTTGGGCGCGGGACAAGGAGAGGCTAGACTGAGGTCTGTAGCACCACAGATGGAAGCTGTGTCTCTAAGGCATAGGATCCGATGCTTGCTGGTATAAACAGCGACCACCCCTTGGCAATTGGCCACTTCTTTCCATCCCAGACTACGCTTACTTCCCCTGCTTGGACAAACAAATGGTGCCAACTGCCCGAGGTTTGCGAATAGACACCTTGATAAGAACTACCAAGCTCAATTGCCAACGTAGTGTAGTACTGATTTTCAAATAAAGTTTTCACGGTCACTGAGCCATCTAGGGTCGCTTGTGGTGTTTGAAGGTACTTGTCTTCAGCTCTTTGGCCGTCCGCCAGGCTTCGCTTGGCGGCCGTGTTTACCTCTGGTCTGGTGTCTAAAGCGGTAAAGTAATCTTCAATGGTGAGGGGACGGACCTTGCCATCCTCTTTCATGTTGCCCTGATCAAAGGATCGCAGAGTGCAGAACTCATCCATCACATCGCACTGCACTTCATAGACAATATTTCCTTGAGGGAGTTCGGGGCCCATTTCCCAAGAGTGGTGGACTCCTCCTTCACTCAGATCGATGACTTGGTTTTTAGGAATCGCCAGCGTGTTTACAAAGCGCTGGGGGTGGTCCTGCTCGATATAGGATCGGAGCTCAGCGCGAGCTTGAGCAACTGATTTCTGCCCCGTTTGAACTGTCTTACTGAGTTGTTGTGCAAAAGTATTGATTTCTATACAACGCTCTTTATACTCTGAGACAGAGCAACCTGCCTTGAGGCCCAGTGTAGCTTTGCCTGGCTCCAAAAAATACCAAGACTCAGGCTTAGCCTGCCACTTCCCAAATTCTTTCCCCGGTCGGACATGGACTTGGTAAGAATTATTTTGTGCTTGAGTGAATTTGATCAGCACACTGAGCGCAGTGCCATTTTTAGCCACTGCCTTTTCACCTAGCACTTGAACTGGGTCCTGATCAATCAGGGTTTGCAGTGAGTGAGCGTCTGTTGGCTTTTGCGAATATCTAGGTTGGTCCAGCTGTGTTGCTGACGCGACGGCATAACTTTGGTTCGCTTCGCTGGTAAGCTGTGAGCCACTAAACAACTCAAACGCCTGTCCGACCCTGGTGCCGGTCACGGAGTCGTCAGTAATTCCCTTAAACTCGGCGATGTACCCCCCTCCCCAAGTAGGTTGCTCTACTAAAAGTGGGATGATGTAGCGAGGTGAGAACTGCATGCTATTTTTTGAGCTCGGCCTTGAACCAATCCACCCAGGGGTTGGGTGTGGGATTCTGATTATTGAGAATGGCTAAGTAAAAGCTCGTGTAGCTTGCAAAAGTGAGCAGCTCAAATGCTTGTTCGAGTTTGGTGGTACTGACTAACGTATGCTCACGGTACTCAATGGAATTTTGGTCGAGCACTTGCTGGGTTAGCTTCATCCGTTTTTGGTTGCCAGTTCCGTATAGCTGAGAAGAAATAGGAATGAAGAGTAAATTCAGCGCATTGGTGTCTGGGAACTGAAGTCCTTCCATTAGGTGATGGTTGAGCTCAGGAACAACTCTATATTCAGCAAAAGTCTTGGCATTTTCGTTGAGCTGATTGGCAAAGACATGCGCGACACCTTCCAAGTGCTCGGCCACCGTAATCACCGGGATGCGAGTAAGCATCTCAAAAGCCAGCAGCTTGGCGGGGTTTTCTTCTTGGTTGACGTTGACGCTCATGCGGAGATGTGCTTGAGCAATAGTTTCTAGCACTGCCTGGTACTCAGTCTGAGTAACTTTGAGCAACCCGGCCTGAGCAAATAATGCAATTTGGCCAAAGATCGAATAGCCTAAGGCCATCCGGGGCGACTTGCAGGGATTAAACTCAGTCTCAAAAATAATCGCTGGGTACTTATGTTCGCGTAAAAAATCAGCTAGCTTCCCACCTGAAGTAATACCGGCAATCTTGGCGCCTTTTTGTTGGGCGTCCGCTACAGCAGCTAAAGTTTCCTCAGTCGTTCCGGAGTAGCTCGAGGCAATAACTAGCGTATCCTGATTTACAAATGAAGGTAGTTCATAATCTGGCACAACCAGTACAGGTACAGCAAGCTCTTCCTTGAAAACGGTCTGAATGACATGAGTGCCCAAAGCCGAACCGCCCATTCCCGCGACGACCACATTTTTGATCTGCCGATATGACTCATCAAAGTGGACTGCCTGGGCTTCTTGCCAAATCTGCTGAACTTGACTGCCAAGCATCTCAATCGAGCCCAGGGCATTAAGCGTATCCAAAGCCGTAATTTCATCGCGTGAATTCAGGATTGGAATAGTTCTCATACCTCAGCTCCTTGTGTAATTTTTTCTAAGTAGATGCCGACACCGTCTTCGTCAGCGTGACCAATGACCTTGTCCGCAATACTCATAATGGCTTCGGAAGCATTGCCCATCGCAACTGCCAAACCAACATTGCCTAAGAACTCTAGGTCGTTGTCGCTATCCCCAAAGCCGATTATATCAGTTGAGCTCAAGTTTTGCAGCTGGCACCACTCTGTCAGAGCCGTGGCCTTAGTAACTCCCAGTGCAGTGACGTCAACACTAATGACCTCTTTACCACTGCGCGAGAGCTTCACTTGAATATCTGTCCGGCTCTTTAGGTAGGCCAGAAACTCTGGTCCAATGTTGAAGAACGCAATAATTGGTACGTCAAAATTTTGCAGCTCTGCAATTGGCTTGAGCTCAGCGACCAACTTATGGAGGTTCTCATACTGCTGGATAAAAAGGTCTGTGCCGTACCCAAACTCCCCCTCAGGGATGTAGAACGATAAGTTATATTTTTGGGCTTCAGCTAGGATGGATTTGGTAGTTTCGGCCGCAATTACTTTTTCCCAGATGACCTCCCCCCTTGAGGTAATGATCTGGGCTCCTCCACAAGTAATATGGAGTGAATCTTCAGGGAAAATCTGGACAACTCCTTTTCTGAGACTGGCGTAGGGTCGGCCAGTGCAGACACCCAGCTGGTAGCCTTGTGAGGCCAGCTGTTTTAGCAGTCTTTCAGTAAGACTGCTAATGCTACGTTGGCTGTTCGAGAGGGTTAAATCCACATCAAAAAGCAGGGCTTGAAAATCTGTTAGCTTGGCCATGAGTATGCCTTCAAGTTCCAGGGATATTATTCTTCACTACAGTTTGAGGATAGACTACAGCCCCGGGGGCAATGCACTTACCTGGCATCGTACTGGTGTGGATGCCGATGGCAGCATTTTCGCCGATCAGTACACCCAGAGCTCGTCTGCCAGTATCTACATTCTCACCTCTGACTTCCACGTGTACTGAGGCTCGATCAAAGCGTTTATTTGCCGTTACAAATCCAGCGCCAATTTTGACCTTTTGCCCGATAATAGAGTCGCCCACAAAGCCACTGTGCATGGTAGACCCTGGCAAGAAGATAGAACGAGCAACTTCTGAAAACGTGCCCACCTGAACTCCAGTCTCTAGATCTGAGTCGCGAACTAAACAAAAGTCACCAATAAAGGCGTTTTTGCCAATAAAGCATGGTCCTACAATCCGAGTGCAGTGACCTACACTGGCACCCTCTTCAATAATCACCGGACCTTTGGTGGCATCAATGACTGCAGTGGCAGAAATCTTGGCAGAAGGATGGGTTGCGGATGAGTTGTGAGAAAGGAGCTGGTCTTTCATCTCAAACGCATCCCAAGGATACTTGAGAGACGGCAATGCTTTTTCTAACTGAAGGACAGGGATTGGGTGCTGCATCGCCAAGATACTCAGGGCTTCTTCGAAGTTATATTGGGTGACAGGCAAGTTGCGCAGAATCTCAATGAAGTTTTCTGACAAAACATAGAGGACTTGGATCTTTTGATTTGATGGTTCGTGACCACGCTCAGGTTTTTCCACAATTTGAGTAAGTTCTCCTTGGTCGTTCAATGTCGCGATGCCGTACTCCCAAGGTGTTGCAGTCGGTGCGGTGCACAGCACTGAGTCATTGCCCTTGGTTAACATTTGATCAAGCACCTCGCCTGCGTTCGTATGATACGTGGACGTAATAATGATTTGTGAAAACTGGTCTTGAAGGCGAGGGATAGCAGAAAGTACCGCGTCACCCATTCCCTGGGGACTCACTTGAACAACGTACTCAATTTTTAGCTCTAAGTGGGCTGCTTCAATAATTTTTTGGCTAATCTGTTGCTCAGCGTCTTCTGGGGTGATAACCAGCGTAACTTCACGGTACTCATGACTTTGTAAGTTTTCCAGCATCCGAATCATCAGCGGTTTGCCAGCAATACTTAAAAGACCTTTGTGGCCAGTCTTGTTAAATGGAAAAAAACGGGAGTTGCTTCCCCCAGCAATCACAATGACAGGTGGTTTAGACATGAGAAGATTGTAGCAGTATAATCGGCAAATATGTCCGAAAAAACTTCTCCTGCACCCTCACAACTCACCAAATTACAAGAGCGCCAGGGACTGGTCAGTTACTTTATTTTCCTGCAAGCATTTGTGGCGATGCTGGGTTCGCTCTACTTCAGTACCTACGGTGATATTGTCAAAAACCTGAGTATGGGGAACCCTTTCCCGATCGGCGAAGGCTTTGTGCCCTGCGAGCTCTGCTGGTTTGCCCGAATTTTAATGTATCCCATTGTCTTCATTAGCGCGGTAGGCATGATGAAAGAAGATCGCAAGTTTGTCCATTACGTACTGCCACTGGCTCTGCCAGGAATTTTGCTAGAGTTTTACCACTATGGTCTGCAGAAGCTCGATTTCCCTAATCCTTTTCAATGTACCGCGGCCAATCCTTGCAGCGCGCTGCAAGTGGATTACCTCGGCTTTATTACCATCCCATTTTTGTGTTTGATGGCGTTTGTGATTATTGCCGGACTATCGGTTTATCACTTAGTTTTGAGTCGGGAAATCGACGCAGTTAGTGAGCTTGATTAGCTTAATTTAGATGTAGTTGGTGGGTAAAACCCGCATTCTTTAATTCATTTTGTTTTTTGATGATCCGACTTTTACAGCTCTGAATGCCCTCATTTCGTCTCTGCAGATCTGCTTCTGTCATGTCTGGGAAGATGTCGCCGGTAAACTCGTGACATTGGCTTTCTTCCTCCGGGAAACTAATATTTATTTGACTAGAAAAAAGTGACCGATTAGTGACTGACTGAGTAATCGGATAGTGATCGTATAGAAAGCGGTTCAGTACTGACTTGCTAGTTGCTTAGTCCCTCGCGAATCAGCGCCAGTACTTCATCCCGTTTTTCAGCCATTAACTCAGCGGTAGTAGCTTCTAGATTGAGGCGGACCAGCGGCTCAGTATTAGAACCGCGAACGTTAAAGTGCCATTGGTCAAAAATGCAACTGATACCGTCCACTTTCAGCACTTCTTTAGCAGTGGGACCATACTGTGCTTCAATCTTGCCTAACACGGTTTTGGCATCCACGCCTTTGGTATTGATTTCGCCAGAGATAAAGTAGACTTCACTCAAGCGATCGATGACTTCATCGAGGCTTTCTGCAGATTGTGATAAAAGTTCCAACATGTACAGCATCGGTGCAACGCCAGAGTCGCAGTAGTAAAAATCCTTGAAGTAATAGTGACCAGTTACCTCCCCACCAAAAACGGCGTTCTCATCAGTCATTCGCTTTTTAATGAAGGCATGTCCGACACGATTGTAGAGCGCTTTCCCACCTTCTTGGGTAATTGTATCTGGCACAGCGTGGGAGGCGCGAATATCGTAGACGATGGTGGAGCCGGGGTATTTTTTCAAAAAGTATTGGGACAAAATGGCTGTTAAAAAGTCCCCTGAGACGAATCTGCCTTTTTGATCAATGCAGAAGAAGCGGTCACCATCAGGATCAAAAGCAAATCCCAGCTCAGCATGTTCACTGATTACCCGTGCTTGAAGCTCTCGACGATTTTCTTCTTGGAGGGGGTCACCACCATGGTTGGGGAAGTTTCCGTCAGGATCAAAGTACATGGGGACCACATCTATCTGGGGGATCTGAGCAAAAAGCGCATTGAGGGAAGGTCCAACCATGCCGTTGGCCGTGTCGATAACAACTTTCATCGGTTTAAGGGCACGAATATCTACTAAGCTGAGAATCTTCTCCACAAAGCCATCCATGATCTGCCAGCCTTCCACGGTCCCTGGGGTGCTAGCAGGCGCTGGGAACTCTTCTTTTTCAATAATTTGACGTATATCTTGGATGCCTTCATCTCCGGAGAGCAGATACGGAATTTGCTTGACCATTTTGAAGCCGTTATATTCCTTGGGATTGTGACTAGCGGTCACCATGATGCCTGGGAGTTTTTTCTCAGCACAAGCATAGTAGTACATGTCCGTGGAGACCATCCCGACATCAATCACATTCGTTCCTACAGAAGTAAGGCCAGTGATAATTGCTTGGTGAAGAGCGGGGCTAGAAATTCGCGCATCCCGACCGACTACCACTTGGCTGGCACCGAGTACTTTGATAAATGCTTTTCCAACTGCTTCAGCGGTCTGATCAAAAAGATTCTGGCCATAAATACCTCGGATGTCATAGGCTTTGAAAATGGATGGATCTACGTGCATTTGATTCCTTTCGTCGTTTCGATAGTCTACATCCTGAGCAGGAAAAGTTCAAGTTCCCGGTCAAAATTTAATTGATTGGTAGAAGTCTTCTGTCCGATATCTATCTGCAGAAGCAGAGTGTGCAACTTTAACAAGCGCTCTAATGTAAACGACCGAGCTTGGCTGCGCGCTTTGTTCAAGATAAAAGCAGGCAGTGAGCTGGATTTGCCTTCGGTTACTTCTAGGAGCAGGCGAACTTGACGACAGAGCATCGCGAAACACATCCCGGCTCCATCGCTTGTTGCTGCTTGGTGAAACAGCTTGAGCGTCCGTTGTTGCGCGTTCGTTTCCTGAGTTCCACTGAGGGAGTCGAGCCACTGAAAAACGACTTTATTGACTGGAAAATGTTGCACTTTTGCGGTAGCAAACGGCTTGAGCATTGTGGGAGTTAATTGACGTTTTTCCCAGAGGACCAGGTCGGGGTTTTGAGCGGCTGACTCTGCCAGATACTTCAGTAATGCACTCTGTCGTTGGGACTTGGGTAAAGAATGTAGTTCCTCTATAACGACGAACTGCTCAGTACCAAAGAGACTAGTACTTCCCAGCTGTTGTTCGAGCTTGGGCAAATCTAAGGTTTTAGCGTCCAAACGAACCACTTCTCGTTCAGTACTTTTTGCGCGCTGAATTAGCTCAAAAAGTGCCTGACGGGACTGGGTAGTGTTTTCACCGTGGATGATGAACATCAGCTGTAGTATAGTCGCTTCAAGATGAGATCGAAACTCCAAACGCAGCTAAATTCTTACACAGAGCGTCTCACTTTGTTGCGAGCTTTTGGTGTGGCTGAGTCGCTTTTTACCGAGAAAAGTTTTGTGCATATAGTGATAAGTTCTTCACTCGTTTAGTCGCAGATTTTAATCGACGGTGGCGCCATTTCTGCGCAACCAGCCTCGATGCTTGAGATGTTCAGGATCGAAGCGAGCCACAATCTCCCAGAACCGAGCTGAGTGGTTCATTTCGCGCCGATGCGCCAACTCATGAATGATGACGTAATCAATAATTGCCGCTGGGTACTGCACTAAGCGCCAGTTAAAGTTTAAATTTCCTTGACTACTACAACTGCCCCAACGGGTTTTCTGCTGGCGTAAGGTAATATTGTTGAACTTTATACTCATTAACTCAGCCAGTTGGTGAGTCCGCGGCACGATGTACTTTTGCGCAGTATTTTTCAGAAATTCTTGAATGGCTTTTTCAACAGATGCGGCAGTGGGAGATACGGAGTTAATCATGATTTTTTTTCCTTTGACTTGAACTCCAATCGGATGTTGATGATCAAAGATCGGCTCCTTGGAATAGAGCTTGCCAAAAATCGAGAGTTGGGTGGGGTCTTGGAGAGGTGTTGGTCGTTGACTCTGAATCTTGACAATCGTTTGTTTAATCCAGTCCTGCTGCTTAGTCACAAACTGGTCAATAAAACGCGTTGGACAATCAGGCGGAGCCACTACCGTAACGGCCCCATGGCTATCAACTTTAATCTTGATGCTGTGGGCGCGTCTATTTCGCTGAATTTGATAAGAAGTCATGGTCATGCATTAGAAAAGTTCATTTTGCGAGGTGGTTTCTGAGGGAAGGCTTTCGGAGTTTAATAAAGACTTACTCCGAGCCTGAGTGCCTGACTCCAGCTCTAGCCCATGAATATTTGGCAAGCTTGTTCCGACTAAGCCCTGCATTTCGCCGTACATGTACGCAGTGTTGGTGGCTAAGCGCAGGATTTGTTTCTCCCGCTTTCTCCAGCTATTTTGGAGAGCTCGTTGTTCTTTATCCAAGTCATCTTTCATCTCCCTAAAGCTTTCTACGATGGCCTCTACTCTGCCACGGAACTCCTGGCTGTTAATGTAGTTGTAGAGCATCTCGGTTTTGACATCCTTACCACTCTGAGCAGTTTTCTCCTGCTCCACCTTTAAGAGAGTCTGGCGGAGTAAGCCAGCTAGGGGAACTACGAAGTCGATGCCGGTAATCCAGACTCGATCTCGCTCACCACAGGTCTCAATTCCCGCTGGCAAGGTTCTGGTCACTAAAACCGCCACGGAGCCATGACAGTTCCGGCAGTCTTCTCGGAGTTTAGGGAGCCATTTATCAGAAAAGTTCTCTGTTTGTTTGGATTCCCAGACTATAATGCCTACAGTTCGGCCAAAGCTATTTCTGACAGTTTGCAGCAAATCTGCCCCAAACTGGCCTTTCTTTACTTCACTGATTATATCTGCGGGGAACTGTTCACGCAGCATTCTTTCTAGTTCTAGTTCAAGCACTTCACCTTGAAGTTGCTGAGAAACGGTATCTCCTTTGCGACGTGCTTCATCGACTAAGGCCTTCATATCTTCAAGTTGTTTTTGATACTCTTTTTCTTTCAAAGAAAACCGATCTGCTTCTAGCTTGCTGGTTTTGGCTCTTTCCTCTTGGATACGTTTATCAATCTCTCGCTCAACAGTGATGGCAAGCTGTCTTTTTTCTTCTTCTAGTTCACGCTGTTTCTTGCGCAGCTGAAGCTCTTCCTTCTCAGCCTTTTGGGCGCGTAAATCTTTTTCTTGGAGTTGCTGGCGTAAGTCCCTAAATTCTTTATCATGGCTTTCACTGATTTTCCGCTCAGCTTCTTGTTGCGCCTTCGTCCAGAGTTCAGTTTTAATTTTTTGTTCTTGTTGTTTGAGCGAAGTCTCTAACTCCTCTTCATTTTTTTGCTTTAATTGAGCCAGCTGTTGCTGGAGTAGGAGCTGAGACTGCTGCAGTTTTTCTCGCTCTAAGCTGAATTTTTGGATCAGGCCTTGCTCGATCTGTTGCGCCAAGACTTGTTCAATCTCAATTGGGGTTTGGCAGTTGGGGCATTTAATAGTATTCATAAAAGTAATGGCAAGATTCGGGTTAAATATGGATTTATTGTACGTCACTGATACTGAAGAAGTACACTAGTTGAAAGAGTATCAATAGGGATCAGTTTAACTAACTCTTACTTTGAGTAGGTATTTAATGTTCGAATGGGATCAGAAAAAGAAGGGTTTTGACTGTTCATAATTTCTAGTACCGTAGCCTGGAAGTTGAAAGGGTTTCCACTGGCAAAGTGAGGTTGGAGATAGATATTTTGAATGACTACATTCATTGTTAAAACAATTAATGCTAAGTAGAAAATGAGCGGACGGAGAAAGACATTTTGGGCGAAGACAATCACTAATAAAAATATACTCACCGCAATAAAACCGGCTAAAACCAGGCCTTTCATACTTGAAGTATTCATCTCAGTTAACGATAAAGTGCCGGAAGCAATCATTTGTTCTAAGCGTGGGTACTGAACCAAGATGTAGTGAAATAGCTGGGAAATTCCTTGCAAAATTTGCGCAAACAAACCAAGGCCCAAGAAAAAGAAAATAGGAATATTGTTTGGCTTTTCATCTGTTTTGAGCTGTGAAGCAGTTAAGGGTTTGGCAGTATTGGCTAAGTAGACATCAGGCAAATGAGTAACCGGCGCTGCTGCTGGTTGAGGCGGAGTAAAAACCACTCCATTGCGAACCCGCTCTGGTTGGAGCGCTGCTAGAGGCGAATTATCTGGGACAGCGGTCTCTTGAACGGAGAACTCCGGTAATAATGAGCCACTTTCTTGAAGAGTCTGCTGGATTTTGTTGATGTCAGGAACTGTGGATGTAGCGGAAGTCGAAGGCTCAGTTCCTGGTAAAGTAATGGGAGTAGTTGCTTGCGGAAGCTCCAGAGACGAGGCAATGTCTCCCGGTTGATTAATATCGGGCAGGTTTGAGCTATGCGTCTCTACTCCCTCAATAGATTGCGCAGTCGGTAAGCTGGGCTTTGGTTGGAGGGCAGATGGCAGAGTCAACGAAGTTCCTGGTCCTGTTGCAATATCGACCATACATCATCTTAGTCATTTTTTGATCTGCTGTGAAGAGGAACCTGATGATGTACAATTGCGTCGTTGCATAAGCCGAGATGCTGAAATTGGTAGACAGACTGGACTTAGAATCCAGTGCTCGCAAGAGCGTGCAGGTTCGATTCCTGTTCTCGGCACAAAAAACCCCCGGTCAAGCGGAGGTCCTTTGGTATCAGAAAGAGTCCGGTGAGGATTACCTTCTGATCTGGTAAGAAATATAGCATTTAATTATAAGTCTGTCAATATACATCAGAACAAATCATTATAGATTTATTCCATCAAAAAAACAGGTGTAATAGATACGTGAGGCTGCAAAATTAAGGCGATTCAGGGCTGGGAGATACTTCAACAAACTCGAGGATGTCAGTAGTTGTTTTGAGCTCTCTCCCGAGCTGGCGATCATCATAACGCATCTCAGCCATCCACTGATTGACTGATTCAGCCCAACTACCATTGCTGGATGGAGTGTATTTTTTCATAATTTGTTCAGGTGTGCTTCTCCCCTGGTCAATGTAGTTCTTCTTAAGCTCACGCGCTGCTCGATCAAAGTTCGCTTCATAGCTTTCAAAAGCGAGTGTGCCGCGTTCGTGAATCCCAAACCCCAGACAATTATAAGATCCTGCTGGAATTTTTTTGCAGAGATTGCTTTCTTGCATGGCAATGGCAGGTAGTAGGCGGAAGTCAATGTTGTATTTATCGGCGATACCCACAATTTTGTGGCCAAACTCTTCATGAGGGGTTAGGGGTGAGTCATGCCGTTTTAAGAAATTGGCCACAATTTGTGGTCTGGCATCTTCTATTTCAATCAAGGTTTCTACTCCTTTAACCTGATCAAGAGGAGAGAGACTATTAGCTGCAGCAACATTTACCCCAGCTTGGAGAGTTTGACCAGCTACTAAAAAATTCGGACTCTTAGAATTACCGAAGAGCTGATACGTTATACTTCCTGCCACAATCGTCATAGCAGAGAAGATAAACCATGATAAAACCACTACAAGCTTTTTCATGAGTAATCAGTATACCGAAGAATGCTAAAATTGTCGAGTTGG
>CAZMXT010000004.1:0-71033 GCA_964570365.1 uncultured Pseudomonadales bacterium | reverse complement strand
GGCCGTCCGCCAGGCTTCGCTTGCGGCAGCTCTACGGCCGTCCGCCAGGCTTCGCTTGGCGGAATCCTTGGGAGATTTCGAATTTGATGTTATCTCTGGTTTCCAGATTGGAAATTTGATCTTCGGTGAACCACTCAATTCCATCACTCTCTTCTAAGTTCTGCTGGAACTCTACCCCAGCTACTGGCTCTACCAGATAGAGCAAGCTCAAGTGCTTTTCACAGCCTTTCTTGGCGTAGGCATTGGAAGCAGTATTTTCTTGATCTGGATTCTTCAGTCGGTGCTGATAATTTTGCTCTGAGATCCAGTGGATATTACTCAGGAAAGGAGAAGGCAAAAATTCGCCATTGTCGCTGACCGGGACTGGAGCTAAGTGAGCTGCTCGGACGCGTACACCAGTTTCTTCCCAGAACTCTCGCTCAGCAGTTTCATGTGGCAACTCGTTCTCTTCAATGTGGCCACCTGGATTGAGCCAAAACCCGAGCTTTTTGTGTTTGACCAGCAGTACTCTGTCTTGATGAATTAAGACGCCAGCCGCGGTGTAACAGATTTTGGGAGGGGGCTGTTGTGATTGCACAATGGGAGTATACCAGCTATGCGTTACTATTAAAAATGGTTGAATCCGACACTTTTTCCTTGGAATCACTCCAAGTACCCAAAGAATTTTTTATTATTCCTAGTACAGCATCTGATGAGAAAGATTTTCCTGATCAAAATCTTAGCGTTCAGTTGGACCTAACTGCTCGGCATCATATTTTTAAATCAAAACACATCTCAGAAAAAAACATGTGCAAATGGACTAGTCATTATTGACTCCCTTAGTTCTAACAGTTTTTAGATGAGCTCAGCAAGACTGATTGAAAAAGAGAAATTGCAGATAATTCCGAACGAGGTAGAACATACACTTTCAGGGTTGCAGCTGGCGTCTTAAAAAGATATCTCTACAATAAACTCATCTGCACCCCAGCGTCTTTTTTGGGTGTAAACGTAAAGTCCACTGGGCATTCAATCAACCGATTCCATTTATTTTTAAACTTGACCTTACCGTTTTTTAAACCGTAGTCATAAACGTCCCGGGTCACTGCTACATCTTGCAGGCAATACTTACTCAGTTCATCCCACTGCTGGTGTTTAAAGTACTTAATGGCGTCTAAGCCATCTCCGCTTTTGCCCACTCCCAGCGTCTCTGTAGCTACGGCATTTAAGCCAATTCGGTGACCGACGCTGTCCTTAATTCGGAGCATAATATCCAGGGTTGGAATTCGAGCCAGATCTGCCTGGTAGTACGGCACAAAAGTCTGCATATCAAAGCTGTCGCAGTTAAAGCCAATGATCACATCAGCGGACTCAAGTAATGGAAAGAGGTCGGGCAGGTCCTTCTCAAAAAAACCCTTCATCTCACCTTTTCCCCCCAGACCTTCTCGGATGCAGACACCCACAAAGGAAATCCCTAAGCGGTCAGGAAAGTAGCCCCCGACCTCATCGAACGTTTTCTTGGTCTCTACATCCAGGATGACTTGTCTCATACCCACCTACTTACTGGCTTCAGCCCAACGACGCTCTACTTCAGCCCAGTTAACGATGCTCCAAAAGGCTTTAATGTACTCTGGTCGGCGGTTTTGATAATTCAGGTAATACGCGTGCTCCCAAACGTCTAACCCTAAAATTGGCGTCTGACCTTGCATCAATGGAGAGTCTTGGTTGGCCGTGGAAGTAATCTTTAATTTTTTATCTTCGCCAACGACGAGCCAAGCCCAACCTGAACCAAATCGAGCAGTTGCAGCAGCGGTGAACTCCTCGCTAAACTTCTGCATACCACCCAAGTCTGACTCGATGGCAGCCATAAAATCACCTTGGGGCTGAGCTGAGTTCATTCCGAGAATCGTCCAAAATAACGAGTGATTGGCATGTCCACCACCATGATTTTGGACCGCAGTCTTGATCTCTGCAGGCACTTTTTCAAACTGGGCAAGTAACTCTTCCACTGAAAAAGAGCCGAGTTCTGGATACTTTTCAATAGCAGCATTTAATTTATCGACATAAGTTTGGTGATGCTTCGTATGATGGATTTCCATGGTCTTGGCGTCAATGTGTGGCTCCAACGCTGAGTACTCATAAGCTAATTTTGGTAAAATCTGCATACATGCTCCTTAGGCTACTTTTTTTTGTCGATCAGTTCCAGAAGTTGTTCTAAGATATATCCTGCAAAGGCATATGAGAAGATGGCAAATAGGGTGGTGAACTCCAAAATAAAACCACCTTTAACCGTTGGGGTGGGAAAAGCCAATAAAAATGGCTGCAGAATTGGCTGCGTCGTGTCATACACCCAGCTCACAACACTCGCAGCTGGATTGGCGCCCAGCAACTTTAAGACAAAGCGAAGCACCAGCAAGGTCTCGACTACACTAATAATAAATGTCAATAAATCTCTCAGCAACTTGAACATAGAGATGCAGCTAGTCTAGCAAATTCTTAGCCGATCTGCACTTGCCCGTTTTCGATCCGAATCAGACCTTCTTGAGCCAGTGAAGCCACCAGCTTATTAAACCGAGCCTCCTCGCTTAAACCGTAGTTATTTTGAAATCGCTTTTTTAGCTCCAGGACCGTCGTGGTCCCTCCTCGCAGCTCATCGATTAAGCGACCTCGGAAGTAGCGATCAGTTGTTTCAAACTTCGGCTTGGCTAGAGAACTTGAGGGCTTCTGCAGGAGCTCGGCTTTTTGGCACTCGGCGAAGTTGATATACCCTAGCTCACGAGCTTTGATGTTCACCACACACAAGTCCTGGACGGGGCAAAGTGAGCACTTCGGGGCCCGCGCTGTACAGATGAGTGCCCCAAAATCCATTAACGCTTGATTCCAGGGATCAGCCTGTTCTTGCGGCAAAATTTGGTCGGCTAGCTCGAAGTAGGCTTTATCGGGGAGCGCAGTAGCAGCTCTACGGCCGTCCGCCAGGCTTCGCTTGGCGGCACCATACAGACGTTCAAAGATTCTTTTGACATTGGTATCCACTACCCCAACTTGTTGGCCAAACGCAAATGACTGTATTGCCCGAGCCGTGTACTTGCCGATGCCAGGCAAAGTGAGCAGCTCCAGCTCGGTGGTTGGCCAAACCCCTTGGCGTTTGATCGAGATTTCTTGAGCCAGTAGCCAGAGAAACCGCGCTCGGCGGTTATACCCCAAACCTTGCCAAAAAATTAAGACTTCGGCCAGCGTCGCCTTAGCTAAGTCAGTAATCTGCGGCCATTGTTTCATCCAAGCCATGTACTTTGGGAAGACGCGATCCACCTGGGTTTGCTGCAGCATCAGCTCGGCTACCACCACTCGGTAGGGATCACGCTGCTGTGAAGATGCGAAATAAGATGAGAAGGTGGCTTCACGCAAGAGGTCTTGATTAGGCGCTGGGAGGTTACGCTCCTGCTGAGCGAGAGTGGGCTGAGCACTCAGCTTCTCTCTCCAAGGCAAAATCCGGCCATTACTCCGCCACCAACCAAAAAGCCGGTCGTGAATTACTTCTCGATGAGGAACTGTCATAGGAATGTATGGGTGAGACTAACGATTCATCTGGGTCAGGTCAATCAGCTCTTTCATCCGCTCTACCCCAGTCGTGTGGAGAAATGTCTTGATCGCTGCCATGTCAGGAGTGCCGTCAGCCAAACGAAACTCGCCAATCTCCTGCCAGACTGATCGACCAGCTGCAAAACCTTTGGCTCCATTTTCAAGACAAACTCGCAAGGCTTCTTTAAACGCTGAATAGTCCATTCCACGCGACAGAATAATCCAGGGGATGTCGAGCTCAGCAGTTAGGGTGGCGCAGGCGAGCGCGTTCCCCGGGTACTGAATCTTCAAGACATCACAATGCGGCTGGAACTCTTGGGCCGCAAGCAGTTGAGCTTGTTGGAGTTGCTCCGGCGCTAACGGGGTTTTATCAAATGGGTTAAAGATGACTGGCTCAAGTAAAAAGCCAATATTCTCGTGTCGACAAGATTCACCTAGCTCCATGACGAGTTTGCGCTTTGCTTCTGCATTGGGTTCTTGAGGATGGTAATAGGTTAAAAGCTTAGCTACCGCGTAGTTATTTTTGATGCTTTCCACTCCCCAGTTCGGAATGAGAGTGGGCACGGCAGTTTTCTCGTCAGTGTAGCCCGAGCTTTCGAGTGTCAGGATCAGACCAGCACTCTCGGACTTGACCTCAATGGCTGGCCAACCATATTGGGGATCTACGAGAACACCAGAACAAATAGGCGAAAATGCCTCCATAAACAACACTTTGAGTTGAGTCACTGCTTCTTGGCCCATGGTAGTGTTCATGTCTACACCGATCAACTGCGCCAGGGAACCCCGATGGTCAAACGGAGCAATCGTGAACATACCATCTGAGGTTTGGATTGAGGAAAGGGTCATGCTAAGAGTGTAGCATGCTAGAATTCATTCATGACAAATATCGTTCAGAAGTCACAAAATGACATCGAAAAAATTTATGGATAGCAAGAGTCCGACAGTACTCCTAGAAATAAGGGTTCTTGAAGTATTTAACGGGGACTGCCGCTTGTCCTGTTCCCAGTGCTGCGCCCAGTCCCCATACGATTTATTTCAATTCAATTTACCGACGATCTCCACGGTCACCACCGCGGAATGGAGGTCTACTCCCACCAAAGCCCCCTCGGCTACCGCCTCGGTCTCCACCGCGATCTCCTCCTCTGAATGGAGGTCGTCCGCCACCAAAGCCACCGCGATCTGAGCTGCGGTCTGGACCGAACGAAGATCCGCCTCGATCCCCACCACCGCGTCGGCCTGCGGCCGCCGCTTCCTCTTGTTCAGGGGTCAGCATGGTTAACTTAATCTTGCCATCTTCTTGAATCTCGCTCACGCGAACGTGAATCCTATCTCCAAGTTTGACAATGTCACTCGCATCTCGGACATACTCAGTAGACATGCCAGAAACGTGGACGAGTCCATCTTTGTTAGGAGCAATGTTCACAAAAGCACCATAGCTCTCAACTCGGTTGACTTCGCCATCAAACTCTTCGCCGACCTCAATGCTGCGCATCATGTCACTAATGAATTTATAGGCATTATCGAGCTTTTTCTGATCTGGTGAAGAAATATTGACTAAACCAACTCCGCGTTCTTCATCTTCGTCGACGTCGATCTGCGCACCGGTTTCTTCGATGATACTCTTAATCATCTTCCCACCTGGGCCGATTAACTCACCAATTCGGTCAGCTGGGATCTCGAGCTGTTGGATCTTTGGCGCGTACTCAGAGAGGGTCTTTCTGGACTCTGGAATCACTTCCAGCATCTTGCCTAAGATATGCATCCGACCGACCTGAGCTTGGTTAAGAGCTTGAGTCATGACATCAGAAGGAATACCTTTGATCTTGATGTCCATCTGGAGAGCAGTTACACCATTGGCAGTACCGGCGACTTTAAAGTCCATATCACCGATGTGATCTTCCAAACCCTGGATGTCAGAAAGTACGACGTACTTGCCTTTCCCATTGGTCATCAAGCCCATTGCAATTCCTGCGACGGGTGCCTTGATTGGTACACCAGCAGCCATCAATGACATGGTGGAGCCACAGACTGAACCTTGAGAGGTAGAGCCGTTGGAACTGACCACTTCGGAGATAACGTGAATAGTGTATGGGAATTCTTTTTGGGACGGGATCACCGGCCAGAGTGCGCGCTCGGCTAAGGCTCCGTGCCCAATTTCGCGGCGTTTTGGTGAACCAAAGCGACCGGTTTCGCCAGCAGCATATGGGGGCATGCTGTAGTGATGTATGTAGTGACGAACTTGCTCACCTGTCATATCTTCAATCAACTGACCAAGTGATGGTGAACCTAAAGTGGCCACTGATAGCACTTGGGTAGCTCCACGCTTGAACATGGCGGAACCATGTGTGCGAGGGAAAATATCGACTTCACACCAGATTGGGCGAATCTCATCAGTCTTGCGACCATCTGGACGGACCTGTTCTTCAACGATCATCCGGCGACCTTCTTCAGCCATCAGCTCCTGGAACAGGTTTCCTAAGACTTTGGCATCTGCCATCAGACTTGGTGCTTGCCCCTCAGCTGGTTGGTTTTCGGCGACGATCTTCTCGATCAGTTCACTCAGGCCTGTTTCCTCCAAAACACCTTCCTTACGGATCATGTCTTGAACTTCTTTTTTGTACTTCTTGGCCAAGGTTGCCTTCACTTCAGTCACGGAAGCTTCGACTGGCTTCGGCAACACGTCGGTGCGCTTGGTTTTGCCAATTTCTTTGACGATGGCGTTAATCTCGGTGCAGATCTTGCCCAGCTCAGCTTGAGCTTGCTTGAATGCTTCCAGAATCACAGCCTCAGTCACTTCGTTGGCACCTGCCTCAACCATTACAATCGCATCAGCATTTCCAGAGACAATTAAGTCCATGTCCAGCTCTTTGCGCTCAGTATCAGTTGGGTTAATCGAGTATTTCTGATCTGCCTTGCTGTAGCCCATTCTTAAACCAGTCACTGGTCCATCAAATGGAATCTCAGAAACAGATAAGGCAATTGAGGTCGCCAACATACCAACCATATCAGCATCATTTTCTTTATCAGTAGAAAAAACCGTGACGGCGATCTGGACTTCATTGGTCATGCCTTCTGGGAACATCGGGCGAAGAGTTCGATCAATGACGCGACCTTTTAAGACAGCATCATCGGTTGGCCGACCATCGCGCTTAACCCAGCGAGAACCTTTAATAATGCCACCGGCAGAGAGCTTTTCAATAAACTCAACTGAGAGGGGGAAGTATCCCAAGTCGACTTTGCGACCTAAGACGATCGTGGAGTGAACCACCGTACCACCACAAGTAGCCAGCACTGCAGCCGAAGCTTGCTCTGAGTACTTACCGATTTCAATGGAAACGACTTTATCGCCCACCTGAATATCTTTTTTATATGTTTGACCATATGTCGGGTATGACATAGTAATCCTTTCATGTGAGGGAGAGGTGCGAGTACTCTGGAGAACAAGCGAATGGCCGTAACCTGGTAAGGCTATCTAAAGCAAAATTCACTGTTTCTCTTGAATCCTCAGTTCTCCGTCCAATTTATACTGGGGGAATTATAGCACGTTGAAGATCTGGTCGTCAGAAACAGAGTAAGAATGGGGTGTGGAAAGTTACTTCGTTAAACCCAACCGGTTGATCAAGGCTCGGTAACGCTCTTCACTCTTGGCCAATAAGAAGTTTAAGAGACGGCGGCGCTTGGCAACCTGCTTCAATAAACCTCGGCGGGAGTGGTTATCTTTTTTGTGTTTCTTTAAGTGCTCAGTCAACTCATTGATCGAGTTGGTAAGCAGTGCAACTTGTACTTCTGGGGACCCAGTGTCTCCCTCGAAAAGAGCGAAGTCTTTGATAATTTGTGTTTTAGTGGCAGTCGTTAATGCCATACTGGTATCTTTCCCTGGTGTTGTCAGTCGAGACCGACAGTCCAAGTAACCTATTTATTGAAAGGGGATTATACCATAGGAGCTCTAAAAGACTAAAGAGTTCGTCAGCTCGCGATACTGTTTCTCAAAAACGCTTGGGGAAGAGGTGGGGTTACTAAAAGGAGGTATAGACGAATCTAAACTTGATCTAGAGGTCTCTTCTGTAACTTTAGATTGAGGGAAAGCTTCACCAAGTGAGATCATGTCTCGTTTATCTAACATATGTTTATATGTCATAAATTATGTGACACAATTGTAATTATTTGCTTTAATCTAGCTTACTTTTTGAAAATTGAGCAAAAAGAGTGAAACTTACTCCTCCACCTTATACGCCACCACCTTATCACCTACTTGAAACTCTTCTTTTTTCTTCTTGAAGGTCATGCCAAACTCATTCTTAGCTTTGACGGAATCGATCTGCTCTTTGCCGTGCATTAACGATTTGAGATCTGGGTTGGAGATAATTTCATCGCCTCGTTTTAAGTGGAGTAAATCAGTTTTCTTCATCTCACCTGTAATCATGCGGCAGCCAGCGATCCGTTCACCGCGCATCTCAAAAATCTGCATAATCTCGGCTTCTCCGAGGACCACTTCATCAATGGTGGGTTCGATCAGCTTGAGCATCTGCTTTTGGAGGTCTTCGAGCAGCTTATAGATAATGTCGTAAGACTTAATCTTGACTCCAGCATTTTTGGCTGCTTCTTCAATTTGACGAGGAACCTTAGTGTGGAACACCAAGATAGAAGCACCTGTGGTCTGGGCAAAAACAACGTCATCTTCAGTCACTTCGCCAACCTCAGAGCGGAGCAGCTCGACGCTCTCATCATCTAAGTTCTGGGCAACTGCCTCAAGAGTTCCTTGTGCATCTGCCTTCAGAATTAACTTCAGCTTTGGTTTTTCATTAAACAGGTCAGCAAAGTTATCTTTCGCTGGTGGAGGAGCTGCTACTCGCGCATCTGCATCTGGAGCAGGAACTTTGCCTTTTTCTGAGACAATTGCCCCAACTGCTGGCAACGCAGTAAATCCAATTAGTTCAGCAGGGCCACCAGGGAGAACCTCCACGAGAGCCTTACGATTTTCGTCAGTCATCTGGCGAACTCGACCTTCATTTTCGTCAGCCACGATATCTTGACGAAGCTTGAGCGTGCCTTGTTGGACTAGGATTGTGGTCACTGGGCCTCGACGAACGTCTTTGGTAGCTTCGATGACTACCGCTTTGAGATCAGCAGCTGGGTCTGCTTCAAGGCCTTTCAGCTCTGCCATGACCAGGATTAAGTCGAGTAAATCATCTACGCCTTTGCCTGTCTTGGCTGAGACTTCCACCACATCAACGTCACCGCCGTACCCCTGGACCAAGATGTCATTCTCAGCCAGCTGGGCTTTAGCCATATCTGGGTAGACGTTTGGTAGATCAATTTTATTGATTGCGACTACAACTGGTACATTTGCTTCTTTTATGTGACGGATTGATTCAATAGTTTGCGGTTTGACACCATCGTTGGCGGCCACGACTAGGATCACAAAATCTGTAACCTGGGCTCCTCGGGCACGCATTTTATTAAAGGCAGCGTGACCTGGAGTATCAATGAAGGTGATTTTTTTGTTCTTGAACTCGATCTGATACGCACCAATATGCTGAGTAATCCCCCCAGCTTCGCGGTCCACCACATGTGTCTTACGAATGTAATCCAACAATGACGTCTTGCCGTGATCGACATGACCCATGATGGTGACAATTGGTGGTCTTGGTTGAGTTGCCATATTTTTTATGCCGCCTTATTATCTCTATCTACTCGATCTATTCTATCTATACGAGGATTCAATCGTTCACGCTCAGCCATCTCTGCATCGAAGGTGGTTACGCGATCCAGAAGCATTTTCTTTTGCGCCTCATTTACCTCCTCCATCTCCATCCAGCGAGTCTTAAAGCGAGACAGGTCATTGAGGGTGGTGAACTTATTCTGGATTAAGAGTGCGCGCACCTCTGGCTCTAAGCCTTCAAAGGTGTCGATCTCATACTCTTCAGCTCCAGTCACGGCAGATTGAACTTCACCAGCCGCAGACTTAATGGTAATTTTATACCCAGTCAGCTTGGCTGCTAAACGAACGTTTTGGCCACCCCGACCAATGGCCAAGGAAAGCTGATCGTCTGGAGCAGTCACAGTGACTAAGTTCTGCTCAACGTCTATGTCAATCTTCAGGTTCTCAGCTGGAGCTAAAGCACCACGGAGATACGCGACCTGATCTTCAGAGTACGGAATAATGTCAATCTTTTCGTTATTTAACTCACGGATGACTTCTTGAACACGAACACCTCGCTGTCCGACACAGGAACCAACTGGATCGACACCTTCTTGAGTAGAGGTGACAGCTAACTTGGTCCGCACACCCGCCTCGCGGGCAATGTTCACAATCTTGACGGCACCGGAAGCGACTTCTGGCACTTCGCGCTCAAACAGCTTAGAAACGAGTTCCTTCGCTGAACGAGAGACAATGATCGATCTACCCTTGAAGGTATCTCGGATTTCGCGAATAAAGACAGTAATTCTATTGTTGAGGCGATAAAACTCCCCGCGCATCTGCTCTTCTGGAGGCATGACACCTTGACCACGACCGACATCAATGATGACCATCTTGCCATCCATGCGCAGAACCTGGCCAGAGACAATCTCGCCAATTTTTTCGGAAAAGTCAGCTAAAATTTGATCCTTCTCAGACTCACGAATTTTCTGCAAAATCACCTGCTTCGCAGTTTGAGCGGCAATTCGACCAAAACCAGCTGGAGTCACATCTTCACTCTTGGAGTCATCCCACTTAGTCACTTCGCCTGTTTCTTCGTCTTTTTCGATAACTGCATACTTGAAGATCTTTGACTCACCTGACTCGGCATTTACTTCAGCAATATAGTGGACATCTTCCTCAAAAGGGCCAAACTGCTTGCGGTATGCAGACACTAATGCCTGGCGGATACCTTCGACAATTGATTCAGGACTAATGTTTCTTTCATTAGCAATTTGTGCAATTGCAGCGGAGAACTCGGTGCGGGCGACTTTGGCGTTGTTGGACATACATCCCTTCGATTCTAAATTTTTTTTGTTCTGATATAAAAAAAGGACTGCTTTGGGAGTCCCTTCTCAAGGCGTATTATACAGGAAAATCAAGGGGATTCAAACTGGGTTTGGAGTTCCTAGACTGACTCCACCCGCTGCAACTGTTCCAAAACCTGTTTTTCTTCTCGGCTCAACTTCTCAGGCACAGTGACAATCAACCTCACATACAGATCACCCTTCCCCCGACCCTGGAGGTGCTGAACACCCTCACCTCTTAAACGCACCAGGGTATGAGACTGAGTACCCGCCCGAACTTTGAGCTTCAGCTGGCCCGTTACCGTCGGCACCTGAATTTCTCCACCCAGCACCGCCGTGGTGTAAGTAATTTTCTGATCCAAATACAAGTCGTATTCATCACGCTTGAAGTGCTCGTGCTCCCTGACACTCAAAGTGATATCAAAGTTCTCAAAACGAATTCTGGTGCCATCATTGGCTCCAGCGGGAATTTTAATTGTGTGTTTTTTGCCATCAATCTCGACGGCTTTCTCAGTTCCCTTGACTGCATCCATGAACTCCACCGCTAAGGAGTAGCGAGGTCGTCGTGAGGCTTGGCCACCAAATCCACCTCCGCCAAAGATGCCCTCGAAGATCTCAAATGGATCATTAAAGTCCATGCCTTCAAATGGATTCCCTTGACCACTAGCCCCACTTGAGTACGACCAAGTGAATGGACCACCTGATCGAAAGCCGCCCGCAAATGGATTCCCAGCTGCGCCACCACTGGCTGGATCAAAGGCCGCATGACCAAACTGGTCATAAGCTTGCTTCTTTTGCGCGTCAGAAAGCACTTGGTAGGCTTCATTAATTTCTTTGAACTTGGTCTCCGCGTCTTTGGCCTTATTCTTATCCGGGTGATACTGGAGCGCCATCTTACGGTAGGCAGTCTTGATTTCCGCCGCGGAACTCCCTTTTTGGACTCCCAAAACTTCATAGTAATCTCGTTTGGTTGGCATAATTTCTACTTAACAAAAGGCGAGAGCAATTGCCCTCGCCTTCTAGATTGAATATTCTTTTTACTCCTTCACCACTTCGCCTTCTTCAGCTGAGCCCTTCTCTTTCTTCTTCTCTTCCTTGGCTTTGTCTGCTTCAGAAGCAGGCTCGGCATCGGTTGCCGGGGCTTCACCACTGGCTTCGGGACCGGCACCAGGCTGGGCTCCCTTGGCTTGTTGCTCTTTCATCATCGCTTCGCCAAGTTTTTGGGCTGAAGTCAAGGTTTCCTCGCTAGCTTTATCTAGCTCTTCTTTGGTAGCATCAGTCTTCTCGACCAATTCTTTGAGCTTCTTGACGTTCTCTTCGATGGTCTGACGATCCTTTTCCTCTACCTTGCTGCCATAATCCTTGAGTTGCTTTTCCAGCTCAAAGACGACGCCTTGGGCGTGATTTCGTGCCTCCACTGTCTCGCGTTTTTTCTTATCTTCTTCAGCGTATTTTTCAGCATCAGCTTTCATTTTCTCGACTTCCTCATCAGAGAGATTGGTTGAGTTCTGAATGGTGATCTTCTGTTCTTTCCCACTAGTTTTATCCTTGGCAGTCACGTGTAAAATGCCATTTGAGTCAATGTCAAACGTCACTTCTACTTGAGGCATACCGCGCATTGCTGGTGGAATACCGTCCAAAATAAATCGCCCCAGAGACTTATTATCTATAGCCATCTCGCGCTCACCTTGGAGCACATTGATCTCCACTTGGGTTTGGTTGTCTGCCGCAGTAGAAAAGACTTGAGATTTGCTGGTGGGAACGGTGGTGTTGCGCTCAATTAATGGTGTACGCACTCCGCCCAAGGTTTCCAATCCTAAAGTCAGTGGGGTAACATCTAAAAGCACAACGTCTTTGACGTCTCCGCCAATTACACCGGCTTGAACGGCCGCTCCTACCGCCACCACTTCGTCTGGGTTGACACCTTTATGAGGTTCCTTGCCAAAGTATTTCTTGACTTCTTCTTGGACTTTTGGCATCCGAGTCTGACCACCGACCAAGATCACTTCGTGAATGTCTGCCGGCTTCAAACCCGCATCAGCGAGTGCTTTACGCACTGGCTCAAAGGAACGTTGGATCAAGCTATCTACCAACTCCTCGAGTTTGGCCCGGGTTAGGCTCATCGTTAAGTGCAACGCTTGACCATCCTCACCTTGAGTAATGAATGGTTGGTTGATCTCGGTTTGCTGCGCAGAAGAAAGCTCAATTTTGGCTTTTTCAGCAGCATCTTTAATTCTTTGCAACGCCTGAGGATCCTTAGACAGGTCTTTGCCAGATTCTTTCTTAAACTCACTGATGATCCACTCGATGATCTTGCCATCAAAGTCATCACCACCTAAGAAGGTATCACCATTGGTGGACTTGACCTCAAACACGCCCCCACCAATTTCTAAGACGGAGATATCAAATGTGCCACCACCTAAGTCATAGACAGCGATCGTGGAGTTCTCTTTTTTATCTAAACCATAGGCTAAAGCAGCAGCTGTAGGCTCGTTAACAATTCGCTCTACTGTCAATCCAGCGATCTCACCCGCCTGCTTGGTGGCTTGGCGCTGCGCATCATCAAAGTAAGCCGGTACGGTAATAACGGCCCTGCTGACTGGCTGGCCCAGATAGGCTTCAGCATCTGCCTTGGCTTTACTCAGAATTTTGGCCGAGATTTCTTGTGGGGTGTATGTTTTACCAGCGACCTTAATGACCGCCATTCCATCTTTTCCGTCTACCACTTCATAGCCAACGTGCTTGATGGCATTGAGCACCTTCTCTGACTTATATTTCTGGCCCATGAACCGCTTGACTGAGTTGATCGTCGCTTTGGCATTCAAGACCATCTGTCGCTTGGCTGCGTCTCCCACAGTCACTGCCTCTCCCTTAAAGGAAACAATTGAGGGAAAAGTATTTCTGCCTTCTGTCGTTGGGATAATCTTCGGTGTTCCACCTTCCATAACGGCGATTGCCGAGTTGGTGGTCCCTAAGTCAATTCCGATAATTTTACCGGTCGCGGTTTTTGTATTTGTGTCTGTCATACATCCTCCATTTATTAAGTTACTTTATGTTTGTTTTTTGCTCTTCCTCGTCAGCAGCTATCCCGAGTACTACTTTAGAAAATCTGATGACTTCGCCATGAAGCAAGTACCCTCGTTGCGCAACCTTGATTACTTTATCCACTTGTTTTGGATCCTCAGTTACCGCTTTATCCAGCACTTCCATGGTAGCTGCATCAAAGGGCTGGTCTAACGCAGTGATCTCACTCACTCCTTCATCCTGCAACACTTTTTGAAACTGCTGGTAGACCATTGTCAGGCCAGGATTTTTGAGCTGTTCGGTGGCCAGATACAAATGCTCCAGTGGCTGGAACAAGTTCTCGATAATATCACGTCCAGCAAACTTGACCATCTTGCTTCGATCATCCTGAGTCCGCCGACTCAAGTTATGGTAGTCAGCCAGAGCGCGCAGCTCACCATCCTTTGCTCGCTGCTCCGCAGCTCGCGCTTCTTCCAGCTCTTTTTCCAGCTTCTCCAGTTCGTCATTTTTAGGTGTAATTTTACTCATCTTTACTCTGGCTGTGCCATCTCCTGAATCAATCCCCGATAGTACTTCATCATCGGAATAATATACGAGTAGTTGAAGCGCTGTGAACCGATCACGCCCATCTTGCAGTCTATTTCACCAATTGAAAATGTCATAAACATGACACCAACTGGATCTAGGTATTTATTACCAAGTTCTGAGCCATAGACAACGTGGATAATGCTTTCATTGGCGCCATAGGCAAAAATTTCTTCGAGTAACTGGACTTCCTCGATTAAGGCCAAGACATTCCGCATAACTTGGATGTCGTAAAACTCTGGCATCTGGAGCAAGTTGGAGTAGCCGGCTGAGTAGAGTTTTGGTTGGCTGGTTAAAGTAATTCCAATTGCCTGCGAACGCTCCGCCAAGGCCATCGTGACTTGTTTTAACAAGCCATCCACTTCCCGACGACAGTCCCAAATTTTCTCTTTTGCCGAGACCTCGTCAGCGACTGACAGCTCTTTCTCCTTCATCAGCTCATTGACATAGAGCTTCATCGCAATTGAGGTTGGCGCTCGACCAGCGCTACTGTGGGTTTTCTGCAAGTATCCTTGCTTGGTCAAGTAGACCATCTCGTTACGAATCGTGGCTGGCGAAACTCCCAGGTTAAACTTACGGTCAATTGTTTCTGAGCCAACTGGTTCAGCAGTTTGAATGAATTCTTCAATAATAGCCCGCAAGATTTGGATTTGTCTGGGGGTAAGATCTATCATAATTAGCAATGTTACCCATTAACTGCTAACGTGTCAAGACTGGCTTGCTCCTGCAACTTCAGATGGATCAGATACGTCAAGAGCGCATATTGAATAACTAAGAAAGTTTCAACCGGCATGAGCCGTCCCGCACGTGATTCACTAATCTGTGATCGCACCTCAAGCTCAGTTGAGCTTTGTATTACCCGTTTCACATTCTCTCGCTCTATTACACCCTCAGTAATAACCCCCATCTTAATTAACCTCCTTAAAAGGGCTCGAGCAACATATGTCGGTTTTTTCTTCTCTGGATAAAGTGCTTGGGCTAAGTTAATAAAATGCTGCTCAATATCAGCTTTATCATGTAGGCGACGAAACGCAACCCCCCTATCTCGACTATATTTTAGTAAGGCATTCGCATGATTCGTAAATTCTGCAAAATCATTAAACGGCTCAAATTCATACATCTCAGAACCTCCTCTAAAACAAAGTGGTTTGATATTTTACCACCCATTGTCTACTCAAGGCGTAGTATGTTAGGGTTAAGTCATGCACAGCTCGTACCGCAGTGTTTACCGGACTCAGCGACTAAAATTGGCGCTGAGTGTGCTGCCATTTATTTTGCTCATGCTAGCTACTGTCTTTGGCCTTTCACAAATCCAAGTGGTAAGGGAGTTTTTTAGTCGCGCCAGTGGTGAACCAGCCAATATTATGATCGATACCCGAGCGGTACTAGGTCCAGTTCCGCGGCCGTGGCGACACCTCGCTCAGGGTGGTGAAGCTCATGACTGGCGTCTGGAACCAATTTCTGGTCAGGTGAGAGCGCTGCAGCCAGAGTACATCCGAATTGATCATATCTATGACTTTTATGAAATTGTCCAGGGTACACCGGGGAATCTCACTTTTAATTTTTCTAAGCTCGACGTGATCTTGGATGATATTAAAAAGGTGGGTGCGAAACCGTACATTGCATTGAGTTACATGCCACCCGCTATATCGAGTGGAGACATTATTGCCACGCCAGTCCGTTGGGAAGATTGGCAGCTAACTGTCCAGAAAACCATTGAGCACATCAGTGGCACTCGGCGTACTGCAGATGTGTACTATGAAGTCTGGAATGAACCCGACTTATTTGGCGGCTGGAAGTACTATGGCGAGAAAAACTACATTACTTTATATGAGTATGCAGCTCGGGGGGCTCAAAATGCTCGCGGTGTCTCGTCATTTAAGATTGGTGGGCCAGCAATTACAGCGCTATACCGCAATTGGTTTGATGCGCTCGCTAAACACGCTACAAAAAATAACTTACGGCTGGACTTTTTCTCTTGGCATCGGTACAGCATGGACCTCGATCAATATAAAAAAGATATGTTTGAGGTAAGAAGCTGGCTGCAGAACTACCCTCAGCTGGAAGCTTCCCTAGAACTACATATTACGGAGTGGGGCCATGAGAGTGATGTGCACCCTGGCTATGATACAAACTTTGGGGCGGCGCATACGGTGGCCGGAGCGATTGAGATGATGAATATCGTCGATCGCGCGTTTGTGTTTGAGATTCAAGATGGCAAAGACCCGGCTGGGCAAGAAAAATGGGGTCGCTGGGGCATGTTTACGCACCAAGACTTTGGCAGCAAACCCAAGCCAAGATACCAAGCACTGCGCATGCTCAACCGAATTGGAACTCAACGACTTCAATTATTGGGCAAGGGCAGTTTTGTCAAAGCCACGGCCGCCAGAGGAGATGATGGAGCCACCCAGGTGGTACTCGCCAACTTTGACCCAGCTGGGCGCAACTCCGAGAACGTGCCCATTACTTTTCAAAATGTGGAACCAGGTGAGTACACCGTGACCAAAGAGTTCCTCGGGGGACGGAAACAAACTGAGAACGTAACAGCAGAGGGTACGACACTCCAACTTCAAGTCCTGATGAGCGCTAATAACGTGGCTTTTGTGGAAGTACGGAAGAAGTAATACTAGCGTGAAGACTCTTTTCCATAAACTGCTTTATTTCTTTTTGAAACCTTGTTTTGCTGAAGCTTTGCGCGTGGAGGTGAATCTTTTGCCGGTCAAAGCGAGTTTTAGCTTCTTTTTGGAGTGCTTCAAACTCTTGGATCGCATCGATCACGCCCTGAGTACTTAAGTCATCAAAGAATAGACCTGTGGCTGCCATATTCTTGTGCTTGGCATCTACGCCGATAATCGTCTCTTGTGGCCCCCCAGACCGATGGGCAATCACTGGCACGCCGTGTCCCATAGCCTCCACTGGCACAATACCAAAGTCTTCGTCTTCAACTGGGTATAAGAGCGCCTCAGCTCCCTGATATAGTTCAGCCAAGTACTCGTCTTTGACTGCGCCCACAAACTCAATCGTGGGTCCCGCAACTTGGCGCAGACGAGTTTCCATCTTTCCTGTGCCTACAACTTTTAGCGTGCGACCGAGCTGGGTGCAGGCAGCTACAGCTAACTCAGGGTGCTTAGAAAAAGCTAAACGGTTTACGTACAAATAATAGGGCTTTTTAGAGTGAACTTTCTGGTCAGAGACTGGCTCACTAGAAAGATTTACGGGAGGAAAAATAATGGTAGAGTCCCGTCGATAAAACTTCTGGATCCTGCCCTGCACCTCTGCAGAGTTGGCTAGGAAGTAGTCTACTTTTTGGGCTGCACGAACGTCAATCACTCGGCAAACATGATTAATCAAAGTTCCCGCGACATGAATAACTGGATTTTTCTGCCAATCAGTCATGGTCGAGTACCCATATAAAGACCTGGGTGGGGTGTGACAGTAACAGATATGAATGGCTGGATGAGGAACTTGGACTGCCTTAGCAAAGTAGGCATTGGATGAGGAAATCACCACGTCATAGTTGCTGAAATCGAAGGAGCGAAAGCAGGCAGCAGCAATAATTCGCAGCGGAGAAAAAAAGCGACGGTGAAACGGAATCTTCGACATCCAGCTTTGGCGAATATCCCAATCAGCAAATTTCTGCCAGTGAATGCCCATGGCTGAGCGATCTGTAAAAGCAGTATATAAAGGGGCGTCTGGAAAGAGTTCGTGCAGCGCTTCGACTACCCTCTCAGCTCCTCCATACTCGCGCAGAAAATCATGAACTAACGCTACCCGAAGTTTTTTGGCCGATGAAACAGAACTCATATGATGTCCAGTTAAAATAAGGCTGTTTGCACTTCTAACTCAAACGCATCGGCAGGCAATAATCTCATTAAAGATGTAAAGCTCAGTCGTTCAAAAATCTTAATCACGTCATCTTTTTTATATCCCGACAGCCGGCACTTTTCTAACTCTAGTGTAATCGGAACGTCAGACTCAATGGTAGCCAATTTTTGACTCATGACTGCGTCTTGGTGACCGATTGCCAGTTTTTTTAAGAGGCCGGCCCGCAGGGTAGGATGTTTGGAAGCTTCAAAAGTCAGGTTCTGTTCTTGAATGGTTTGGTATATTTTCTCCAGACTGCCAAACTCTTGAATCAGCTTAACGGCGGTCTTGGCACCCACTCCAGCTACGCCAGGAATATTGTCTGAGGCATCGCCCATCAGAGCCTTGAGGTCGATGATTTGCCCTGGAGTCACTCCCATCTTCTTGACCACACCTTCAGCCTCATACTCCATGTCAGGAGTTCTAATTGGCTTGGAGCGACCTGGCATCCAGACATGCACATACTCATCAACCAACTGGAAAGCATCGCGGTCGCCAGTCACAATAATAGTGGTTAGGTCGTGAGTGCGGGAAACCGGCTTGAGCTGAGTCACCATGGTGCCAATGATGTCATCAGCCTCATACCCAGGTAAGGCAAACTGTGGAATGTTGAACGCCGTCACAATTTCTTTAATGATGTCGATCTGCGGCTTCATGTCCTCGGGCATCTCGGCTCGGTTGGCTTTATAGCCCAGATAATCTATGTGTCTGAAGGTGGGCTCGGCACAGTCAAAAGCCACCGCAATATACGTCGGCTCTAGATCCCGAATGACTGTGAGCAAAATGCGCGAAAAACCATAGACTGCATTCACCAGTAAACCCTCTGGCGTCGAAAGGTCATGGAAGGCGTGATACGCGCGATAAATTAAGGCGTGACCATCAATAATGACAAATTTTTGACCCTTTTCACTGGGCACAGAGATAGTAGCCGCTGGGGACTGTAATGGAGAGGTAACAAGTTTTTTTTTACTCGGCACGATGAGCAGTTTTAGTTGCTTTTGGTGATCCCATTAACTTCACGAATTCATCAGCATCAATTGTTTCTGTCTCTAAGAGTCGCTTTGAGACCAGATCCAGTTGTTTACGATACTTGGTGATCATTTCCATGGCCTTTTTCTCGCCTTCGGTAATCATGTTCCCAATTTCCTGATCTACTTTCTCTTGAAGACGATCAGAGATGGTGGCTGCTTCGCCGGCTGCTTTCATGTAGTTCATAACGTCATACTCTGGACCAAAGTTCATCGCTCCGAGTTTACTCATACCATAACTCACCACCATGGCTCGGGCAATGTGCGTTGCGCGCTCAATGTCGGAGCTAGCACCAGCGGTTAATTCATTAAAAACCAGTTGCTCGGCAGCACGACCACCCAGGAGTACGGCAATTTGGTCAATTAACTCGGATCGCGTCACTTGCACCTTATCTCGCTCTGGTGGGGTCAAAGTAAAGCCCAGTGCCATACCGCGGGAAACAATCGAGATGCGATGAACTGGATCTGAGTGCTTAGAAAAGTGAGCAATCACCGCGTGGCCCGCCTCGTGGTAAGCAGTCATAGCGCGCTCTTCTTCGTCATGCATCCGCTTCTTGCTGGGTCCCAACTTGACTTTCAGGGACGCCTCTTCAATGTCTGCCATGGTGATTTCTTCTCTATTGTCCCTAGCAATCCCAATTGCCGACTCATTCAACATATTCTCCAGATCCGCACCAGAAAAACCAACTGTGCGCTTCGATACTCGATCCCAGTTGACGTCTTTGGCAAACACTTTACCCCGAGCATGAATGCTCAGAATATATTTGCGCTCCGCCAGGTCTGGTAAGCTTACTTGCACTCTCCGGTCAAAGCGACCAGGTCGGACTAAAGCTGGATCAAGCATGTCACCACGGTTAGTGGCTGCCATCACGATCACGTTATCGTTTTGGGTAAAGCCGTCCATCTCCACGAGAATTTGGTTGAGAGTTTGCTCTCGCTCGTCATGTCCACCCATGCTGCCATGACCCCGAACTCGGCCAATTGCGTCAATTTCATCAATAAAAATGATTGAAGGTGCAAACTTCTTGGCAGTTTGAAAAAGATCACGTACACGAGAAGCACCGACACCGACCAGCATCTCCATAAACTCCGAGCCTGCCATAGAAAGAAACTGGACATTGGCCTCACCTGCCACTGCCCGAGCCAGTAACGTCTTACCAGTTCCAGAAGGACCTACCAGCAGCACACCCTTGGGAGTCCGGGCGCCCACTTTCTTATACTTTTTTGGATTCTTTAAAAAGTCGACAATTTCTTCCAGCTCCTGCTTGGCCTCATCCATGCCACCGACATCAGAGAACTTGGTGTCTTGTTTCCCCTTGATAAATAACTTGGCCTTACTCCGGCCGATACCCATTATCCCATCTTGAGCACCACGAGCCTGGCGAAATAAAAAGAGAAAAATTACTGCCATCACCACAATTGGCAAGATATTGAGCACTAGCTGAATGGCAATATCCTGAGGGGTAAGATTCTTCACTTCCACATTCGCTTCAGCCAAGTCAATCCCAGCTTGATCCAATACCTGAGTCAATGCCTGACCATCTTCTTTGCGCGCCACTTTCAATGTGGAGTCTTTGTACCGAGCTTTGACCTCACTACCCGCGACTTCTAAGCGCTCGATCTTCTTCTCGCGGACATCAGTAATCAGCTGGGAAATGCCAATATTATTCTCTGGATTTCCAGTCATTAAAGAATAGAGGAAGGGTAAGAAAAGCAGTCCAAGTAAAAGGAAAAGTAAACTGCGACCAAATAATTGGCTCAAATCAAAACGAAACTCCATCTTTTTGATGGGTTGATTTGGGGGCAGGTCGCTGTTTTTTTCACTCGACTTAGGTGAGTCTTTGCGTTGAGTAGTCTTAAACTGTGTATCCATATAAATCCTCGGCTACTAGGTCCCGTAGTGTATCACTTTCTTAGCGGAGTTGAGAACCAACGGGTAGCTCCACTGAGAGTGGAAGAGAGACTGGGCGCAGCTCACCGTTTATTTCTGCGTCAGCCATAAACATCATGCCCTGACTAACACCCTCGCCCATTTTTCGCTCCGCCAAGTTAATGATGAAGGGAAACTTTTTATTTAAAAAATCTTCAGGTTGGTACCACTGGCGAACACCTGACAAGATGGTTTTTACTCCAAACTCAGATCCAAAGTCAACTCTGAATTCCAGCAGCTTGCGACTCCATTCAGGGGCACTGGCCTCAATAATCTGTCCGACTCGGAACTCAATTTTGTCAAAATCACTGTACTCAATGGTTGGTTTCATACGTGTATTATACGGTGCGACCTTAAAATTAGCTGAAGGTCCTTGGAATCCAAGGTACTGTGCCTTGCCTCAACAACATAGTGGTGAGCCAGTAGGTGGAATTTTAATGATTATCTTGGGACCGATTGCAGTGCGTGTCTACGCCGAGGTCATCCTCTTAATGTTTAAGATTCACAGTACCTTAGTAGATATTAAAGAGGGGTAACTACTTCAGCCCCATCTTCTGTCTCACTTCATCGACTGTTTGCTTGGCAATTGCTCTGGCCTTTTCTGCTCCGTCTTTGATAACCTGATCTACGTACCCCGGCTTAGCTTCAAGCTCTGCCCGCTGCTTCTGGATAGGCTCGAGTACAGCAAAAATTGCAGCAGCTAACTCATCTTTGAGCTGCTTATACCGAATGCCATCTCCTTGATACAGCTGCTCATAGGCTTGGCGACGTTCCATACCTTGGAAGAGCTCAACAAACTTGAGCAAGTTTGCCACACCACCTTCTGTCGGAACTGTTGCACCTTTTCCAGAGTCTGTCGGTGCCGTAGATAGGGCCTTTTGAATTTCTTCCAGTGAATCAGTCAAGTTAATAAAACTACCCTCCACTGACTTGCTCATTTTTCCTTCTCCTACCAAGGATGGCACATAGCCGCCTGTGGTGGCAAACCGCTTAGGTTCTGGAAAATCTGTGCCGTACTCTTGGTTCATTCGGCGAGCAACTTCGCGAGTCACTTCTAAGTGTGGTTCTTGATCAATACCAACTGGCACTGAGTCAGCCTTGTAAACCAAAATATCTGCTGCCATCAGTAATGGGTAGTTCAGTAACGCCATGGTGGCATGTTCAGGGTACTGCTTCACCTTGTCTTTGAAGGTCGGCAAGTGCTGCATCTTGGCAATCGTCATCACAGCTGAGAAGTAAAATGCTAGCTCAAAGTGTTGGCTTACTTCAGCTTGCTGGAAAATGACACTTTTTACGGGATCCAGACCGCACGAAAGATAATCGATAATGACTTCGCGGCGATTTTTGCGCAGTTGCTCAATCTCAAATGGGGTGGTGACAGCGTGGGCATCAGCGACCATAAATAATGTTTCATAATCTGGGTCGGCTTGGAGCTCTAACATGCCTTTCACAGCACCGAGATAGTTTCCCAGGTGTAAACGGCCAGTGGCCCGAATTCCCGATAAAACGCGATGTTTCATAAATCTCCTAGTTTTGAGTAGCCTCTATTAATTGTCGAATAAATGGCTGGACCGATTCTACCCCGTTTTTAGTGATCTGCTCAATCACAGCACTCCCAATCACTGCAATGTCAGCAATGCCACGAAGCGCCCTGACGTGTTCTGGCTGCGAAATACCAAACCCAACTGCTACTGGTACAGTGAAGTACTGGCGAACTAGTTGTAGAAACTGCTCTAGCTGCGGATCTACTTGTACCCCAGCTCCAGTGGTCCCCACCCGGCTGGTGCAGTAGACAAAGCCATTTTGGTACCGGGCGTTGAGTTGAATTCTTTCTAAGGTGCTGGTCGGCGAAAGTAGTCGTATGTGATGCAAATTGTGTGTCTCGCATGACTTGATAAAGTTCTCAGCTGGTTCTTCATCAATCGGAATGTCAGGGATAATTAAGCCATAGGCACCTACTTGCTGAGCGCGCTGGCAAAAATCTTCCACCCCAAAGTGAAAAACCGAGTTAAAGTAGCCCATAAACAGAAAATTGATAGGGAAATCGTGACTTACTCGCTCCATGAACTTAAAACAATCCTTCAACGTCACTCCATTTTTGAGTGCTCGGTCATTCGCCGCCATGATCACTGGCCCATCAGCTAAGGGATCAGAGAATGGGATTTGGAGCTCGATATAGGCAACTCCTTCCTCAACCATCTGCTCAACAATTCTGTAGGTCGATTCTAGATCAGGATAGCCAATCACAACGTGGGTCATTAACGATAATTTTTTCATGTTTGCTCCTGAGAATAAGGTCTGTTGGCTTCTTCCTGCAAAAACTGGTGAAATGATTCATCTTTCAAAGCGCGGGCCACCGTAAATAAATCTTTGTCACCACGGCCAGAGATATTGACGACTATAATTTGAGTATTCTTCATTTTGGGTGCGCGCTTGATCACTTCCGCCACCGCGTGCGCGGATTCTAGCGCGGGAAAAATGCCTTCTGTTTTGGCGAGAACTTGAAAAGCGGCGAGTGCTTCAGCGTCGGTGGCGATGGTGAACTCAACTCTTCCTGTGTCATGCAGCTCGGCAAGCTCGGGCCCAATCCCGGCGTAGTCTAATCCTGCTGCAATGCTTCTGGTTGCTGCCACTTGGCCATCATCGGTCTGTAAAAAGTACGACTTGTAGCCTTCGATCACGCCGACTTTTCCACCATTAAATCGACTCGCGTGCTCACCCAACTTGGTGCCAACTCCGCCGGCTTCGACACCACAGAGCGTCACGTTGGTGTCTCGCAAAAAGGCTGTGAACAAACCCATCGCATTACTGCCACCTCCTACACAAGCAATTAACAGGTCAGGCAATCTGTCTTCAACTCGCTGCAGTTGCTGTCGCACTTCTCTGCCAATTATCGACTGAAAATCACGATTCATTCGAGGATACGGGTCCGGACCTAGCACCGAGCCAATCACATAGTGCGTGTCTGCTGAGTGAGCAAGTAAATCTTTAATCGCCGCATTGACTGCATCTTTTAAAGTCTGACCACCAAAACTGACTGAGACGACTTCTGCCCCTAGCTGCTCCATAAAAAAGACATTTTGCCGTTGACGCTGAATGTCTTTGGCACCCATATAAATGGTACATGCCAAACCAAATTTTGCCGCAACAGTCGCAGTAGCTAAACCGTGCTGACCCGCGCCAGTCTCCGCAATAATTCGCTTCTTACCCATTTTTTTGGCCAACAGAACTTGCCCCAAGCAATGAGTGATTTTGTGGGCGCCAGTGTGATTTGCTCCTTCATTTTTTAAGTAAATCTTGGCCCCACCTAGATACTCTGTGAGATTCGCCGCAAAGGTCAATGGCGTTGGCCGACCACTAAATGTTTTATAGAGTTCCTGGAGCTCTTTTTGAAATGTTTTATCATGCTTGGCGGCACGATACGCTTTCTTTAACTCATCTAAAGTCGAGATCAACATTTCCGGTACATAGCGGCCGCCAAAGATGCCAAAGTGATCAGTTTTTCGTAACTTCATTTGGACTCCTTTTGAGATTGAGAGATGATGGTAAATTGATAATCGTTCATTCATATCTTCCTTTAATTAGTAATTTTTTCTATATTTTTCTGCGGAGTGAGTTTTTTTAAGCAAAAAAAGACTCCTTGTGGGAGCCTCGTACTTGTATTTATCAGTGATAATTACTACACGCTAAAAGACTCCCGTTTCTGAAAGGGAGCTCCACCAAGAGCTGAGAATGATGCGACTTTGCATTGTGTGAAGTATACCAATTTTTTATAGCTCTTCAATCCGCACACTCGGATTCATATCTGGAGCATCAATTAACTTGAGATATTTTTCAGTCGTGGTAATTCTTTTGTGACCCACTAATTGGGAAACATAGACTAATGGCGTTCCGGCTTTGAGCTGCTCAATAATAAAAGTATGGCGAAGGTCATTGACTTTACCATCTTTAATTCCAGCTAATCTAAAGTAACGATCAATCGCAGTCCGAATGTTACGAACTAAAAATGGACGACAGGTTTTGGTTAAGAAAACAGTTTTCTCACGAGCCCGTGGCCGGACTTTTAGGTAATCATTTAGAGAATTCTTTGCCGCTGTATTTAAGGGAACTTTTCGCTCATCACGAGAGTTTTGGGCTTTAATTTGGATCACGTTTCTTTCAAGATCTAGCTCCTGAGTTTGCAAGGCTGCTAACTCACTAATCCTCATCCCTGTCTGCAGCAGAACTTCCACGATAGCGTGGATGCGGACATCAGCACGGCAAGCATCACGCAGGGCGCGATACTCTAACTTCGAAAGTACTCGTGGTGGGGATTGATCATACTTTGGGTGCACCACGATCTCGGCTGGGTTCTCAGTAATGAGACCTTCAGAAATTAAAAAACGAAAAAATGACTTAACCGAGTTAATTTTACGAGAAATGGACTTACCGATATAACGCTGCTTGCGCAGTAATTCTTTAAACTCTTCAATATCTTCCGAAGAAATTTCCTCTAAAGAGTGCTTTCCTTTTTCAGATAAAAACTGGATAATCTGCTCTACATCTTTGCTGTACGCAATCACAGTTGCATGAGCACGACCCGCACTTTCAAGATGCTGTGTAAATTTAGTGCGTAGTTCAAGCAATGTTTCTTTCATAGATATTCACAATGATAGTAACTCAACCATTAGTATCGAGTAATTAAGGGCTTATAATAACATAATTGGGGTTTTAAATCAATGCGGCGACTTCTCTCATCTCCTCTGGCGTACATACTTTCGGCGCTTTTTGTAGTCATTTTATGTATATCCCTTTATTTTAACCAAAGAGAAATTCGTCAATCCACCCATCAACTCTCTAAGTTAGAGCGAGAAGTGAGTATCATGGCTGACGAAGTCACTGAACTCGAAAGAGAAACTCAGGTCGCCACTTCGACTGCAGCCAAAGAAAAAATCTTTCGTAATGAACTACTGATGCAGAAGCCGGGTGAGTACATTGTCCAGGTTCCCGACCTACCAATTCCTAGTCCAATGCCAAAAGTAATTGTTAAACCACTAAAGCCTTGGCAGCAATGGAAGAAACTGTTGTTCAATTGAAAACTTAGGCGGATAACTTTTTGATTGAACCAGAGTGTTAAGAAGGGGAAGCAAAGGGTCGAGGGGTTACTTTTCTCTGGTAACGTGGTAAAATCAAACACTCGCGCGGGATAGTGTAGGGTGCACGTGAGGCTCATAATCTCACAGGCTAGGTTCGACTCCTAGTCCCGCAACATAATAAAAGAAAACTACCAAATGGTAGTTTTTTTATTTATTTTGTGATTGAATAGAAATTGTTGGCGAAGCCACGACTCTGACCGAGCTGAGCGAGGGAATGCCCGAAGCAGAAGCGGAGGGCCTAGTCCCGCAACATAAGAGCAGTATTGCGAAAAATATCTATAAATGGCTCCTTTGTGACGCTGTTACGAAAAGAGTTGCTGCTACTCACCTCGATTTACCCCAAGATGAAGAAGTGATCCAACGTTTGCGACAGAGATATCCCTCAATGAATCTCTCTGCTGATTGTTCTGGGAGATCTATTTAGGTTTCGGGCTATCGCCCGAAACGATTTACCACGGGCTATCCAAAGGCTAATTTCCTCCCGCTCCCACTCACGTATTCGTTTGTATGTTCTTTGCCTTCAGGTATCTTACCTGTTGCGTTAAATTGTTGAGACCAAGCATGAAATGTAGCAAGATCAGCAAGGCTTAAAGAATCTGTCGACCAAGATTGAGTAGTCACTTATATTAATACTCCCATCTTGGTTGAGATCTGCCTTGGGCTGAACTGAGGCGGTTCTGAAGAATGAGCCAGACAGCAACGAGTAGTCAGCTAAATCAACTCTTCGATCGTCGTTAATGTCACCCACACATGCAGAAATACTAGGAGAAATCTCTGGTGTTGGCGTGGGGCTGACTAATGGCGTGGGACTTACACTTGGGCTCGAGCTAGGACTAGCCACAGGGCTCGGAGTTGGCACCAAGGTGGGACTAGGACTGACTAAAATTCCACCTCGTGTATTCGGTATTGCCATTAGCATATACGCACCTGCTATTGGGTTTAGTAAATCTGAACCTGGGCGTTCCCAATTAGAGCTTCCAGCTCTAAAACTGGCTTCTACTGCTTGAGCAATGGTTCCACTTCGGTCCCAGCGGGCAAAACCAATAAACCCACCGAAGCTCGATAAACTTGAGTAGGGCTTTCTCTTGGTATATTGAGATGAACCATCCATATCATTGAGAATTTCTGGCGGAAAATTATACGTATTGGTGCCACAAACTGTTGGCGTTAGGCCAGTAGCTAGCGATGAGTTGGGTAAGACTTGGTAGGAAATGGTGTTTGCAATTTGCTCCATCTGAGCATCTTGATTAAAGTTATCGAAGCCCTCCTGATTTAACTTCAACAGATACGCCAAGGTGTAGGTTGAGTACTCAACTGGCTGACAAAGTGTGTAACCGGGCCGACTTCCTGCCACTCCATGTCACCAAATTACGCCAGTTGTCCCATTCTGTAAAACAGTTTCATGCAAAGTTTGCTTAACTATCTGACCGCGCCGGAGCGCTTCATCTCGATAGACTTGCTTCCCGGTTAAAAAGTAAAGATCGTTATAAAAGGAGACAAAACTGATATAAGGATGCGTTAAGCTCTTTCCCAAAATTCGACTGTATTGAGTCTCATCATTAATAGGAATTCTTGATCTTGTTTTCCATTTTTTGAGAAAGTGATTCTCTAAGTAATCAGTCCAAAAACTCACCTTTTCTTGATACTCAGGATGGAGATCTACATTTTCTTTGAGAGCCCGAACCCCTGCCGTGATTGCGGCGTGGCTGAGTATCTCATCTAACTCTAGTGTGTCATTACCATAGAAATTGGCGTCATTTGGATTTATAGTCGAAGTAAAATTGAGATACCCATCCTGCATCGACTCGCAACGGCTAAACTTCTCACACTCTGGTCGCCACACATCTTTTAAGTCAGCTCTCATGTTGTCTAGCATCATATCTATCTGGGAAATGAACTGAGGATCACCCGTTGCTCTTGTAGCCATAGAGAGTGAGAGTATTCCCATACCCGCACAACGGCCCAAAGTATAGACATCTCCTGACTTACTACAGGCAACCGTGTCTGGATATTGGCCACCTTGAACTCCCCTGACCAAGCGGTCATACCACAGAGCAGCTTCCGGACTAAAACGAGAAGCATCAAAATTAGGATCAGCCTTCAGACTCCCAGAACTGGCTTGGACCACACTTCCCGTGCTCACAAGAACTGTAAGAGCTGTGCAAAGAACTAGTCCAGTAAAAAAACGGCACTTGTGTGATTTTGGTGAACGGAGGTTGTCAAAATTAAACATTCTCTAGTATTGTGATATTTTTGCAGGGAAAAGTCAGCATACAAAACAGTAAACCGCGGTGGCTGAGACTGCCTTCTCATTTTCCTTATCACATCTCCCCAACCCCCAGTTCCACCCTTGATCCACTCTTTTCGCTCCTCCTTTGGTATAATTTGTGCTCGCGGTGAAAACCGCTTGCCTTTTGTCAGGGTAGCTCAACTGGTTAGAGCGCCACACTCATAACGTGGAGGTTGGGAGTTCGAGTCTCCCCCTTGACACTCTCACTCTCTTCAGACTACAACCTTGTCAAGGTCATGATGCCTTTTCTGCTATGAAGAAAGCTAAAAAAACGCCAAGACAGGCTGCGCCAATTCCTCAAAGTGTACATGTCTCTCCTACCACTGTCTCTTCAGCCAAACTGAAGACCTTCTTCTCCCTCCATTGGCAACTCCTGACGTATGTAGTTTTCGCCATCCTAATCCGAGTTTGGAACTTTAAAGAATCTTTATACTTTATCTATGACCAAGGCCGTGATGCTCTAACCTTGCAAAGAATTGCTCAGGGTGACTTTATTTTAGTGGGACCTACGAGCGGGTTAAGCGGATTTTTCTTGGGTCCGCTTTGGTACTATGTGGGCTTACCGGGTTACCTTCTCTCGGGTGGGAATCCGTATGGCATTTGCTTGTGGTATATCTTCTTAGGCTCGCTTGCTTTTCCACTGTATTGGTGGCTGAGTCACCGCTTATTTCCCAAAAAATTTGCAGTACTCACTGCAATCCTGCTCGCCATTATCCCTGGAAGTCTGGGGGCCAGCCTAACTGTCTGGAACCCATTAATTTCTGTGCCGCTAATGCTGGGAGCTTTATATAGCTTTTCAAAAGCTCGAAGTTCCAGAATCTGGTTTGGACTGGGTTTCTTGCTGGTTGCTCTTACACTGCAGAGTGAGTTCGCGTATGCCATCTTTTTCTTACCACCATTATTTTTGCTTATTCCGTGGCTCAGAAAACAACGGCCTCACATCCTTGATTATGTTACGGCCGCCTTTGCCGTGGGCAGTACATTGCTTCCTCAGCTGCTATTTGAAGTCCGAAATCAATTTATTATGACCAAGTCATTATTGGCCGGAATGCAAGATACCAGTAAAAGTGTGAGCTGGGGTCAACTTTTCCAGCAGCGTCCCTTGCAATTACTTGATAACTCGGTCAACTTAATCCTTGGTCCAGGTCAAAGTGAAGCTAATTTTTGGCTATCAATCAGTCTGCTCGGACTATTTTTAATTGGGATTATTTCTGTACTTCTGTTTAGCCACCAAGCTACAACTGCTGAACCAGGAGCAGAGAAAAATGCTGATCAGCAGTATCTTTGGCACTTAATAGCTCTGTTTGCACTTATCCCTTATCCCTTCTTTATGATTTGGAGAGGAAATATGGGGTACTTTTTTAGTTACTATCTAACCTGCCACTTTATTTTTCTAGTCCCTTTATTAGTTCTAGGCTTACAGAAAATTACCAACCAAATGTATCGCACCAGACTGGCTCCACTATATAGCTCAATCATCATCTTTGGTGCAGTTGGTTTAGTAGGGGTTTACTCATTTAGCCACTGGTCAGCTACTATCCTTAAACCTATAAACAATGGTGGTCTAGCCAAGATGATGGGCGCGACACAAATAGTGTACCAGTGGTCAACAGAACAAAGCATAGAGCCTGTTATCCAGGTTTTTACTCCTATTATTTACACGGAACACTACGACTACTTATTTAGGTGGCAAGCAAAGCAAAGAAATAAGCCTATTCCCCGAACTGTACGCCAGGCAGATGACAAAGATTGGTTTCTGGTTATTGAAAGCTGGGGTAATGAATATAAGTCGCCTATTTTTGAACCTTGGTATCGCAATGCAACGGCGAGTGGTGAACTTATTCGAGCTCAAACTAGCGGTAATATGACGATAGAACAATGGCGAAAAAACTAACTCGAATACTACAAACTCAAGTAGACCTCCCCCAAGCTGCCTCGGAGCGTAGCAGTTTTCAGTCATTTGTAGCCCAGCGAGAAAAACTATTGATCTTCGCGATCTTCCTTTTTGCAGTCATTTTTCGTTTCTTGACTGTTTCTGACAACACAATTTACTTTTTATTTGACCAAGCCAGAGATGCAACTATTGTTCAAGAAATGATAACGCAGCGTGATTTAAAAATTCAGGGACCTTCAGCTTCTGGAACGAATGACATGATCTATCATGGGGCGCTGTATTATTATCTAATTGCACCAGTATATGCCGTAGCCCGGGGCAACCCACAGCTAGTTAGCTACTTCTTTGCCCTTTTGAGCTCCATCGCCGTTGTTCCGCTTTTCTACCTAACCAAGAACTTAACTCAAAATCGGTGGGCGGGAATTTTGGCGGCTGGCCTGTATGCATTTTCTTTTGAAGCCAGTCAAACCGGCACCTGGCTATCAAATCCAGTGATGGTGATGATGACCTTGCCATTTTTTTACTGGTTTTTCTGGCGAATCTTTTTTCAGAACAGAACTCAGGAGCTGCCCTGGTTAATGCTTTTCTTAGGCTTGACGAATCAAGCAGTTATTTTTAGCGGCTACTTATGGTTAATTATTCTGCTTGGGTACTGGATAGCTAGTCGGAGAAATACTACGCAGCGCTTCACTTTTCCGCTACGGACTTTAATTCTCAGTGCAGTCGTGTATCTTGCTACCGTTAGCACGCTAGTACTCAACCACTTACTGCTGTTGAGAAATGGAGTGCTCCGACCATTAGAGTTTATTGGCACTCTGAGTAAAAGTGGTACTACCGGCTTAATCGAACAACTCTCTCAAACTTTCCATATTTATGCTCGCCACATTAATATGGTCTACTTTCCCCAGCTTGGATTATTTTCTTTATTACTTTTCGGGGTGATCGTTTGGACAGTTAAAAAAACTTCTTCGCAGCCAGTGAGATACTTTCTAAGTCTATGGTTTTTTGCTCCACTGCTACTTTTGAGCTTTCTGTTTCGGAACAACTACCACAGCTTAATTGGACTATCTTTTGTGCTCTACATCTTGCTCGCAGTGCTCATTGTGCAGGCCAGTAAAGATAGAGTTGGGAAAGTCTTTGCAGTCATCCTTGTTATTGGATTCCTCTCGGCAAATATTAGTCAGCTCATCTATGCCAAACAAGAATCCTTTCACATAGCATCTATTCAGAGCAGAGGTCTGCTCAAGCACCAGTTAGATTTACTAGACGACACTTACCAAAAAGCAGCTGGACAACCATTCTCCATTTCCACCCTGACAGTTCCCTATGGCTACAACACGACTTGGGCATACTTATATAATTGGTATGGTAAATCAAAGTACGGCTATACCCCCAACTTCTATGGCTCATCTCAATCTGGTTCTTTTGGTCCAAGCATGTTGACAATTGTTGAGAGTCCAGACCTACTTCATTTTTCAATTTTTGAGCCACTAGAAGGTATTTCTCAAGATCTTTATAAAGACTTTGCGACTAAACAAGTCGAAGCAGCTGGTCCAATTTTAGATGAGCGAAGGTACAGTACCTTTCAAACTCATACTCACGACCGCACTTCCCGATAATCACCATAAAAAAAGACCCTGCGCTTTTGAAGCCACAAGGTCTTTTCCCTAATGAATTTCCCCTCGGCAGAGCCTCGGGGAAATTCAGTTTTATACAAGCCAAATCTACATCATTCCACCCATACCCCCATCCATGCCGCCTCCCATTGCGGGAGCTTTATCCTTCTCTGGCAGATCTGTGATCAAACATTCAGTTGTTAAGATCATCGAAGCCGTTGAAGAGGCATAGAGCAGGGCTGAGATTGGCACCTTAGCCGGCTCAATAATACCGGCTTTGACCATATCTCCAAACTCGTTGGTCATGGCGTTAAAGCCATACTGACCATCGTTCTTGTCAGCAACCATTCGCACAACCCAACCATCATCAACTCCTGAGTTGCGGGCCAACATGCGCAGTGGCTCTTCTAAGACTGACTTAATCAGATCAATACCGACCTGCTCATCATCAGTGTTGCCTTTGATCTTCGCCAAAACTTTTCCAGCTAAGAGCAAGGTCACGCCACCGCCTGGGATGATACCCTCTTCGATTGCGGCCTTGGTTGCTTCTTTAGCATCCTTGACCCGCTCCTGAAGGTCTTTCATCTCCACTTCGGTTGCCGCCCCAACCTGGATGACAGCAACGCCACCGGCCAACTTGGCTTTGCGCTCTTGCAGCTTCTCAGTATCAAAGCTAGAGGTCGATTTATCAATCTCTGACTCAATCTGAGCTACTCGAGCAGCGATATCATTGGCTTTGCCTTTACCACCCACTATGCGAGTCGTGTCCTTAGATGAGCGAACAGAGTCAGCTCGGCCCAAGTCCTCGACTTCAACAGTCTTGAGGTCTCGACCAGTTTCGGCAGAGATAAACTGAGCCCCAGTCAAGACAGCAATGTCCTGCAGCATGGCTTTTCGTCGGTCACCAAAGCCAGGAGCCTTAACAGCCAAAACATTAAAGGCACCGCGCAACTTATTCACCACCAAGGTGGTTAAGGCTTCACCTTCGACATCTTCAGCAATAATCACAAAGTTTTTACTGATTGGCATTAACTTCTCTAAGAGAGGAAGTAAGTCCTGAATTGAAGCAATTTTTTGATCTGTAACTAAAATGTACGGGTTCTCAATGACGGCTTCCATATCATCGGAGTGAGTGACGAAGTAAGGAGAGGCATACCCTTTCTCCAGCTCCATACCCTCGCGGTGATCAATAGTAATTTCCATGGTCTTGCCTTCTTCGACTTCGACCACGCCATCTTTACCTACTAACTTCAAAGCTTGAGCCACTTTTTTACCGATGATTGGATTCTGTGCTGAAATCGTAGCTACTTTTTCCCAGTCACTCTCAGTCACTGGCTTTGCCAAGCGACGAATCTCAGTAACGACCGCATCGACTGCGCGATCAATTCCCAGCTTCATCATCATTGGGTTAGTACCAGCAGTCACATACTTCATACCTTTAATCGCAATTTGTTGAGCTAATAAAGTAGCAGTGGTTGTACCGTCACCTGCGGCATCATTGGTCTTGGAGGCAGCCTCTTTGACTAACTGAGCTCCCATGTTTTCAAAGGGATCTTCTAACTTAATTTCTTTGGCTACTGAGACACCATCATGAAGCACGGTTGGCGCGCCCCAAGATTTATCAATCGCCACGTTGCGACCTTTTGGTCCCAACGTAATAGTGACTGCTGAAGCCAACTTATTAATACCAATCAACATTTTTTGTCGAGCACTATCGCCAAATGCGAGTTGTTTTGCTGCCATGAATCCTCCTTAATAATTATATTGCGTAATAAAATTTCCCAGATATATACTGGGCCTAAAATTACTTTACGGTTGCTAAAATATCTTCAAACTTCAAAAACTGGTACTCTACATCACCGATCTTGACGTCATTACCACCCCACTTTTTATAGAGGACACTCTCACCTTTTTTGACTGGGGCAGTGACTTTCGCACCATCAATGAGAGCGTCAGCACCAACTGCTAGAACTGTGCCGTGCTGTGGCTTTTCGCTACTACTCTCAGGCAAGTAAATGCCCGATGAGGTTTTCGTTTGGGTTTGTGCTGGCTCAACCAGAACATAACCAGCCATCGGATGGAGTTGGGAAACCGAGATGCTTCCTACCATAATATCCTCCTTTGTAGAGATAAATTGTTGCTGGCGAAGAGATTCCTCGCAGCGTTGATTGCTAGCAGCAAATATATCCGACTGCTAAAATGATGTCAACTATCGAGTTTCAGGTAAAGTGGGTATGCTATTGAGGGCGTGTTGACTAACAATTGTGGTATCTTCTTTGAGAATCGTCTCTTCTTTTCCAGGAGAAGCAATGTACTTTACTTCTGACAGCAAGAAACCTTCGCACACTAAGCCGCGATCTTCAAAGTGATGATTCAGATCATCTTTAATCATCGTCTCGACTTCACTGCGATTATGTTTAATTTGATTCAGGCTTAGCTTAGAAAATACTGCTGACAAGCGACTGCGGGAAAATGGCCGAACTACTTTGGAGACAACGTTCTCCCCCAGGTTCTCCCATAATTCTGGCGCATTATGTCGGTCAATTCGAAATAGGATAGAGCCTTCAATTGAGATATCTTTCCCATCTTGGGTGGTGGTCACAATAGGTTGATCACCCAGAGCTTCTCGGTTAGCCGAGTGGTCAAAGTCTCGGAGGATTGAGTACTCAAGAATTTGCGCATTAAATAGCTTGGCGACTTGCCAAAAAGGAATCTTGAGGTGAAGACCAGGTCCCCAGACTCTGGGTAAAACACCACGACCTCTGTCATAGACACAGGCGACATGACCAGGGGGAACAGAGATAAAAAATCCTCCGACCACCTCGTCTACCATGAACGAAACAACTAAACGATCGAGTTCCATATGTTTAAAATCTGAAAAATCTACAGGCTATATTGTACGCTAGGCTGCTTATTTTGTCTCCACGACGATTTTTTCTGGCTCTTGCTCACCCATTTGCTCGCGCAGCTCTTTCTCGGCTACTTCCAGCACATAGGCACTAATTTTTCGTCGAATATACTTATAAATTAAGACGATCAGACTAAACATTAACGCCGTAATCACAAAAATTTTCTTTCCGGCTGGAAAACGTAAAAAGATAATAAAAGACAAGACTGGTAACAGCAACTGCATCCGCACAACTTCTCCCTTCATTGGAGGATATGGTGAGGTCAAAATAGCAAATGTTTCTACTATAAAAATCATTAGTGACTGAATCAAATTTATTGAGAGGCTAGTATGAGTAAGATCGAATCGGCCCAAGAAAACTAAGTTAAATGGTGTTTCCACAGACGGCATGAAGGAATAAATCAGGTGAAGATCTTCCCCAGATAGCCCAGTTTCAAACATTCTCCATAACATCAGGGAGATAGCTACCTGAACACCTAAAGAAAATAACTCTGCAATGACTACTCCTCTGTTGCGGTGGAACAACTTCTTGACTTCTTGACGCTGCATCATTGGGTCGTGACGCAGGGTACGGTCAAGCTCGCCCATCTGGGCGACAATCTTGCGACGATCTTTTTCACTTTTATCTTCCATTAAAGAAATGGGCAGTAGTAGTACTCGGATCAGGATCGTCAGCAAGATCACGGCCACACCCATATCCGCATTTCCACGAGTGATAAACTCGAGGATCCAGTAGAAAAAAACCAGGATGTTGAGAAATGGTTGATAGATGATCAGAATAAATAAAGAACCAATCATATTAATAAAAATCCGGCGCTAGCTGTGTAGGTTTTTTGATGCTTTCGAGTTAAAGAGGGTTTGTAAAATTGTGCCGAGCTCTTGCAGATATCGACTATACTCTGTGAGTAGCCGAACCAAGTCTTGATCCAGATCATTCCTGCCTATTTCCAAGTTAAATTGTCGAGCCAACGTCTGCATAACTTCTTTAACGGTTGTCTCATGCTCTTTTATCCAGGCCTGTTGCTTACTCGCGCTGAGCTGAAGAACTTGATCTAAGTGAGTAATTAGTCCTTGCAACTCATAAATGCGCGCAAAAAGACTCACTTTTAAGGGAACATGTGCTGGAAAATCGCTATAAAAGGAGAGGGGCAAGAGTTGCATCTTTTCCATTATATATCATTTCCCCCCTGCCTGGTGTATACTCCAGGCTTGCCCATGCGAGTTCTGGATCTGCACCAAATTTCTCAAGAAAAAGCCGTTGAAGAAGCAGTCGAAAGTTTAGCGACTGGTAACTTAGTTATTTTCCCCACCGAAACAACGTATGGAGCTGGTGTTGATGCATTGAATCAGCATGCAGTAGATACGCTGTTAGCCTATAAAACACGCCGAGAAGGTAAGCCTTTATCGATTGCCGTCGCCGATGCCAGGATGGCTTCCCAGTATGTGGAAGTCAATGACTCTGCCCACCGAATTTATCAACGTTTTCTACCTGGTCCAGTGACGGTAATATCCCGTTCATTAGGTAAAGTTGCGCCAGGCGTAGAGTCTGAGTTTGGGACTTTAGGTATCAGGATTCCGGATTATCCCTTAATCCTAGAAATTGTGAATAGACTCGGCCGCCCTATCACCGCCACTTCCGCCAATGCTTCCGGAGGAAAACGGCCGTACAGCATCTCAGATTTACTTAGCCAACTCTCAGAGAAGCAAAAAAAATTGATTGGCCTGGTTCTAGACGCTGGCCAACTCCCACCTAACCCGCCTTCGACTGTCATCGACACTACGCTTTCTACGCCGGTTGTCTTTCGCCAAGGAAAGCTAGAGCTGGTGCAAAATCAAGTACAGACTAAGCTCCATTCTGGGGATGAAGCGGAAACCAAAGGCATTGCTCAGCGTTTAGCTTTAAAGTATTGGTCAGCTATCAAGGATACGGGCTTGGTGATTGGCCTGAATGGCTCACTGGGGATGGGCAAGACCATCTTTGTCAAAGGTGTTGCCGAGTTTCTTCAAATTCCTGAGGTGATTACTTCTCCCACGTATAGCTATGTTCAGGAATATGCTTTCACCAGGCATGGAATCTCTGGCAAGCTGATTCACTCAGATGTCTGGAAAGTTGATAGTACGGCAGAAGCCACGCGTCTAGAGCTTGCGAGTTTTTTTAAGCCCGGGCATCTCGTCATTATTGAGTGGGCGAGTAATATTCGGGAGTATCTAGAAGAAACACTGGCTGAGCATCAGTTGCCATATATTCAGGTCGGCTTTTCTGCTATCTCCCATCAGCTCGCTCAGCGACAGCTGCTGATTCAAGAACCCGAGGCTTCAGCTGGATGATCACTCCTCCCTTAATACTCGCTATCGATACTTCCTGTGACGATACCTCGGCCGCGGTTGTCTGGGGTCAGGTGGTCCTTTCCAACGTCGTCGCCTCTCAAACCCAGCTACACAAACAATATGGCGGTGTTTTTCCAACTGTCGCCAAGCAAGCGCATCGAGAGAATATTGAGCCAGTCATACAGCTGGCTTTGAGCCGAGCTGAGGTTACCACGGCTGAGTTGAGCGCGATTGCTGTCACCCAGGGTCCCGGCCTAGCCCCTGCCCTAGAAGTAGGAATTGAGCACGCCAAAAACTTAGCCTCTCAACTCAGCATCCCGCTGATTCCCGTGAACCACATTGAAGGTCACGTCCTTTCAGTCCTTGCAGTACCTAAAAAAGTAGGAGCCAGCAAAGAGCAGCTCCGACAACAAGCCGTAGAAGTAAATCGAAAAATCGAAGAACTAGAGCTTCCGGTACTCTCCATTATTGTTTCTGGTGGCCACACTGAGTTTGTGTTAGTAAAGAAGCCCGGTGAGTATCAGCGGCTGGGATTTACGGTAGATGACGCAGCCGGCGAAGCTTTAGATAAAGTTGGGCGAATGCTGGACTTAGGGTATCCAGCCGGACCAGTCATTGAGCAATTTGCCAAGCTCGGTGATGCAACTATGTACTCTTTTCCCTTACCAATGACGACCAGTGGAAATGCCAACTTGAGCTTCTCTGGCATGAAAACTGCGGCCCGAAACTTACTCGAAACAGAGCGGCTGAAAAAAGAGCTTTCTGCCCAGCAAGTTTACGACTTTTGTGCGAGCTTTCAAAAGGCTGTATTTAAAGCTATTACCTATAAATTGAGTAAAATTTTACTAATTACCCCTTGTTTCGGTGTTTGGTTGGGTGGTGGCGTGGCGGCAAATATGGCTCTGCGCGCTACACTTCGACAGACTATAAAACCTCACCAGCTTAAACTCCAGGTCCCATATACCAAAAAAATGTGTGCTGATAATGCAGCCATGATTGGCGTGGTTGCTAGCTTTAAATTTCAACGTGGGGAAGAAGTCAGCAAGTTCCAAACCATTGAGAGAATTCCCCGCTGGGAACTCGACTAAACTGAGTTACCAGCTTTTATTCTGACAATAAAAAACCCCACTTCGCAGCGGGGTTTTTCGTTATGCTCCATTCCAAGTCTTAAATTGGGCAAGCTCCTGTTGCACACTTGAGTTGCTCGTAATCAATGTCCTCAAGCAATGTCTCATCCTTTTCAATTTCATTCAGCGCCCGCATAAACTCAGAGATTGTCACAGGCTGCTCAGGCTGGTACTCATACGCCGTTGCATCCTGCTGTGGCATGACTGAACAACACTTAATCAGTCCTTGATACTTGCGGACCATCTCACTGTACTCAGCGTACTTAACGATCTTTGGGTCGTACTTCAGGGTGTAGGAAACTTGGTTGCCGGTATCTTCTAAGGCATTTCCTGCTTCATCGATGCCAACAATCCAGTACTTCTCTAACAAGATCAACCACTTGTACTGTTCTTCCGGAGTTGCCTCAGCTGCAGTGACCAACTCACCATTCATGCCAATGCGGCAGATTAGTGGCTGGGTTGGAAAACCAACTGCAGTGGAGCCGGTGTAACTGCGCAGCTCCTTGATTGGGTAGCCCTGCTTCTGGTACTTCTTGACCATTGGATCATCACTCCGGTACTGGACCCAACGAATGTACTCTCTCATACTGGGTAAATGAGCGCCTTCAGTCAAGGCAAACAGCTTAGAAATCGTACCCGATGGCTTGATGGTGGTATTGGTATGAGGCACATTCATCTTCATCTTCTTGGCATACGTCTCACTCTCGGTCAGCACGGCTCGTTTAAAGCGGGCAATCGTCAACCAAAAGTCTTTGGATTTTTCTTCATTGATCAGATCACGGAAACTGTAGCCAAATTGATTCCAGGCAAACTCATGAATCCCAGTCATGCCCACCCCAATTCGGTTGGTCCGCTTCACCTCTCGGTTATACAAACAGTCCATGGTGTTGACCCGCATTAACGCTCGGGTAGCCGCGCGGAACGCTTCTTCTGCATCGTCTATTGTGGGCGCAAAGTATGGCACCACATCGGCAATCACACAGTACCCGCCCAACATGTTGAGTGAAATTTCACCGCAGGGGTTCGGAATCTGTGAGTAGATTTTGGCTCCTGCATTCCGAGCTAAGTGCGCTAACATTTTCTCGGTGCGAGTGAGCGGCTTGTACTTAGAACTCTCCGCATACTTCCCATCCTGGTAGCCGTCATACCCCGTGTCGTTTTGAACTAAGCGATGTTGGTTAATAAAACCTGGCTCACCAGTCATATCTTCATACGAAGACTTCATGATAGCTTCCAGAACTTTTTGAGCATGGTTCCCGCGTTGCTTCCAGAACTTTTCGTCAACAGCTACCGAGTTATTGGCGCTCCATAAAAAGCCGCCTCGTTTAATTTGGATAAAGTCAAAGACTTCAGGATCGGTCCAAACTTTGGTGGCAATCCGAGCACTACGACGAGCTCCCCCCACCAGCACACACTCTGCCAAGTAGTGGTCCACGAACATCGTCTGCTTCCAAGGTGAGAGACCGGCACCCTTCAAAGTGGTCACTTTCTCAATTGCATTCATTAATGGCTTTGGTCCAGAAGAAGGACGATCTTGCATGCCCTTGATTGGCTGGCCTTTGGCCCGCACCTTCGAGAAATCTAAGATTAAGATGTCATCTTTGTATTTTTTCTCGTAAGCCATCACTTCCATCATCTCAACTGCTTGCGCCCAACCTTCACGGCTGTCAGGAACTTCAAACCAGTGAATGTTCTCCCCGTCACCATACTTATGCTTTGTGTCACGGACACTTTCATCAAAACCCCAAACAAAATCTGGATGGCTGTCATCGATCACACACCTGACATTGGGCATGTTGTCCCAGTTCACCACACACATGTCGTCATCGTAGGGTCGGCCTACGCCAGAGCCATTCATCAGTAAGTAAAACAGGATATACGAGGAGGAAGCAGTACTACAGTTAGTAAAAACTTCCATATTCCGCGTTGGCTGGGTTTCATCACCATGTTGGAGGTGACGACCAGACATTAGGATTGAACCATTACTAATGTGTTTTTTGAGTAAGGTAAATTCATCTTGGCGATGTTTGCGCTCAGCAGCAGGAATTAATAAAGAGTTCCCCTTAGCAACACGGTCTGCAACTTCTCCCCAGCTTTCCCAACGCTCTGCACCACTACCTTTTTCAATAATTTTGCGTAAGTAGGTTCGTTTAGCTACAGCCATTCCCATTCCGTTATCGAGTTTTCGTTCGATAAACTTCATTTTCTTTTTGGGCAAAGACTGTGTTGCAGCCATAGATCCTCCTATCGAATGTGTACTACTCAACTGCCTCAACGGTTTTCCGTGACTCAGCTGATAGACTTAACCGTTCGATCTCCTTCTGAAAATCTTCTAAGCTATCAAAGTCTCGATAGACACTGGCAAACAAGAGATATGACAGCTGGTCAATTTTCTTCAATTTATTAATAATTAGGTTGCCGATTTCCCAACTTTTCACCTGACAAGTTGATTTGGCGCGTAGTCGCCGCTCTACATCAGTCAGCAACTCTTCAATCTCATCAATCGTGATCGGCCGTTTCCACGTTGCTTTGACCACCCCGCGTCGCAACTTTTCCCTACTGAACTGTTCCTGCCGACCATCTTTTTTAATCACTATTAAATCAATACCTTCTACTCGCTCATAGGTTGTAAACCGTTTTAGACACGTATCACACCTTCGGCGACGACGAATCGTCGCCTCACCATCAGCATCACGCGTATCAGTTACAGTTGTCTGGTTTACAAAGCAGTATGGACACTTCATTCCTAGCCTTATTTTACTAGATCTAGTAGGTATTTTTTATTTTCCTACTATATATAGCTTTTTGCTGGGCAATAAGAATCTCACGGAGAGTATGAGCGGTCAATGCAAAAAAGTGTATCGAACTCAGTCAAAAATTGCTGACTAGGCTTTGAGGAGATCAATCAAAATGAGGTGTTCTTTGAGAATTCCATCAATCACTGCTCTGTTCCCATCAGTGTAGTTGGGCTTCACTTCTTCTAACTTTTTAGAGTGATACTCCACAGCTTTCTTCAATCGATCTTTGATGGACTGAGCAGCATTCGTTTCATTGGCCTCGCTTACCGCATGGTGCAAGTACTGCTCAGCCTTGGTGAGCGTAGTAATGGCTAAATCTTCCTTGCCTTCTTCGAGAAGTTGCTGAGAGTAATCAAGACGGCGGTGAGCATACTCAACCTGGATAAAGATCCGTTCATGGCTAGAGGCCGTTTCCAGCTGCAGCCGATCCATTGCCATGATGGCTTTATAGAAGACGTGATCAGGCAGGATCGTCTTGGAAAAGTACAGTTTATTCTCTGAAGCAGAACGTAACCCCGTAGATGAAACTGGGGTCGCACTGAACAGAGAAATAATTAGGACGCTTCCTCCAAAGAGGAACGCTAGAAGCGACAAAAAAAGCCGCATTTTCATAGAGCAAGGAAAAATTGTATCAAGTATGGGGGTGAAAGTCAAATATATTACTTGGTATGGATGACTAAAACCATTCCCCAAATCGCGTGAGAAAGGGCCAAGGCATAGAGATTTTTGGTTCGTGCAAACAGGAAAGCCTGACCTAAGGCAAAGAAAAATAACAAGAAAAATTGACCAAAGACGGCGCTAAGCTCAAACCTCAATAAGGTATTAGGAATATGGAATAGCACAAAGATAATGGTGGTCAGTAAAACTTGATTGAGTAGTGGCCACTTGCGGTACTTTTCAGTAATCATGGTCATAATCCAACTAAAAAAGAACAGGGTTTCCCAAAACCCAGTCATCATGGCCAAAAAGAACTCACCCCAAAACCCATCAGAAGTAAATAGCGGTGCAGCTTGGACCACAGCTCGTTGCTGAAGCAGGGTCGCCAGAGTTCCGCCAAACCCAAGTAAGCCACCAATCGTGATCCCCAGTATTAAGCCCTTATGAATTCGGTTGGGAGCAAAGGTCTCGGCAATAGATTTACTACCAGCCAGGGAAATATAGAGCCAGACAGGTAGTCCAAAGAAAACGGCTTTACCGATTGTCTCATCAAACCAAACAGGGAAGCGAAATAAAGAACGATATAACACCCACAAAATAAAAACCAGTGAAAGTAATGGGATAAAGGCAAGGTGTTTTCCCGCAGGATAGGTATTTGTGGTCGCAGCAATAGGAACGGCTGGTGGCCGACGAAGTCTGCTCGAGGACTTACTCTTTTTTAATCTCATTCAGGACAAGCTGCAGCGTTTGTTGCTGGTTCGTGGAATAGGTATCTATAACTAGATCGTAGAGGTCTGGACGCCAAAAATCAATTAGATCGTTGGGTTTTTGGGTTCCGGGTTTCACGACCCACTCTTCCCACTGGGCTTTGTACATTCTTGACCACTTTGCCAAGTTTGCTTCATAGCGATCTTGCATGTTCTTCTTGGCTACATCAACTGTTACTTGATCGCGATTCACGATTCGGTCCACCCGAACTGCGTCCTCACTGCAGACCATCAAGATCTTCAACACGTGTGGTACTTGCTGAGCAAGGAATCCAGATAACCAAGACTCAATAATCCAGCTGCGCTGAGTTTTTAGCTTCTCACGCATCCCCATATCAACTTGCCAGTCAAATGAATCTTCATAATGTCGAGCGTCGTGGTGGTACCCAGCATCTTTATTAAAGAGTCCCTTTTCCTCGGCGTAGGCACGCATGAACTCCCCACCACTAAAGCCTTTCCAGCCATCAAACTTGAGTTCTTCGCGGAGAAGGTTTAGCAGGGTAGTAGATCCGCAACCTGGCATACCAGATATGGTCAGATTTTTGTATTTGTAGTGGCTGAAGTCAGAGGTATTGGACATATACAGAATTATACATACTATTTACTTATTAAGTATTCTTAGTTTGACATTGATACGCCTGCTCCATTGCAGAAGCAAGCATCTCAATATAGTTGCTTGCTTCACTGAGTGTCAACTTCCGTTGATTATCTGGGTAATAATGGAAGACTTGGTTTCGACACTGCAACCAGACATCCCACAGACCCCGAGCCAGTCCAGCACCACACATCTGGGCTAATCGACCATACATCCAGAACTCATCTTGACGACTTGGGCTCACGTCTGGATTCAATACCCGCCCAATTCGGAAGCGTCTGTCGCTATATGTCATATAATCAATAAAGCCTAAATCATAAAAATACTGCTTTAGAAAGCCTTCATAGGCTTTGGCGATTGGAAAAACAACGTAAGAATAATCGTCATACCCAGACTTCATCCGCTCTTCCCGAGCGTACAGCTCCAGACCAATGCGCACTAAATCTCGTTGCCAAGGTGATAAATTGAGGTACCATGACTGTGTAGAGAACACTCCGAAACGTTGCATAAAACATGGTCAATAGTGGATAATCTCTCCACTATAGAGCAACGAATTAGTAACTACAAGCTTTTATATGATACGCAACTCGGCTGACGCTGGTCGTTCATCTTACCAAAAACTCTCAAATGTAAAAAGCATGTTTGAGGGTGGTTTTTCTGCGCCAGTGAAAACTACTCCACCAACTATTCCAACTCAGGAGAAACCAGCAGCAAAGAAAAATAAGTGGTTTGGGAAGCTGCCTCATTTTTTTCAGAAAAGGGAAAAACCTGAGAAAGCACCGCCCAGTAAAAAACGTAAACTTCCCCTTCTTGTCAGAATACTGACTTTCCCAGTTCGCAATAAAGCGTTCCGTTACCTAACAATTTTAGTAGTACTCGGCTCCATCTTAGGCTTACTCTATATTCTACGAGAGCTCCCTTCGCCTCGCCGGCTGACTTCTTCTGAAAACTACTCGGTCAGTACGCAAATTTTTGACCGCAAAGGTCGATTACTGTATGAGATTTTTGCGGATGAGAATCGAGTTCCAATCAAGATCAGTGACTTACCACCACATGTCTATCAGGCAGCAATTGCCATCGAAGATAAGAACTTTTATCACCACTTTGGCTTTGACGTGGCTGGAATTATCCGCGCGCTCCGAAATACCCTGCAGGGCAAACGCCTAGAAGGTGGTTCTACCATTACGCAACAGTTAGTCAAGAATGCCCTCCTGACCAACGAACGTTCACTCCAGCGCAAGATCAAAGAAGGAGTTCTCTCGATGGCAACCGAAGTAATTTACTCAAAAGAGGAAATTTTAGAAATGTATCTCAACTATATTTCCTATGGTGGAACCTCAGTGGGAATCGAGACCGCAGCGCAGCGTTACTTTGATAAACCAGCCAAGGATTTGAGTATTTCAGAAGCGGCAGTCCTGGCGGGGCTGCCTCAATCACCCACCAGATACTCACCTTTTGGCTCAACCCCGGAGCAAGCCAAAGAAAGACAGCGTGATGTGCTGCGCCGTATGGCTGAAGATAGCTACATTACGCCAGAACAGGCTGAACAAGCACAGAAGGAAGTACTCAAATTTGCAATTTCTAGGACCGATATTCAGGCACCTCACTTTGTCTTCTTTGTCCGAGATATGTTGTACCAAAAGTATGGTGAGGACGTTGTCGAGAAAGGTGGATTACGCGTCACTACTACCTTAGACCTCGATTTGCAGGAAGCAGCACAAGCTTCTGTCTCAGCAGAAGTGGAGAAATTAAAGACTTCGCGAGTTGGCAATGGAGCTGCCTTAATTGTGAAACCAAACACAGGAGAAATTCTAGCCATGGTGGGCTCCAAGGACTATTTCAATACTGCCGAGGATGGTCAGGTGAACGTGACTCTCTCTCAGCGCCAGCCTGGTTCTTCGATCAAACCAATTATGTATGCGGTCACGTTCCAAGAAAAAGTTTTAAACCCAGGCTCATATCTGCTCGATATCCCCACCTGCTTCACCGTTCCAGGTCAAAAACCGTACTGCCCGAAAAATTACGATGGCTCGTTTAGAGGACCAGTCAGTATCCGCTTTTCCTTGGGCAACTCATTAAATATTCCCGCGGTGAAGGCGTTACGCCTGATTGGCGTAGAGAAACTGATTGAGCATGCCCGCAAGATGGGCATCAGCTCCTGGGTAGACGCCAGTAATTATGGCTTATCTTTAACTCTGGGTGGCGGTGAAGTCCGGATGATTGACATGGCACAAGCGTTTGGCGTCTTAGCCAACCAAGGCGTGAAAGTTCCTTTAATTCCAATCCTCAAGGTGGAAGACTACAAAGGCAACTTAATTGATTCAGTGAGCCTAGCTGACCGAAAAGAAGCGCTCCAGATTCTAACTGAGGATGAAGAAGAAACTGAAGTTGAGGGCTTAGAAAGAGTCATGAATAGAGCCCCCGCTTACTTAGCCGCGCACATTATGCAAGATAATAATGCTCGAACAGCTGCTTTTGGCCCTCGATCTCAGTTGGTTATTCCTGACCAAGTGGTCAGCGTCAAGACTGGCACCACCAATGACTTAAAAGATAACTGGACTGTAGGCTTTACTCCAGAGTTTTTGACCATAGTCTGGGTCGGCAATAACGATGGCTCACCGATGAATCGATCTCTCGTTTCTGGTATCACTGGCGCAGCTCCAATTTTTAATGATCTGATGAGTTATGTACTGAGAGGATTACCACCCGTCTTACCTGAGAAGCCCAGTGACGTGACTGCTAGCGGCGTCTGTATAAATGGCTTTCCTCCCCAAAGTGGTGGCCCCAACTGCGCAGTTAAAAATCAAGAGCTTTACTGGCGAAAGTCCAAACCTTCACAAGCACAGTACGTTGAAAAAGAAATTTGGATCAGACCAGAAACTGGCTTACCACCTAAGCCCGGTGAATCTTCTGACGGGCTAGTACTAGAAAAGCGGAATGTACTGACAGATCCATTTACAGTGGAGTACTGTGAAAACTGCAATCGACCAGTGGATGAAGCAGGTAAAATCATTTTTGAGCAACAAGATATCAGCAGCGACTTCGTGTTTGAAGAAGTCGGAGAGTAACAACTTGTTTGAAAAGTTGGGCCCCAAGCTTTCCCCACTAGCAGTTTTTTGCATCGTCATCGTCAGTAGTTTGGTCAGCTTTACTTTTTTTTGGTTCCACTCAGGAAAAATAGTTTCCCCCTTAGCAACCATCGCTTCTTTTCAGTTTCACTCTCGAACAACTCCTCCATCTAAACCTGGCTCAAAACTCGTCTATGGGTTTCTCCCTTTTTGGAATGTAGGAAAAGTCGTCCTCCAGCCCGAGCTTACCCACCTAGCATACTTTGGTCTGACTATTGCCAAAGATGGTAGCTTTGTGTCGAGCAAAGACCCTGGTTATGCTAAGTTCAAATCTGAGACACTCGCTCAAATGGTGAAACAGGAACGTGCCGAAGGGACAGAGATAGAACTAGTCCTTTCTCAATTTAAAAAAGATGATATCCAGGCTTTTCTGCCTAACCCAGACGCCCGCAGGCGTTTCTTGAGTTCCTTAGATTCTGTCATCTCGGAGCTTCCCATTACAGGAATTAATATTGATATTGAGTATGCTGGAGAGCCTGATCCGGCTCTGCGCAAGGGCTTAGCTCAGCTGATAACTGAAATCAGGACTCACTTTGACAAAAAGGAAACTCCTATCCGTCTCTCTATCGATATGTACCCCAGTGCTGTTTCCCGCCCTCATATCTGGGACGTGGCGGCGATTGCACCTCAAGTAGATTTAATTGTGATCATGGCGTATGACTTTCACCGAGCTTCTTCTAACGTAGCAGGTCCAGTGGCGCCTATCTTTGGTGGTGGTGAAAACTGGCGAACTGACATCATGATGCATTTACAAGAATTTTTAAAAGTTGTACCTAGCCAGAAATTGCTTCTAGGCGTCCCTTTTTATGGCTACGAGTGGCAGACTACCGACCAACAGGCTCTGTCTCCTACCTATCCCGGCTCTGGTGCGACCGCCAGTTTTTCGCGAGTTCAGGGTATCTTAACTGAAGGTAGCGTGCTGAACTTAAAAGAAAATTGGGATGAGTTAGCTCTCTCTCCTTACCTAGTTTTTCAGCGAGGCACTGAAAATTATGTGCTCTATTATGAAAACTCTAGATCCCTCTCTTATAAAATGGATCTGGTAGATCAACTCAATTTAGGTGGTATTGCAATTTGGGCATTAGGCTATGAAGCAGCCTCCCGTGAGCTATGGGATGTGATAAAAAGAAAGAATTAAAGTACTAAATTTTCGTTAGCACATAATTGATGGATATAGGATGATATGTTAAGATCCGCAACATGGCTAAACGTCCACCCATCAGGCGAAAAAATTCGATCATAATTTACCCCAAAGTTGCGCCTCGAAAAAAAGCCAAAAAAGCTCAGCCTACTGCTGCAAAATCTAAAAAAAATAGGGTTCAGAAACTCCCAACTCGTACTCCATCTACTGTTTCTGGAAAGGGAGTCAGGTACTGGTTTTTCGCGCTTTTAGCCAAACCAGCGGTAAAAAAAAAGCCCGGTCGGCCGCGAACACGCCCTCGCCCACCCAATCCTGTTCTTCGCTTCATCTGGAAAGAGCTGCTTCAACCTTTTTACTTTGTTATTCGTTTCCACCCGTGGTTAACCATCTTCTCTATTTTAATCAGCGTAGCCATCCTGGCTTCTGCACACTACACCTACGAAATTGTTTTTAGAGACCTACCTCAAGTAAGCGACCTCACGAAAAGACAACAAATTTTAACGACGAAGATTCTGGATCGAAATGGTGAGGTGCTCTACCGCATTTACAAAGATGAGAATAGAACCTTAATTTCCTTATCTGCCGTCCCTGACCAGATGAAGAACGCTACAGTAGCGATTGAAGATCGCTACTTCTTCTCTCACCATGGTTTTTCTATAAAGGGAATTCTGCGTGCAGTTCGAGAAAACTCCCAAGGAGAAAAGCTCCAAGGTGGTTCTACGATTACTCAACAGCTGGTTAAAAACACCCTCCTCAGTAGAGAGAAAACCCTCAAGCGCAAGATTCGTGAAGTACTCCTCTCACTCTTGCTCGAAGGCACCTTCACCAAAGAAGAAATTTTAGAGATGTACTTCAATGAAGTTGCCTATGGTGGCTCCACCTATGGCGTTGAAGAAGCAGCCCAACAATACTTTGGCAAAGCAGCCATCCAGCTTAATCTGGCTGAGAGTTCTTTCCTGGCGGGGCTACCAGCAGCCCCTTCAGTTTACTCACCATTCGGTCCTAGCCCTGAGCTGGCCTACGGACGCCAACGCGAAGTTCTGCGACGAATGGTAGAAGATCGCTACATTTCTGAGCAAGAAGCTCAACAGGCCAGAGCCGAAATCTTACAGTTCCGTCCTGATATGACAGACATTCGAGCGCCTCACTTTGTGATGTACGTTAAGAATTTACTCGCCGAAGACTATGGCGAAGATGTAGTGAATCAAGGTGGACTTGAAGTCAGAACAACGTTGGATCTGAAGACCCAGGATCAAACTCAAGAGCTGGTCTCTCAAGAATTAGATAACCTAGCTCGGCTGCGTATTTCCAATGGTGCAGCCTTAGTGACTGCCCCTCAGACTGGCGAAATACTCGCAATGGTTGGGAGTAAAAACTACTTTGACTTTGCCAACGATGGTCAGGTCAACGTCACTCTGCGCCCCCGCCAACCTGGTTCCTCAATTAAACCGTTGACCTATGCGATTGCTTTGGAAAATGGTAAAAGCCCCTCTTCCACCATCGCTGATGAACCCGTTACCTTCCAAGTGGCTGGCTCTCCCCCGTACTCACCCAAAAACTATGATGGTCGCTTTCACGGCAACGTAACTATCCGAGAGGCACTTGGCTCTTCGTATAACATCCCAGCGGTGAAAACCCTCGCCTCGATTGGCATTTCCACCATGCTTGATAAAGCTGAACAGATGGGCATCACCACTTGGCAGGACCGAAAACGCTTTGGTCTGTCTTTAACTTTAGGAGGCGGAGAGATCTTGATGACTGAGATGGCCCAGGTCTATGGCACTTTTGCCAATGGTGGATACACCGTCAAACTCAACCCAATCTTAGAGGTTCGCAACTCCAAAGGAGAAGTACTCTATAAAAATACATGCGCGTTGGAGAAAACTGAGTGCGTCCGAACTAAAACCTTGGATGCCAAAGTTGCCTATCAGATCACTGATATTTTAGCTGATAACGTCGCCCGCACTTCTGGCTTTGGCCCCAACTCAGTGCTGACGATTCCCAACCAACAGGTGGCCGTTAAAACGGGAACTACCAACAACTTGCGAGATAACTGGACCTTTGGATACACTACCGACCGAGTGGTGTCCGTCTGGGTGGGTAATAATGATAATACCCCGATGAGTTATGTTGCCTCAGGTATTACCGGAGCCTCTCCAATCTGGAATAAAATTATACGAACTTCTCTCAGTGATGAAGCTCCACACCGTTTTACGACACCGGAAGGCTTAGTGAAAGTTCAGATCTGTGTCAAAACTGGTACCCTCCCTTGTCGCGGCTGTCCCGTGGTCAGAGAGGAATTGTTTGTCGCTGGCACTCAGCCCAAGCTGGCTTGCACTCCAAACCAGTTGTATTCTTCACCTAGACCATCAGCCAGGCCGTCCCAGGTACCTACGAGAGATAGAATTTTGAATGGGACTTCAACCCAACGTTAACGAGAAAAAATCCACACCAAGTAGGAAACGAGTATTGTCAGGAGTAATAGAACTGGCGCAACCCAACGTTCGCGTTTTTTGCGCTTCAACGCCTGCTCTTTGTGGAACTTTCGTTCCTCACGAGCGAGCTTCTTTTGATATTTTTCTTCCTCTATTTCTTGAGTGGTTTTTTGGAGCTCATCAATTTTATCTAATAACTCATCATCAGGCGATACTTCCTGCTCTTCTGCCTCGTTTTTCTTGCCTCGGGAAAAAAATTTCATGATGAACGTAAAGGCTGAGCGCGTTTAACTATTAAGTCCACGACTTCTTCGATGGTTAAGTTCGTTGTATCGAGCATCCATGCATCACTGACTATTTTTAACGGGTCAACATTCCTAGTTGTATCTTGTTCGTCTCGACGAAGCAAGTCCTGATAGACATCTTCATAACTCACATCTTGACCTCGGGACTGGAGCTCAAAGTGGCGACGTTTGGCTCGAACTTCTGGCGTAGCAGTTAAGTAAATTTTCAGATTGGCGTTCGGTAAAACTTTATAGGTAATATCTCGACCTTCCATCACCACGTCTTGATCATTGGCAATTTGCTGTTGTTTACTGACGAGAAACTCTCGGACGCCTTTTAGAGCTGCGACCTTAGAGCTCCCAACACTGATTTTCTCGGTGCGAATCTCCCAGGACACATCTTCATCGTTTAACAGAACAGTGCTCAAACGACCATCCTGCTCTTCCCCAATAGGGTTACGCATATGCATCTTGGATTGAGCCAGCAAATCGAGAATTTTGGCTTCATCACTACAATCCACCTGATGACGTGTTGCCAATAACGCCGTCATCCGATACATCGCGCCAGTGTCGATGTAGAGTAAACCAAGTCGCTGGGCAACCAAACGAGCTACAGTCCCTTTGCCAGCGGCAACTGGACCATCGATCGCAATATGCAACGGCATCTATCTTCTCCTCTTCGCAGCAGGAGCAGTTTTGCGAGCAGCAGTTCGAGTAGATTTGACATCTACTAACCACTCATCTCTATCAGCAACCAGTAAACCACCTAGACCACACACAATTAAGATTAGGGGCCATAACTGGCGAAACTCGTATGGAAGCAAACCCATGTTTGAAGCAAGAACGATCAATCCCATTGAAACCATTGAAGCGGGCCAAAAATATTTTTTGGGCATAATTTCCTTTTAACTACTGTATAACTCCATTATCAAGATTAGAGCCATATTTTGCAAGCTCGAGTCTAATCTTCACTCTATCTGTATAATGCGCCTATGATGTTGTTAGAAAATCGTAAAGCTAGACAAGAGTATGAGATCCTTGAGCAGTACTCAGCTGGGATCATGCTTTCTGGTGGCGAAGTCAAGAGTTTGCGCAAAGGTAGTGGCAGTTTTACTGGAAGTTATGTCAAGATCATTGGTGAAGAGGCCTTCTTATTAAATGCCCAAATTACCCCGTACACCTATGCTGATAATCGAGATTATGATCCGAAACGAACGCGCAAGTTGCTCCTGAAAAAAAAGGAGATTCTTAATCTGGGCGAGATGATGGCCCAGAAAGGCTATACTTTAGTACCACTCCAGTTTCATTTGGCGGGTAGAAACATTAAGCTGAAAGTTGGCTTGGGCAGAGGGAAAAAGCAGTTTGAACGCCGAGCAGAGCTACGTCAACGTGATATCAAAAGAGATTTAGAGCGCGAATTAAAAGAAAAGGTGAAAATTCGATAGCGCAAGGAAGACTCGGCTGATTACCGAACTACAGTTGAATCTCAAAAACCAAGGATCCACTTAAAGCAAAGATTTTACCTTGAGTCTCTTCGGCAACAACGTCGGTTACTGAGGCTAACGTACTACTCCTAATCTCTTTAACAAACTCTCCCGCCTTGCTCAGCACCACCACCCGATTTTTCTGTGGCTCCAATATATACAGGTTTTTTAAGTCTGCCTTGGTGAAAAGGGTAATTGGAGATGAAAAATTTTCTTTTAAGCCGACCGTTGAAAACTCCACCTGACGACCACTACTAAATTTTTTAATCTCACCTGTCTGAGTAGATATCCAAAGATCTCCATCAACCGCAAACGTTTGGATGCTGGGAAAATCAAGATCCTGACTTGACTGTAACCAGCCAATTGGATCAGAAAACTTACCATCTTTGTCAATTGTATAACGATAAATATTTCGTCGCTCTTTATTTAAAACATACAGAAATTGATCAAAAAGTCGAAGTTGCTCACCAGCCTCATTGGCCTCCTCTTTAGCTCTTACTTCCTTGGCTAACTCTGAAGAGGAAAGATCAAATCTAAAAATTCCATTACTCAGAATAAAAAGCTCTTTCTCATTAAAAGCAATGTCTTTCAACATTTCTTGATCTCCAGTTGGGAGCAAGGTGGGCTGCTTACGAGCCACATTCAAAGCTAAAATTTTCTTCTGTCCTTTATCTAAAAAGATCATCGTCTCACCATGAAGATCGAAGGTATTTGCGATCAAGCTGGACTGGACAAAGCGCAGGTCAAAAAATGTCGGCAGCACTGAGAACTCCTGTTGTCCAGAAATTTGATCATAAAACTGCCGGACTGACTCTCTTTCTGCCGTGATCGCCCGGGAAATTGCTCGCTGGCTTTTGTGTTGCTCGCTCAGCTGATCAAGTGTAGCGATCACTTCTTCTGTTTGCTCTCGTGCCAGAACCGGATTCTGATGGAGCTCAACGCGAGCCTGCTGTAGCTGCGTCCGAACCGGCTCTAGAATACTCTGGATCTGACGCTCGCGAGCTGCAGTCTGGGAACGAAGGAAAAATAGGATCACCCCCAAGATCACTAAGACGAGCATAAATGGAAAGATGATTTTAAAAAGCTTTCGGATGAGTCGCTTTCGCACAGCTGCATCTTGAGAAAAAAGTTCCCGATGAAGTTGCTTGATTCGGAGCAAAGTTCTCTGAAGTAGCTGGGTGACGGAGCTCGTAAATTTTCCCTTGTTTGTTTCAAATGATTTACCCGGGGCTGAACTACTCCCAGATTCAGCATCTTCGCCAAAAGTAACCACTGCAATCGTCACTCCAGTGACGTTCTGCGCTACAAGGGTCTCTAATTTTTCTAGGATTCCTAAGGTACTTTTCTGCTGAGTTGTCAGTTGCTGGATCTGGCTCAGTTCAAGTTCCTCAGAGTTCGCTACTAGAATAAAGATGTCTCCACTCCTATGCCCCCCTTCAATCACCTCAGCCTCTGTGGCTGAACTTAGCAATGTACCCACCTTAGAGCCTCTTTTTAAGAGCACTGCCCCACTCAGCGTACAAAATGAGCAATTTTTGTCATTGAAAACTGCGGCACTTACATGCAGCTTTCGCTCCTGCTGACGTGCTTCAGCTATCCAACGTTGGATAGCTTGGTGCAGTTCGAGACTGGTACTCACTTGGCTGGATTTCACTTCGTCACGAAACCATTCAGCTGCTGCAAGCGCATCTGGCGCAGTGATTACTGCCGATACCACAAAAGTCCGCAGCTCATTGATGACAACTAACGAGTAGGTTGTTGGAGTAGCTTGAGTTGTAACAGGATACTGTTGAAGCCCGTACATTGAAAATTATTTTACCACGAATACGGTTAAGCCAGATAAATAAAAGAGAAAATTAATAATCCAAAAGCTAGGAGTAAGTGAAGCATTCCAATAATTTGAATCACTCCAGCAAAAGGAGTAACTACAGTTTTACGCATAATGTCAATTTGACGAACAGCAATAAATGCGAAGATCAGATAGAGGAAAAAACCCAGGAAGAACATAATCCTGACTGAGTCCAATATAATTGAAGTTAGGGAGATCGGCGGTAGTTCTGGGAACATTAGTTGGCCCTCCCGTCTAAGTTCTCTTGCTCTTCTTCCAGTAATAGCTCGTTTAAGAATGCAGTAACTCTGCTTGGGTGTGGAACATGCTCAAAATCAAACTCCGTGACAGCACCCGCTGTTTGGATTCGGACAGTACCATAATCAAAAATAGAACCGAGCGCTCCGCTAGTAGTAGCTGAGATGTCCTCAATATTATCAATCTTGGCATAGGAGACGTTCTTAAATAATAAGGAGTGAAAATCTACATCGATGACTCGCTCATCAGTAATGATATAGACGTTGTAAAACCAGTTCAAAAAAGCTTCTAAGCTATACCCAAAAACCAATAAGTACCAACCTAGGGTTGCTACGAATTGGAAACGAAGTGGTAAAAATTCGAGAAACCCCACAAAAGAAAGCAGGAACGGAACTAGCGCTAAAATAATTCCGATAAATACCCACTTCACTTGAGTGACTGGATGCTGACGGAGTAAAAGTAAAACGACTTCATCACGTTGCTGAGAATCGAAAAAAGTGTCGGTTGGCTTTGCAGTATAGGCTTTTAACGAACTAGAGGATGGGGTTGCCTGCCTCATCACTAGAGAATACTCATCTACATGACGACTAAGCTTCTTTTTAGATTCTTTTTCAGAGGAAGCTGCAGATACAGCCACGACAGGCTGTATCTGAGTATCTGAGGAACTAGGTTGAGCCGCTGAGTTAAAGATTTCCGGCATAATAATACAGGCAATTGTACCTTATCTTTCCAAAACTGCCATAAAAGCTTCCTGATTCAAAGTGACTTTTCCAATTTCTTTCATTCGCTTTTTCCCCTTCACTTGCTTCTTCAGCAGTTTCTGGCGACGAGTTACGTCACCACCATATAAATGTGCCGTTACATCTTTGCGATACGCACTAATTGTCTCGCGAGCGATCACTTTTCCGCCGATGGCGGCTTGAATCGGAATCTCAAAAAGTTGTTTGGGAATTACTTCTTTGAGTTTATGGACGATGCTTCTGCCAATTTTTTCTGCATCCTCTCTTACCACAATGACTGACAAAGCCTCAATCGTCTCGTGTTGGACCATGACGCTTAACTTAATGGCATCAACCTTCACAAAGTTGGTTAACTCATACTCTAGGGAAGCAAAACCTGAAGAAATTGACTTTAATTTATCGTGAAACTGGATAATCAGCTCTGCTAATGGCAAGTCATACTCAATTTTGACCCGCGAACCTATGTCATGCACCGCAATTAACTTGCCCCGATGATCTTCGCTCAGCTGCATCACTGCACCCAGGTATTCTTTTGGCGTAAAAACAACAGATCTCGTCATTGGCTCGTGAATTTCTTTAATTTGACTGGGGTCTGGCATTTCAGCTGGAGTTCTGACTTCAATCTCTTCTCCATCCATTTTTACGATCTTGTACGTGACTGAAGGTGAGGTAGCAATGAGCTCAATATCAAACTCACGTTCCAGTCGTTCTCTGACAATTTCTGCATGCAAGATGCCTAAAAAGCCTACCCGCAAACCATTTCCTAACGCAGGTGAGTGAGTAGCTGCAAAGCGTAAAGCAGCATCATGAAGTGCCAGCTTCGCCATCGCGTCCTGCAGCAACACAAAGTCATCGCCATCAATTGGATAAAACTCCATGTACACCATAGCCAATGGCTCTTTATAGCCTGGCAGCCGCGACACTCTGTCAGCAAATTTTTCTTGAGTCACAGTATCTCCGACCCGAACTTCTGTGACATTTTTCAGTCCAGTACAGACATAGCCAACTTCTCCAGCACAAAGCCGTTCCACTGGCACCATCTGGGGAGAGAAAACGCCAATTTCCACGGGTAAGAAGCTTTCCCCAGTAGTCAGAAGCCGCATTTTACTTTTGTCTAAAACCCCATCCACTACTTTCACGTAGGCAATGACGCCTTTGTGTTGACTAAATTTGGAGGTAAAAACCAGCGCTTTTAACGGTTTGGTAATGTCCCCACTGGGCTGTCGAACTCTTGTCTTGATCTGTTCTAAAATTGCAGCTACGTTTTGGCCAGTTTTAGCCGAGACGGCAATGACTTCTTCTTCCTTCATTCCAAAAATCTCCATCAAGTCTAAAGTTGCTGCGTCAATATCGGCAGAAGGAAGATCAATCTTGTTAATAATCGGAATAATGTCTAGACCAAGCTCTTTGGCTTTCTCAAAGTTAGATAACGTCTGGGCTTGGATACCCTGCGTCGCATCGACTATCAGCAACGCACCCTCACATGCAGCCAAGGACCGACTCACTTCATAGCCAAAATCAACGTGTCCAGGAGTGTCTATTAAGTTGAAGATAAAATCTTGGTACTCCATGCGAACTGGAGCGAGCTTAATCGTAATTCCCCGCTCTTTTTCAATTGGATTACTGTCCATTAAACGCTCAGTGAGATCACGGTCAGAAACAGTACCAGTCAGATGTAAAAGCCGATCAGTCAAGGTAGTTTTGCCATGGTCAATGTGAGCAATAATTGAGAAGTTACGAATTTGAGTAGTCATGGCACCTGTGGGGTACCCAGATTAAGCTGACTTCGCCGCAAAACGGGAAACTTGGCTTTTTAGCCGGGCGGCCTTTTTCTTGTGAATAATATGCTTGCGAACTGCTTTATCAATAGCTGAGAAAGCTTTCGCCATGGTCTCTGGAGATGAGGTCTTTTTGGCTTTGTCAAAAGAAGTCTTTAAACGAGACTTGACTGGTAAGTTAGAAGCAGCACGCTTTTTACTTACTCTGAGAGCTTTTTTGGCATTTTTTAGAATTGGCATGTTGTATCCTCATGTGCTTACGAATGATCAATACGCAATTGTACTAGATATCAGCCAGAAATTCAAACCTCTGTTGACTGATCAATAATTTTTCTCCTATACTTAACTTTAGTAAATGAAACCTTCTTCAAATAGCACCTTCAAAAGATCTCAGTAAAAGTTTTCAATTGGCACCATAGTTGGCATACTTTTCCTAATTTTAGTCTCATTTGGGGGAATTGCAGCAATATTCTTATCTACTCAAAATCAAGATTTGAGACAGCAGGCCTACGCCTTAACTTGCAAGCCGGCTTGCTCCATCGGACAGATGTGTATTTCTGGTAGGTGCGTGCAATTCTCAAGGCCAGACGAACCCGGAACCAGCCCTGTTTCACCTGCCCCTCCTGATAATGGCCTGCGTCCTGGATTACCTCCACGCTGTAGCTCTACCAATCCTTGCCCGAGAGAAACTGTTTGCTTGCCAGGTGGAACCTGCTCAGTAAACAAAAAGTAAACTTCTCCTAAACTCTAAAAGTGGTCAGGAAGCTCGCTTGAGCATATACTCTGTGTATGGTCTTCCGTCTCCCTAAATTATTTACCTCGTACACTGACTGGCTCGAAGGACAGCAAACTAGCATTTTGTCAGCTGCTGTTGTCATTACGATTGCCAATATTGTTTCATCACTCTCGGGGGTAATTCGCCAGCGGCTGCTCATTTCGCATTTTTTTGACACTCCCAGCTCCCAGCAAGCATTTGAGGCATTTCTGGTTGCCTTCCAAATTCCTGATTTGATGTTTCAGTTGATTGTTTTAGGTGCGGTTTCGGCAGCTTTTATCCCGATGCTCGCCAGCTACAAACATGATAAGGCAGAGGAGCAACGCTATATGAGCCTGATGATGACCAGCGTTTTACTCTTCTTTCTAGTGGTTTCGATCTTCGTTTTTATATTTGCCGAGCCATTCACTCGCCTGAGAACTGGTGCAGCATTTACTTCGGAGCAGGTGCAGATTGCAGCAAACTTAACCAGGATCATGCTGGCTGCACAGTTCTTTTTTGCCATCTCCAACTTTATGACTGGGATGTTGCAATCTTATAAGCGTTTTATTTTACCTGCGCTCTCTCCCATTTTTTACAATGTTGGAATTCTGATTGGGGCATACACTCTTTCCGATCGCTTTGGAATTTATGCTGCTGGGATTGGAGTAGTAATTGGCGCTGCGCTTCATATGCTGATCCAGTTACCATTGGCCTATAAACTCGGTTTCCGTTTTAGATTTGCGATTTCATTTCGTCACGCAGGTGTAAGAAATACCTATAAGCTGACCCCTGCCCGCACTTCCAGCTTAGCCATAAGCCAACTGCAACAATTAGCCAATGGCTACTTTACGACTTCAATCGGAAACTTAAGTTATGTCGTTATGAACCTGGCTTTTTCCCTGATGACGATGCCTATTCGCTTCTTTGGCGTGCCAATTAGCCAGGCAGCTTTACCGTTCTTAGCTGATGAGGCCGATGAGAAGGACCTGGGTCGATTCCGGGATTTAGTACTCAAGTCTATACACCAAATTTCTTTTTTTGCTTTTCCGGCAGCCGTTCTCTTATTAATTCTGCGGATTCCGATTGTCCGAATTGCATATGGCACTCATAACTTTCCTTGGGCCACCACGCTCACCACCGGCCGGGTAGTAGCGATTATCTCGCTTTCTATAGCAGCACAGGCAATTGTGCAGTTGCTGATTAGATCTTTTCATGCCCTGAAAGACACCAAGACACCGCTTTTCATTACTTTTTTAACTGTGGTGACCTACTTATTTTTGAGTTGGCTCTTTGCTTTTCAGATGAAGCTGGGAGTGATTGGCATGGCACTCGCAATTACCATGTCCAACATCGGTGAAATGTTGCTATTCTTATACTGTCTAGACCAAAAAGTAATGGGTTTTGCTAGAAAAGCGTTCTGGATTCCACAGCTAAAAATGATAACTGCCAGCTTTTTCATGGCAATCTTTCTTTACTTGCCGTTTAGAATTTTGGATGAGTTAGTTTTTGACACCAGTCGCACAGTTGAGTTAATACTGCTTACTCTCACCACAGGCACTATTGGCATGCTGGTTTACACTTACTTTGCCATGTTGTTCGATATTCGAGAGCTGTATATCTTACAAAATATTCTCGATAAATTAGGCAACTGGCGCAAAACCCTGGCCAAGAGCGATGAAGTATTCTTGGAACCCACTACCGAAGGTGATGAGCTTTAATCCCAAGCTAATACTGGTCTAGAGCTACCTTTCATGTATACAATGAAGTGATGAAAAAGCCGGTGTCCCTTCAGGTGAACTTACTACCTAAAGATCCTTTTCTTGATACGCCACTGGGCAAATTATTGCAGTGGGCGATGTCTGTGGGTCGATATTTAATCATTTTCACTGAAGTTATCGTGATCTTAAGTTTTGCTAGTCGCTTCACTCTTGATCGTCGAATTACCGATCTCAATGGTGCTATTCAACAAAAAAAATCTATTATTAATTCCTATGGAGATCTCGAAGAGAACATTAAAGCGATTCAGAAAAAAACTACCAACTATATCCAAGTTGAACAGCAAGAAAACATTATTGAAATTTTCCCAGTTCTCACTCAAATTACCCCGAATGATGTGGTGATGGATTCTTTAGAGATTCAGCCAGGTAGAGTAATTCTGAATGGAGTGGCTCGGTCTAATGTTTCACTGAGCTTACTAATTAATAACTTACAGTTTTCTGGTCGATTTAGTGATGTGGATGTCGAGAAAATTGAAACTGCCCAACTCGAGAACAGCGGTTTTGAGTTCCGTATTCAAGCAGTTACCACCAAAGTAAAGCCTAAGTAGCATGATCAATACACAAAAACAAATCCAGAATACCCTGAAACAGTTTTACGATAAGCCCGTGGCAAAGGTTTCATTAGAATTATTCTTTACTGCCATTGCAGTTGTTTTCTTTGCTGTTTTTGCAATCCGCCCCACGCTGCTGACAATGTCTAAGTTGATTAAAGAAATGGAAGACAAACAGGTATTAAATCAAAAACTGGCAGAAAAAGTTGCGTCACTATCTACTCTCCAATCTACGTACATCACTAACCAAGAACGTTTGGGAGTACTAGATGAAGCCATTCCTCCCACGCCTCAATTTGAAACTGCCCTGGCGATTATTGAAAAAGTTGCCAGCGAAAACAACTTAACTATTTCCTCGATTGAGGCGAAACAAGTACCGCAGGAAACTGACCCAGATGTACTCTTTTCTCGAAAAAGTCGGGTTTCAAGGCCAGTCGTGGTAATTCTTGATGGTAAGTACCTAGTCATTCGCAAGTTTATAGAAGACCTGAGGGCTGTTCGCCGGGTCTTTACCGTCGATTCAATTCTATTTAATAAAGTGGAGCAAGTTGGCGAAAAAGGCCTTCAAGCCACAGTCACCCTCAATATTCCTTACTATGATTTAGAAGCGGCCAATGCCACGACATCCGCTGACCCTGCACAACCAGTAGAAACAAAGTAGAATAATTATGCAAAGTCATTTACAAGATTTAAAACAACGCCAAGCTGTTTTGCGGATTCTAATCTTTACGTTTGTAACCGCCATGATCTGGATAGGAATTAGCATTTTTCGAACCCAGCAAGTGACTGAGACATCTCCGGAGCTGCTTCGTTTAGCTGAGCCACTCAATCCCAATATCAACTTGGAAGTTGTTTCACGGATTGAGCAAAAAAAAGGCTATCAATCAGAAGAGCTGACTGACTTCCCACTCTTTCTTTTCACCGAAGATGAGACGGGCAAAAAAACTGTCATCGTGGACTCACCCTCATACCCGTACCAACCTCCAGCTACTCCTGCTATTGCCGGCCCTGAGACTGAGACTGTAGGACAGAGCCCCACTCCTCTTCCAGTAGTTGAAGAAGTACCTTCCCCATAGCTGTTGTCATGACTGTGTTTCGGACCTTCTTCGCGTTGTATTCCACCCGGCATTCACCTAAAGTAAATTGATTAGTTTATGCCTGCTTTTCAAAAAAGAACTGCCCAACGTCAAATTCCAACCTTACTGGGTATTGGAATTCTTATTCTCTCCTTAATTGGTGGGATTGCTATGATTGGAACTGGAGGAGGAGTTTTTACCCCTCGAGCTACTCCGCAGACTACCCCTCAAAATATTAAAGTGACGAATGTGAATGACACGGGCTTTACGGTTTCTTTTTTAACAGATGAAGCTACCAGTGGTTTTATTAAGTATGGAGAAATTGCCACTGAGCTCAAGCTCCAGGCGAGTGATGATCGAGACCAATTGTCTGGTAGTGTTGGCCAATACTCTACTCATCATATTAGCGTCAAGAATGTTGATCCTGATAAGGACTATTACTTTACCTTGGGGACTGCCTCAGTCTCTAAGCATGATAATAATGGCGCACCTTTTACCGTCAAAACTGCTAAACGCGCCAGAGCAACTACAGCTGCGAAAACTGTTTATGGAAATATTATGGCTGCAAGTGGCTCTCCCGCCGAAGGTGCAGTTGTCTACCTAACTATTCCTGAAGTAGGAGAGCTTTCTACTCTGGTGCGCAGTTCTGGGAGCTGGGCAATCCCTCTCTCCAATGCTCGTAAAAGAGATTCCTTAGAACCAGTTGACGTAAGTTCTACTGAAACACTCAACCTTTTTGTTCAGGGTCCTCAAATTTCCAGTACAACTACACTCCAAGTTACGGTTGACGAGTCACAGCCAGTTCGCACGATCAGTTTAGGTGGTGCAGCCCAGCCAGATACAGATACTTTCACTACAGATAGCAGCAGTGAAGATGAAGACCCTGATAAGGCAGAAAATGACGTGATTGCAGAAAATCCGAGCTCTTTACCAAGTGAGTCACCTTCTCCGCTACCAGAAGATTCTCCGACACCAGCTGCTACTGAGGTTGTAACAGTCAACTTAGACAAGGTAGACCAGCCAACGGTGAACACCACTCAACCTACCATTATGGGTAAAGCAGCTCCTGGCGTAGTGGTAACTATTCAGGTTAACTCAGAAACTCAAATTGTTACTCAAGTGACTGCTGATGCAGCTGGGAATTTTTCTCTCCCTCTCTCACTAGGAGAGAAAGAACTTGAGCCAGGTGAGCACTCAGTGACTATCACCTATACAGATCCTGCAACCGGCCAGCAAAAAACAGAGACCAAAACTTTTTATGTCAGTTCAACTGCGACCAGCAGACTACTAGCTCAAGCAAATACCTCACCAACTCCGTTTGGGACCAATAACCCGTTTACGATTCCGTCACCTAGTCCTCTTTTTTCACCATCACCAACTGCTTCATCAAGTGCCAGCACCAGTGCTTCTCCCCGAGTAACCATGCCATCTACCTCAAGTGCGTTACCTAAATCTGGTTCTGTAGGCACTACTTTAATGCTTCTAGCAGGCGGATTTCTCTGCATTGCCACTGGAATCTGGAGTTATTGGCAAAGTCGAGGCGCAAACGAAGCTGATTTTGCCAACGCCGATGATCCTAAGGATATTACTTAACTCCGCTCAACAATATCGCTTGTTCATACTAGTAAGATGAACTAAGATACAGAGATATTTCTAGCCAGTTCATCTCACCCTACTACTTTAGTTCACAGAAACGTCTTTTTGACGTTACTTCAGCGATTTTAGCGATTCTTCTTTTGTGGCCAATTTTTCTTTTGATCCTCATTGGCGTTTTTATTACGAGTGGCTGGCCAATTCTCTTCATCCAGCAGCGAGTTGGGTACCAGAAGCGTTCATTTCCCCTGATTAAGTTTCGTACCATGACTGTGGGAGCAGAAAAGCAAAAAAAGACTTTATTGGGCCAGAATGAAGCGCCCTGGCCAATGTTTAAAATGAAAGATGACCCCCGCTTTACTCTCCTAGGAAAGTTTCTGTCTCGCAGCGGTTTGGATGAACTGCCTCAACTAATAAATATTCTAAGAGGCGAAATGAGCCTCGTTGGCCCTCGCCCCCTACCTCTCGCAGAAGCGAAGAAACTAGACAAAGAGTGGGAGTTTCGATACCAGGTAAAACCAGGGGTGATCTCACTTTGGGCGATTGATCCAAAGAGATATTTTTCTTTGGAGAAGTGGAGGAAATTGGAAGAGAATACGTTACGAGATGGAAGTATTGCTAAAGATGTTCTCTTGTTAGTTACCACTATAGCTTGTCTACTTCGTTGAGATAGAGAGCTAGCTCTTCCTCAGATTTTTTATCCAGCTCATACTCCCCTTTATGAGAACTTAAGATCGTATGCACTTCTGCCCAACTCTGAACGAAGGATCTTTGCTCAGCTGGCTTTCCTACTTTAAATTGAGGATGTGCCATAAAAACTTGAGAAGCATCGAGCCAGACTAAGTGACCACTCCAAGGCGAAAAGCGAAGTACGCACTGTGTATACTCAGACACTTCATGCCATTGACTACCGATGATCTTCTCTTTGATCTTCCCCCGACACCAATCCCCTATAACTGGATGGTATCTGCCAATATCCTGAACTTGAAATGAGCCTAGAAAGGCGAGCGCTTTTGCATCTTCAAGACTATTCAATTGCTGGAACATGTTCACCTCAAAATCAGTAGCATTGATCAGCCATGGATTAAGGTCATAGGCTGCCAAATAGAGAGCAGCAGCAGCCTCCGGGTCATCAGCGAGAGCCTTATTTCCTGCTTTGACCAACTCATCAACAATTTGCAGGTGGCTAGCCTCAGAGAGATTCCAGATTGTTGTACCAGGATACACAACACGAAAGTCTCGCGCTTGCTGGATCAAGCCTTGCCAATCTTTCGCCTCAATGAGCAGTTTGCGTCTTTCTTTCTGATAGAGCAAGTTCTTCGGTTCCAGCGCAATCATTTGCGTCAATAACTGAGCTTTATGCTCCTGCTCATAACCGGATTGAGAGAGCTTAGACAAAATAGTGGAGTGATTCCAGTAGAGAGTTGCTATGAGCTGAGATTGAGACTGAGGAAAATTTTCAGAGCTAAGTAACCGCTCTGTTTGAAACTCAAAAAAAGGAAAAAATTGATTAGCTATTTCCGGCTTTTTCAGTTTCCCCAAAAGCAAAGATACAGAAGCCAGGAGACTAAGAAGAATTATTGTAGTAGTGATACTTAGGTAAACAAGCTTATACAACTTCTTCACAGCTGGAGAAGTTACTAAAGGCTTTGAGACCGACTCTCGGAAAATGAGACCTGCCGTTGAAAAAAGAATACATAAAATACCGGAGAAGGTCCAGTTATAGTCAAGTAATCCATCCAAGAGCAGAAAGAGTACTGACGTTGCAAGAGCTGTATGTAGGGAATATTTTTGGAAGATAATACCGAGAGCTCTCCTAAATAAAAAAGCAAGAAAGATCAAGAAAATTCCCCCACCCAGCAACCCATACTCAGCCAAGATCTGAAGATACTCATTGTGAGCATAGGCTGAATAAAAGGCTGCCCCTTCAGCATTTTTTCTGGAATTAATAAAATAGGCTCCTGGTCCCCAACCAAACAGCGGCTTTTCTTTCAGGCCCTGAATGGCTTGCTGCCAATACTCTGGCCTGGCCTCTACCTGAATAGATTTACACAACTGGGATTGATAACTTAAAAAAGGACACTCAGTTTTACCTAAACTGAAGAAGCTCAGAATAAAAATTGATACCAGGATTGGGAGTGTTATGACGAACGAGAGCAGCTTCTGTTTCCGAGAAGTTGGAACCCGGCTCAATAAGATAAAGAACAATATGAGCGAAACGAGAATTGACCATCTAGCAAACGTAAGTGCCAACCCCAGGATAATAATCAGTAATGGAGCAATCGAAACCCAACGACTTCTCCTTTCCCACCAGAAGTAAAAAGCTAGAGGAAGTGAAAAACCCAAGTATGTCGCCGCATGGTTATGGCCATACGTCGAGACGAGCAGGTTCATTGGCGGCAACCTACTACTTATCTGAGGGAAAATAAGGAGGATTAAAGTAAGCAGGGAAATTGCCACACCTACGGCTACAAAACCTAAGGCCAGCAGCTCGTCAGAGATCCATTTCTTATCTAGACGAAGAAAGAAGAGGAAAGCTAAGAAAGCTCCTAAGAACACCAATATTCTTAAGACAGTAGCTGGCAAACTCACGGTGGTGAGTAAAGAAAAGACAGTCACGCTCAACAGTAACGTCGCAGCGAGGAAGCCAGGTTGATAAAAATTCAAAGTGAGTTTTTCTCTAAAAAGAAAGAAAAAAGACGCAATCAGACCAAGCCAAACTACCACAATTTCAACATCACCTAGGGTTAAAAGTAAGAACAGCAAACTAAAGTAGCCAAGAAAAAATAAGACTTGATCTAACTTTAACATAACTACATCAAGTGTATCCTGAGCATCACCTCTTAAACAATAGAGAGCTGACTTTATTGAAAGAATTCTTTAATAGCTTGGCAAATATACTCAACTTCCAGATCTGTTAATTCTGGATAAAGTGGAAGAGACATTGTTTGAGCAAAAAAAGTTTCTGCGAGCGGAAAACTCAGCTTTACCTGTTTTAGGTCTTTTCTGTTGCTGAAGGATTGCTGAAGGTGCAGGGGGGTAGGATAGTAGATACCTGTCTCGATCCCCTTTTTGTTTAAAAACTCTTGGAATTCTGTTCTTTTATTGACCTGAATTGCAAAAACATATAAAGATGGCTGAGTGTTATCAGGGAAGCACATTCCAGGTTGATTAAGTTGTTGGAGAGTCCGGTTGTATATGACTGCAATCTCAGTTTTCCGGACAATCCACTGACGTAACCGCCTCATTTTGACATTCAAGGCAGCAGCTTGGAGATTATCAATCAGTTCGTTATAGCCATGTACAGAATGTGAGTACTTATGCGCTAAGTCAGCAATTCCATGATGGGCATACATCCGAACTTTTTTAATAAATTCTTTATTGCTCGATACAACTACCCCCGCATTTCCTAACGCTCCCAATGTTTTGGAAGGATACAGAGAAAAGCACCCACCTAACCCAAATGACCCAACTGGCTGGCCTTTATATAGACTGGCATGGGCATGTGAAGCATCTTCGATCAGGAAAAGATGATGCTTTTTCGCGATAGCGCAAATTTCATCCATCTCACACGGGACACCATAGAGATGGACTATCAGCAATCCTTTTGTCTTGGGGGTAATGTGCTGTTCGATAGATTTTGGATCAATATTTCCAGTTTCAGCAAGTGTCTCGACAAAAACAGGCGTTCCTCCAGCCAAGGCAATTGTATCGGCAGAGGCAGCAAAACTCAATGGTGTAGTGATCACTTCATCACCTTCAGAAATTCCAGCAGCTTTTAAAGCTATGAGAAGGCTGGCAGTGCCTGAGCCAACTCCAACTGAGTACTTCGTCTGACAAAGCGCAGCAAAAGCTTTTTCAAAAGCAACTGTCTCTGCTCCAACAGTGAACTCAGTATTTTCTATACAACTTTGAAATTTCTGAAGAATCTCAACTTCTAGGCTGGCAAGCTGGCGTTTTAAGTTAAAAAGCGGGACATGCATGATGAATTCCTTCTAGGATTCTAACGTGACGAAGGTAGTCTTCGTGAGCTAGATTGGGGTTTGCAAAAGTATGTTTGGACAACTCCAAGAAAGCCTGAACTGAGTTACTTAATGCTGAAGATTTTTTAATGTATTCTGTAGTAGTACTTCCTAGCTGAGACTTTTCTGTCATTTGATCTTTATTTATAGCTTGGGTTTTATCCCAAGTCAGTTCCCCAGTTTCACCTTTTAAAGTGATCTCTCTTTTTGAGTTTAGAGCAGACCACACGTACTCACCAGTTGCTATTCTGCTGTCTTCAAAGAGTAACTGTAACTTGAGCATTGAGTTTTGCGCAAAAAGAATCTCAAAATTAGTAATTTTTGAGTCAAAAAGTCTCTCTAAGATATACAAATCATGAATGACTAAGTCATCACTGATCTTGATAGCCTGTTGGGACTGTCGCTGGCTATGCCGAACAGTGCGCACAGAGACTAACGAGCCAAAGTTCTTCTCTTGGACATATCTCTGAATGTATTGAAAGGCCTCGTCATAAAGAAAGGTGTAGTCTACGAAAAGCGCCTGCTTATAATGTTGGCTGAGAAAAATCAGCTTTTGAGCATCAATCCCTTTCAGGCAAAGAGGCTTTTCTACAAAAACATGCTTATTTTTTTGTAAACACGCTTGAGCAACTTTGAAATGAGAAGCTTCAGGTGTGACTATAAAACAATGTTGAATTGTGGAATCTTTTAAGACGTCACTTTGAGTGGACGCTTTCAGATCTTTAAGAGTGGGATCGACAATCATCACACTTAGGCCTAGAGCCGTCAGCTCCTTATAGACAATTTTTCCCCAGTAGCCATAACCAAATAAGGCAATTTTCATAATCTAGATTAGAATAGCTATTATGGCATTCAAACGAGACAACACTATATCGAATTTTTTAGAGGGAATATATTTTGGAGAAGAATTTGCAGAGCAGAGGAAAAAGTACTTCCCTACTTCGATTAATTATGGTGAAGGAAGTTTTTTAAATAAATTTGTTAACGATTTTAAACCAAAACTAATAGTAGAAATCGGTCTGGGATACGGCATCTCCACCCTATGGATGGAGAAAGGACCTTTTAGACCTAAACAACATTATGTATTGGATCACTTTCAAGACAACTTTGAAATGATGGGCCTGAAGGCAGTTGAGCGATTCCAATTGAAGAATATTAATTTTGTTTCACAAAGTTCTCAAGAATTTTTTGGTTCCAATTTAAAAAAATTAAATCAAAAAGTAGATCTTCTTTTTATGGATGGTGATGAACGATTTGATGGAATCATGACAGACATTTACTTTGCAACTAAATTTTTGCAAAATGGCGGAGTGTTAATTATTCGCAACTTATGGAATCCGTCTGTTCGCAAGGCAGTGATGTTCTTAATTAAGAATTTACCATTTAAGTTGTGGAATATTGATGCAAATGACGAATGGGTTATTAAAAACATCCTTTTTTGGGACGAGCGAAGACTACAGAGAATAAGTCGTGAATATCAAGGAAGTTTTTGTATTTTGCAAAAGCATAGCGGTGATATGAGAAGTTGGGACCATTTTGTGAATTTCTAGATTAGCTTAAGTTTATGAAAAATCTCATTAGAAAAAGTAAAAAGTCCACTCAGAATCACCTCATAATTTTATGGAGCCTCTTCTTTTTGGTATTCTTCTTTTTACTTATTGCTTCAATTTATAAAGTTGCACAACAGGAACAGAATGTTCACTGGGATTTTGCTGTACTGACCTGCACCCCAATAACTTGAATGAGCCTCCGCTTACAGAAAGCGTCATAAACATAGCAGTTGCCTATCAATATGACTCAGTACTTTATTTTTTTGAAGACGATGCCACTTTCTTTAGTTATGGAAACACTGAGCTTATGCATAAAGAACACAACTTAAAGTATCCTAATAATTTCTTAACATACCGTCAACTTAACTTTAACAGTATAGACCTACCAGGCAAATATGATTGCAAGTTCGGTCAAAGTGATTTGGGTGAGAAAACTTTAATTACAGTCTATAGTTATGAGTATCTTAATGCTGAGTGGCACTCAAACTTTGAGTATGAATGCAACCTTCTTCTACCCAAGATCTCTCTCATTCGTACACTTTATTCTGATACCCAGGCTAAAGTAAGGCTATTTAAGGTTAAGTCTGAGTTTTTTTAATAAATGGCTTATAAACAGCTGTGTGAGAGCCAAAACATCTGCAAAGTATCTTCTGGCCAACCTTCTTGGTTCGAGTAAAATCCTCCAAAGCCACTCAAAGCCATAGTCTTTTAGCAATAACGGTGCTCTTGGTTTTTCTTCAGAAATAATATCTAGTGCTGAACCTACTCCTAAGCCAATAAGCGAGCTAGTCAGATTAAAGTAATTTAGCAACCATTCCTCCTGCTTAGTAGGACCTACCGCAACTAGCAATACTGTAGCTTTTGATTTATTAATTCGTTGAATGATTTTAATATTTTCACTGTCTTCCCATACCCTTTTAAAAGAGGGCGAGTAATAGTCAATCACAGACTTACCAAACTTTTTTTTTATTTTCCTTAGAATCCTTTGAGTAGACCCCAGTAAAAACACTTTGTTGTGAGGATCATTAAGAATTTTATAACAAAGATCTGTTCCACTGACCCTTCCTGACAATTTCATTTGGGAAAAGTTGGACAACCAGACTAACGGGAGACCATCTGCATATATATAATCAGCTTTATTGTGTCTATTTTTTAACTCAGTGTCCTGTGAAAGCTTAACTAAAATGTGTACATTCATTGCAAAAGCTAATGCTTTTTTCTTTGCAAGAATCCTTCCCTTCAATGATTTATATAGCTGATCTAAAGTGAGATTGTCAATTCGCTGAGAGAGTATCTGAGAGGATTTCATCTCAAGACATTAACTTTTTTTTAATGTCTTCAACCGTTCGTTTAAGTCCTGTCTCAAAAGAAATTTGAGGAGACCAGCCCAGCGCTTTCAACTTACGAGAATCTAGCAATCTTCTCTGAGAACCTTCGGGCTTTGTTGTATCGTACTGAACTTTTAATTGAGGCTGCCCTAGAAGTTGATAAATTGAGTCAACAACTTCTTTTACCGAGTGCTCTTCTCCCGCATCAATATTATAGACATCCCCACTTTTACCTTTTCTCTCTAAGGTTAGCAGCGCTTCAACTGCATCCTCAACGTATAAAAAAGATCTTTTTTGTTTACCACTACCAAAGACTTGAACTTCTTGTTGAGCTTCCAAGAACTTTCTGATCATTACAGGAATGAAATGTCCCTTTTCATCAAAGTTGTCATTTTCTCCATATACATTAATAAAACGTGCAATTACAGTTTTTAAGTGAGAGTTCTCAGAGTACCAGTATGCTAGATTCTCACCCATTTTTTTAGCGAATGCATAACCTAACTTAGAAGGTTCTGGGTTGCTGGTATCTGCAGTTTCTGGAGTAGGTACCTGATTTTCCATTGCTTCTCGAGAATAAACACTTGCAGAACTTACCTGAATGAATTTCCTTATAGTCTTAGTTCTTCCTGCAACTCTGATGGGAATAAGCTGTAGCAACATATTATCTTCAAACATGGTCTGTGTTCGACCCAAATCATAGTCTACCCCTGTATTCAAGGCAGCTAGGTTGAATACCACATTTTGGCCTTTAAAAACTTTATCCAGCCCCTCTTCACAGCGTAGATCCATTTGCACTAGTCGAATACGTTGAATGGTAGATTTTAAATTTGCAAAGGAGCCTCGAGAGTTGTCATCTATTACAGTTACCTCATCACCTCTCGCAACCAAACGGCGGACCAGATGAGAGCCAATGAACCCAGCTCCTCCAGTTACTAGAATCTTTTGTTTAGTATGCTTTCTTTCTACCATACTTATTTCACCTCAACTTAAATTACCTCAGCTTTGAGGAAAAAGATTTCTAATGCTTCTTCTGAATGATACTGTTTAATATTTGAAATTCCAGCAGCTGCAAGTTTTTCTCTTTTTCGATTATCTTTTAATAAGGATATAACTTTTACCCCAAAGTCATGCTCATTAGCAGTTTCTACCCCCTTAAGGCTGCTCATCCCCCAGGTCGATTGAGTAAGGGCAACAACAGGTAAACCAAAACTTAGGTATGTTAAAACTTTAACTTTGATTCCACTATTAATCAGAATAGGTGAAATTGCCACTGCCGTTTTCTTATATACTTCAAATAAATCACCCACATATCCTTTGAGAGCTACATTTTTAAACTTCTTGAGATAGTTTTGGAACTCGTCATTAGCCATTTGGCCAGTTATTATCAGTTTTGCATCTGGAACCTCTCTAAGAACTTGTCCCCAATGATTCTCCAAAAACCACTTTACTCCTTGAACATTTTCCATCCAGCTCAATAAACCACTAAAAACAATATCTTTTGACTGTTTTTTAAATGCGCTGCGCTTAAATGGCACCACAGTAGGCATTAGAAATGATTTAGCATTAGTAATATTCTTCAATCTTTTAAGAGAATTGGGACTAATTGCCCAAAGCTGTGAAACTCGAGGTAGGAATCTTCTTTCATACCACTTACACTTTACTATTTCTAATCTAAAAAATAACTTAAGCAATATATTCTTACTCTCTTTTTCTCTCTTTCCTAATAGATCGGTAATATCTTCATCATCAATATAAATATACTTTTTACTATAATTCTTGGCATACTGCAAAGTTGAAAATCCATCATAAAAAACGTAGTCATATCTAGAATTTTGCTCTAGTATGGAAATTAGAGTATCTAATCTCCGATCATACATTTTCTTTATCCGAAAGGGCAAAGGTGAAGCAATCACTGACAAGACTCGCAAGATATAACCTAAATCTAATTTAGAAATCACTAGCTTGGGTACAGTAAAGATTCTTAATCCTTCAGCATTAATCTCATTTTTTACCATCGCTTCATGGTGGACACAACAGACATCAATCTCAAAGCCCTTCTTAAGTAAAAATAAGATTGTATTTCTTGTTTTTACAGTAGTTCCGGTTGCACCAGAAGGGTAAATTTGAGTAATAAAAAGCACACTCTTGCTAGACATAGCTAAAACCTTCGAAGATATCTATCTTTAAATTTAGGAAAATGAAGTAAATTTTCTA
>CAZMXT010000003.1:71348-90031 GCA_964570365.1 uncultured Pseudomonadales bacterium | reverse complement strand
GTGCCTTGAATCTCCAGATCTCTTCGAGTACAATCTCGTCCGTATGCCAATGATCAAAGGCGGAAATATCCGCAAAGGTTCCTACATTCTTTTTAAAGACCAGCCATACCTCGTGACAAAGACCGAGTTTGTTAGTCCAGGGAAGGGTTCTGCGTTTACGCGCACTCGCCTCAAGAGCGTCAAGACGAGTGCTACCCAAGATTTCACTTTTAAATCTGTCGAGAATGTCGAAGAACTCGACGTCCAGAGTAAAGAAATGCAGTATCTCTACGTTGATGGTGAAGAGATCGTGTTTATGGATCCTCGGACGTATGAGCAAGTCGCTATTCCTAAAGCTTTGATTGAGGATAAAGTGGGCTACCTGATTCCTGAGTTGACGGCCTACATCTTGTTTTACAACGATAAAGCCATTGGTGTGCGCTTCCCACTCAACGTAATTCTCAAAGTGACCTATGCTGAAGATGCCACTGCTGGCAATCGAGTAAATGCCCCAAAGAAACCCGTCACAGTCGAGACAGGAATTGAAGTTTTTGCCCCGCTTTTCATCAAAACTGGTGACGTGATTGTGGTGGATACTGATACTGGCGAGTACCTTTCCCGCGGTTAGAAAGAATCTATAGATGACAGATTACTTCAAAAGTGTAAGATATATTTGACAGTTTGAACCTAAAGTGTAAGATATATCTTGTATGAATGCTACAGATATCCAGTCATTACTTGGTAAATGGAACCCTCATTTTTTAGGTATCACGAAGGCGGAGTGGCGACACACTGCACCTCGGCATTGGTATCTTTCTCAAATTGAAAAAACTCTTGCGATGCGTCACATAGTGGTTCTCACAGGCGTACGACGCTCCGGTAAGTCAGTTTTAATGCACCAACTTATGCAGCGACTCATTGCAACAGGGGTTAGTCCCCTAAATCTGGTCTACATTAACTTAGAAGACGTTGTAATAGAAAAGCACTTGGTTGAGGAGGGGAAACAGAGGGATGCTTTCATTGTGGGGGCCGAGCTGCTAGAGAAACTCTATCAAACGTATAAATCGACGTACAACCCTCAGGGTAAGGTGTACCTATTCTTGGATGAGATACAGGGAATTTCAGCATTTAATCACGTACTAAATACTTGGTATGAATCTGGAGAAGAAGTAAAGGTCTTTATAAGTGGTTCACACCATTCAATTGAAGAGTCAAAAACAGCAACCTTACTGACAGGTCGAACTGTTCAGTTTCTGATTCGCCCACTGAACTTCATTGAGTATCTCGAGATCCACAACGTTCAGTTCTATAGAGGGAATACAGTTGAAGAGGTATGGATAAACAATAATACTCAATCATCGGTCTTTCTTTACTACCTCAATAATTACCTTCAGGAAGGGGGGTTTCCAGAGATAGTACTTGCAAAGGAGCAAAGCGAGAAACGACTTATCGCCCAAAACTACTACCGTAATTTTTTAGTACGCGACATTATTTCTCCCCACCAAATTCGTAATCCTCAAGACATTGAGGTGTTTGGTTTGCGAATTTTGGCCGACTTTGCCAAGGCTCATACATATCGAAAACTAGGATTGCCGCTCAAGCTTGCGCCAGACACAATAAAAACATATCTAGAGTACTTTTATGAGGCCTACCTCTTTTCGGAATCAACTTTTTTTTCATACTCAACGAAAGAAACACAAGATATTCAAAAGCCAAAAAAAATATATGCCATTGATAATGGCCTGAGAAACTTTAATGTTTTACGATTTTCTCCAGATCTTGGGAGAAACGCCGAAAATCTTGTTTTTAACGAGTTAAAAAAAAGCCAAGTGGGGGTGTTTTATTGGCAAAATAAACGAGAGGTTGACTTCATTGTGATGAATGGTGAGACCAGTCTGTATAACTGTACTTATACAGATGACATTCCCGAGAGAGAAGAAGATGGGTTGGTAGAAGCACTGCAAGAGTTTAAAAAAGAGCGAGGAGTTTTGCTGACTAAAAATACGTTTGGAGATAAAACAATTCATGGTAAGCATATTCAGTACCTGCCTTTGTGGGCTTGGTTGTTGGCTCAAAATATCCCAACTGAGTAAAATATCAAATATTGACTGAGGCAGAACCAAAAAAGTGTTTTTTACTGCGAAGCTAGGCTCTCCCTTGCTCTAAAGGGAAGATAAACAATAATTACCTCGAAAATAAATGTGTTCAATGAATGGTTCTGTCTGGGGGTCAAAAAGTACCATTGAGTACAAAAAACTGTTATTTTTTGTGATTTGAACGGCGTTTAGCTTCAATGTAGGTTAGGCCTTTTTTCGGGTACATTTCTACGCTTTTGCCATCCTGCCATAGCTCGATGGAAAAGCCATTCTCCTTGAGGAGCTGGCAGATTTTTTCCAGAGATTGGTGCTTGCCAGGGTGGAACTCGACCAACATGTGCTTCACCTGGCGAATCAAGCTTCCACAGGCTAATAATACTTCTTGCTCAGCACCCTCGATGTCCATCTTTAGAAAATCAATCTCCTCAGTTAAAAACTGGGCTAAGGGGACGGTAGGTACTTCGGTGCTGGCACTTTCCTGGGTGTGGTTCCAGGCGCCGTCGGTAAAGCTGGCAGTGCTCTGCCAGTTGTGAGCACTGCGGTCAAAGAAGAACGTTTTGGTTCCAGCCTTGTCCGCGAGGGCAACTTGGTGGAACTTGACGTCCTGAACCTGATTTTCCTCGAGGTTCTTTTGGAGAACCCCTATAACGGCTGGATTCGGCTCAATCGCCCTAACATGAGCTAATGGGAAGAGCTTCTTAAAGTAGAGCGTCGCTAAACCAATATGTGCGCCAGCATCAATGATTCGAGGTGCTGGATTCTCAGTCTCAAAGTAATACGCATTGTGGGTAAAGATCTCGTTCTTGAGATGGTGAAACTCTTCGCTCTGATTGAAGAAAATAACAAAAGGGGGAAGTTTCGTTTGTTGCATCTACAGAATGCTAGGCAACAGAAAAGAAGTCATAAACTGGATGACTGGACTAATTAGAAATGAAATGGGGGCCATACCCTGATACCAGGGAAAAATCAGGGCCAGAAGGACAAAGATTCCGTACTGACTCATAAAGCGATCATAATCAAACGCAGCTTCTTTAGGCAACAGCGCAACTAAAATCTTACTTCCATCGAGAGGGTAAACTGGCACTAAGTTGAAGATGGCTAAGACCACATTGGTGACGATAATCTGTGCAAACGCAAACTCTAGTAGAGTGAAAGGCAAAATTTGGAGGTAAAGAATTAGGGATAACACGCCAGCGAGCAATAAGTTGGAGGCAGGCCCTGCTAGCGCAATAATGGCGCTATCTCGCACCGGATGCTTCAAGTTATATGGGTCAAACTGGACTGGCTTTCCCCAGCCAAAACGAGTCAACAGTATCATCACTGTACCGAGTGGATCGAGGTGCGCGCGTGGGTCCAGTGTGACTCTGCCTTGCAGGCGGGGAGTAGGGTCACCAAGCTTATCTGCGGTCCAGGCGTGGGCAAACTCATGAATGGTCAGAGAAATGATTAAGCCACCAAAGGCAATAAAGAAAATTAACGGATTACTAAAGAGAAGACTGATCATCAACTCAATTATAACTCATAAAGCCATGAATCATAAATTGTCTGCTTCCGATGTAAGTTATTTAGTGTTGGCCAAAAAACTTGGGGTTTCTATACTCACCTTGGACTGAGGGCTTGCGCAACTGGTCTTGCAGTAGCGCTTTTGCTTATTAGTTTCAAAGTTCTTGGCAATATGGTAAAATCCAACCGTCTGGAGTTACTGTTTAAGTAAGGAATGTATGGCATACGCAATCAAGTACCCTCAAATCGCACATATTGGCAATCGAGTTTCTCATGCCAAGAACCGCAGCAAGCACGCTTTTAGGTATAACTTGCACACGGTTACCTTGATGTTAGATGGAGTGCGACAGCGTTTGCGCGTCCCAAGTAGTGTCTTAAAGCAGTTAAAGAAGTCTGGTTTGACCACTCACTACGTCAAGAGTAAAGAATAATTGTTTCGAGTTCTCACTAAAATTATTTCACTAAACTAGATATTCTTTGCCAATCACTCGGTGCTTCACCTTCTAGTTGGACGATTTTTAGTTTCAAAAACCTGGTGCTGTCAAGTTCCTCCGCTACTTCAGTTTCGAGAATTTTCATTCGCTTTTCACCATTCTCCATCATCACTTTGGTCCAGACTCCTGGCCAGGGTTGAAGTGCTTTGACTGCCTGGTTAATTAAGAGAGGACAGCTTTGTACCTTCGCAAATGCTTCCAATAATAATGATGAGGTCTGGAGAGTGCGTACTTGACCCATCATTGCAGCTTCCAGCGTCCCCCAAGAAATAAAGCCGTCTTCGCGGGTAAGTCGGCGCGCTGGAGGGGTAGGCGAGAGCTCAGGCTGAGGACTAGCTACTAGTTCACCAGAGGCGAATTTTTTTAAATCCTCTGCTAAGTTTTTTTGAATTAACTCAAAGCTATAGCTATAGTACTCGGTTTGAGTCCAGCTAGGATCCACATCAAAGAACTCTTTCTTAATAATTGGCCCGGTGTCTAAACCGCTACCCATCACCATCAAGGTCACAGCAGATTGCTTTTCTCCATGTAGCAGAACAAACTGGCCAGGTGAACTACCGCGCCAGCGTGGCAGATCTGACGGGTGAATATTGAGCGGCGCAATGCGTGGATACTTGAGCAGCCACTCAGGAACTAAGTAGCCAAAGTCGACCACCAGCAAAAAATCTGACGGCTTAGGTTGGGCGAGGACAGCGTCTTCTACGGCTCCATCAATTTTGTCGGAAACTTCCAAGCAGGGAAGATCGTGCTCCTCGGCAAAGAGATGGAGCGGATTTTTGGTTAAGACCTGTTTGCGACCAATTAGCTTGGGTGAGGGAGTCAAGATCCAGGCAACTTGAAAATCTGAATCTTGGAGAATGGTCTTGGCACAGATGACTGTGTGGTTGGTGGAGCCAGCGATGGCAATGGTGTACTTCATTGGTTAATTAAGGTTTGTAGGTGAAGGGCAGCCACCATTTCTGGTTCTAGCTCTTGTAATTTACTTGTCCGATTTTCTTTGTAGAGTGGGAGGTCATACTTGACGGTAGAGTCAATGAACAAGACGCCATTGAGGTGATCGTATTCGTGTTGGATGACGCGCGCAGCAAAGTCTTCAAAGCGCTGAGTTGAGTTGACTAGCTCGTCTCCAACCAATTCTTGGTACCGTATCTCGATCCATTGATGGCGTGGAACTGGGCCATAAAATCCGGGAATTGAAAGACAGCCTTCCAAAATTGGATCTTCTGGGTTGGGTCCAAAAGTAATCTCGTCACTAAAGTCAGCCACTTCAGGGTTAATGTAGACTCGCAGTCGAGTGGGGAGGTCTTTGCCTCTAGTGTCACCCTTCACACCTTCAGGTAGCTGGGTGGCAAACATTCGCCAGAGTGTATTTATCTGGGGAGCAGCCAAGCCAACTCCCTTTGGCATCTTGGTAGCGGCCAGAGTTTGACCAAGATCGGCCACGAATTGTTTGATTTTTTTATCTAGCTGAGTTACTGGCTGGGCAGTTTTGCGCAGGGTTGCATGTGGAACAGTAATGATTTTCATTCACCATATTATAACTTCGAGTAGGAAAGTTAGGGGGAACGATTTGGCTGGGCTGAAGCGGTAGCGGTTAATTGAGCAAATTTCAGCTGGGCTTCCAGATTATCTGGCTGAATCTTTTCTAGAATGTAGGCGTACTGATCACGAGCTTTTTCCCACTGCCGGGTGTCTTCATAGAGCTCTGCCAAGCGCATTCGGGCAACTTCGTAGTTTGGTTTCATGGAAACGACTTTTTCTAAATCTTGAATGCTTGCCTCAAGTTCGCCCATGCTGCCTTTAATCAAGGCGAGGTTGAAGACTAATTTTGGATCCGTAGGTGAGAGCTCAATGGCTTTTTCCAATGTAGTCTTTGCTTCCCCCAAAACTTTGGGGTCAAGCTGTGAGAGGGTGAGCAAGACGCGAACTTTAGTTTTATAGAAATTGAGATGAACTGGATTTAAGGCAAGTAGTTCATCAGTAGATCGGAGAGACTGTTCTGCCACTTTTCCAGCTATGCTCGCCTCTTTTTCGGTGGCGAGTGCCAAGCTTAAGCGGGCATACGCCAAAGCAAGTTCGTCATAAAAAAGTCCTTCTGCCGGAGAGAGGCGGATGGCGCGTTGAAGGTATGGTACCGCTTGGCTGACTTGGCCAGCCTGGTTGTACTGTTTGCCAATCGTGTAGAAGCGGTCTGCCCACCAAGTATTCAGGACAGTTAGGGTTAAAAAGAGGGTAATCAATGCGATCAAGCAGAGCCCTACGATTTGACGGCCGGAGAGCTGCCGCCAAGCGGAGCCTGGAGGATGGTCCGAGAGCCACGCCGGACCTTCTTTTTGGTTTGCTAAAACCGAGTGTTCCTCAGACCAGACTGTAAAAAAGGCGGGAAACAAAAACAGTAGAACTCCCACCATCACTGTGGAAAAACCAAAAAAGTTAGAAACTGACAGTCCGACTAACCCAGCTGCTAGAGCAATACTCTGAAGACGAAGTCGTGGCCGTAGTTCAACTCTATGGCCGTCTACTACGCTTTGCTTGGCTGGGTTTACGTCAGTTTTGATGCCAAGCGAGAATACTCGTCGAAGCTTGGGGTACCACTGATCTGGAGAAATGCCGTACGAGAGTGGCAGAATGATAAAGCTAGCGAGCAAGACGAGGTAACTCAGTAGTCCAAGTACGCCAGTGGTGGCTAAAAAGTTGAGGAATTCATTGTGGGCTTTGTTATAAAGAAAGTCCCACTCAGAAACAGAGTTATGCTCCATCGGTCGATCTTTATAGTAACTGTAGGCAAAGGTTTCGACGCCAGAGCCGAGTAGTGGATAGCGCTGCCAGACTTGCAACGCGCCTTTCCAGACAATTCGGCGAATTTCACCAGAAGCCGTGCCGCCAACGTCGAGCCGATTCACTGCTTCCACTGGTTCTGCATTAGCAATCGATCCGTTACTCTGCCAAAATTTACTGAGCGCTGGAGTGTACGGCGTGCCAAACACCAGAGTAAACACAGCAAAAAGGCCAATTATAAAAGCGGTCGGTTTCCAGGTTTGAGAACGAGTCATGAGTAAGCCAAGCAAAAAGATGCCCATGCCAACTCCTAGGCCTAAGATGCCTGAACGTGACTTGGTAAAGAGCAGAGCCAAAAATAACGCAGTTACCGCAACTACATAGAGAAGGTTCTTACGTAGCTCTCCGGCCAGCCGCCACGCTCCGCTTGGCGGCTGAATGCTTTGCTCAGTTTTGCTGCTTAAAAGACTGAGGCCCAATGGGATTAGGGTGATGCAGTAGGCGGCCAACCAGTTGGGTTGGCCAAAAGTGGCAAAGACACGACTTTGCACATCTTGGATCCAGCAGCTGGCAGTAAATGACTGCCAGAGATTTGCCAGCGACCAAACTTGGGAAGCATTCTCACCAGCCAGTTGCTGACTCGTATTAATAAGTAAGCAGCTAAAAGAATGACCAAAGTGTTCCAAAATCGCGTAGACACCGACAATCAAGGCCGAGCTAAAAGTGGTAAAGAGTAAACGAGGCAGGTGACGCCGTTCAAAGTTGCTGACAAAGGCATAAAAAAGCACAATGTAGCAGACTGTGGAAAGAAGGCCACCATGGAATCTGGTGTAGTAGCCAAAAACAGAGGTCTGAGGGTGAATGGAGAAGAGAGTGGAGAGGACTTGAGAAGCAAGAAAAAGTAGGATTGGCCAATCAAAAAGTGTCCGACGAAAAACTCGTTGTCGTTGAACGACCATTCTGGCTACCCAAAATCCAGTGACTAAGACGGTAATGAAATAGACCACCAGCATTTTATTAAACTCAAACAACTCTTCATTTACCCAAGTGAAAACCAAAGGAGTCGCGAAAAGTAAGAAGTGGAATAAAAAGAAAATCGCTGATCTTAAAAAATTATCTACTGCAGTACTAGATCGGGGAGAGTTCTCGGGCATACTCAGATAGTATATGTCATTCTGGAAAAAGAAAGAAAGCGAAAAGAATTTCGTGATTTATTCGGGTTCCATTTTAGGTGGGTATATTGGTAGTATTATTACTGGAAAACCAGCCAAGGAGCTACATGAGTGATACAAATTCTAATCAGATTGACCCACAGCAGATGGTAGATCAGCTTGTTCAGACAGGGCAAGTGGCTGGTGCAGCTCCTGTTTCGCCTATGGGATTAGTTGTGGATACAACCCAAGTTGCTCAAGACTTACCTATGCCGACTGCACCTCCAGCGTTTGCTCCTTCTAGTTTTACACCCCCGAGTTTAAGTTCACCCACGCCACCGATGTCTTTGAACTTGAACCAGACATTGCCAACTTCAACCTCAGCTGAGCCAACAGTTACTCTTGAGTCTCCAGTATTATCGACTCCTCCAGCAGCTTCACCTGTGTCTTCATATGTAGACGACTATGCACCTCCAGCGGAAACAGAAGCGGCTCCCAGTATCCCTCCTGCAATCATGGAGCATCAATTACCTGCAGTTCAGGAGCAATCCACTTTCACTTCTGAAAAACCAATGGAGGAACCAGATTTAGAGCCAGTTATGGCTGTAGTTTCTGCTCCGCTCACTCCTATTGTTCCTACAGACTCAGTAGGAAGTTCTTCACCGAGCTGGAAGACTTCTGCAGACATTTCGGACAAATTAGATAACATAGTACCACTGACCCCAAGCTCAGACACTCCGCCAGCCAATTCCTCTTCGTTGCCATCAGATCCAGCCGCCAAGCAAAGCGTGGCGGAGGGCCAGACAGCTGATCAAAAACCAGAAGTAAGTCAAGCTTTAGAAGATCAAAACATCTTTCACTTATTGGGGATTCAGGAGGCTACTGATGCAGAAAAAGAAGAGTTTCTAGATGAGTTGCAACAGATTATTTGGGAAGACTTTGTCGAGAATGACGTTGAGTTGCTGCTTACTCAGGAAGAGTTAGTTGATTTTAAGAAAATTGCTGATAAAGCCGAGTTAAGTGAGGAAGATCGACAAACAGAGATGATCGAGTTCTTAGAAAAGCTTATTCCTGACTTAGAAAAAATTATGCTGGAAAAGGCCTTAGAGCTCAAAGAAGAGATGATGAGAGAGAGAATCACTGAGTTACTTGGTCTGTATTTGAACAAACCTGAAACTTTGACTAAAGTAGAACATGCTCGAGACCTGATTGATAATCAGCAATGGCGAACTGCGGCTGATGAGCTAAACTTGATTGAAGACTAGCTGACCCCTTGCAATCAAGCATCTGAGCTTTCCTTTAGAGCCAGCCCGTTCCTCAGGTTATACTAGGGATATGTCTCGTTTTAAAACTCTTGTCCGAAGACTTCGTCAGAATCTAGAAAAGTCTGGCAGCCAAACCTTTTTGGTTGACTTTGGTTCCAGTCAAACGAAGGTGATGCTGGAGGGAAAGATCGTCTTTTCCGAAGCTTCTTGTATTGCGCTCCATCATCATAGCAAGGAAACTGTGGCTGTAGGGAACGCTGCGTCCAAGCTGATTGGTAAGACTCCGCCCCATATAGAAGTTGTTTTTCCGGTGCGGCGCGGAAAAGTAGTCAGCGTAGCTGCAGCCAGAGCATTTACTGCAGCAGTCTTCCAGCCTTTTTTACCCCAGCTACTGCCGTTTTTTACTAGAAGGAAGAAATTTGTAATCGCAGTTTCAAATCTTGAACAGCTGACCCATCAGCAAACCTTAAAACAAACCTTACAACTAATTAGTAGCAGCGTCACTTTTCAAGACAGCTTGACTTCAATTTGGCGTTCGCAACGCCGGTATAAGCACTTAGCTGGCGAGTGTTGTGTCATTAATATTGGCGGAATGGGTACGGAAATGGCGATTTTTGCCGGCGGATTACCTGTAGTTAGAAAGTCCTGGCGAGTTGGAGGCGAGGACTTTACGCAGCGAGTGATAGAAGCAACGCGAAAGCTGCATAAATGTGATATTGGTTGGCAGACGGCTGAGCGAGTAAAGCGAGAAATTGGCCGGATAAAAGCAAGTGAGCAGTCTTCCAAGGTGTTGGCCGTCCGAGGCAGAGATATTTTAAGTAGTTTGCCAGTTACCTGCTCACTTTCTAGTGCAATTTTTCAAGCTGGGTTCTTCGAGCTGAGCATGAAGTTAATAGAAGGGTTTCATGAACTTTGTCAGGAGTGTGATCCTGAGCTGCTGACCAAGGCTTTAGAGCAAGGAGTCTTCCTGACGGGAGGAGGAAGTTTGTTGCCAGGTATGTCAGAGCTTTTTTCCCAAGAGCTAAAACTTGATATTCTGAGTTCACCCAGTCCACTTGAAGATGTGGTTCGAGGAATGTCAGCATGAAAGAACAGTCCTCTTGGCTGATAGTGCTGGCCTCAATCGCCATGCTAGCTTTACTCGAAACAATTGGTTTATTAGCCCCAGTTCGTCAATTTGGGGAGAGAGTCATAAATCCAGTCTTAACGCAATCAGTCAAAGTAGTCCAGGCAGTCAAATCACCCTTCCAGGCTGTTTTTCAGAATGTTTATCGGTATCAGCAGTTACAGGATTTGGAGCTACGTTACTCTGAGGCGTTGGCTCAACTCGCTGCGCATGACGCCCTCAAAAAAGAAAATGAAGAACTAAGAAAAGTTTTAGAAGCTAAGCAGTCGACTTCAAATCAACTAGAAAATAGCCAAAGCAGTATTGCGCCAATTATTTCGTATGGACAACCATCCTTGGGCAGAGGGCAAACAGATGGCGTAGGGGAAGGCAATCCCGTATTCGTAGCCCGAACCTTGGTGGGCCGAATCGGCAAGGTGAGTTCCAACCAGGCTGAAGTGGTTCTCCTTTCTTCTGTTTTGAGTCTTCCTGTCTTGGCTAAGTCAGAGTCTGGGGTGACCGGGATAGTAGTGGGAAATGGGCGACAAGTGCTGATGAAGGAGGTACCGATTGAAGTGGAGGTACGGGTCGGGGAAAGGGTTGACTCAGTTGGCCAACCTGGCTTGTTGCCCGGAGTCTTAATCGGTCGTATTCAGGCCATCAATCGCGAAAAAGGGCTTTCAACTCAGACTCTAGTTATTGATCAGATTGTGTCGTTTTTTGAATCAAATACTGTTGAGGTACAAAAGTGAGTAGACAAACCTTTTTATTACTAGCTATGGGAGTATTGCTAATATTCTTGACTGCTCTAGAAAAAGCAGTTGGTTTACCCTTGCTGACTTTAACTATTCTGTGTGAGCGGTTTTCTTTCTCCAACTTCTCGTCAAAAGCAGCCTGGATACTGGGATTTGGCTCTATTTTGGCAGTGATTTACCAGTTACCTTTCTCAGTGGGAATGATTTTGGTCTTTCTTTTGGCGATTGGCTCCAGCTATCACGCAAAGGTGGCTAGACATGAGAACTTGAAAGTAATGGGCTTAGTCCTCATTGCTAGTGTAGTAATTGGGCTTACCACTGGGCTGCGTTTTACGAGCTGGGAATGGCTGGCTCACAGTCTATATTTTGGTGTTATTGGAGTTGCTTCCTATTTCTGGCTGCATCGACGGCATTTTGATCCAAACGTACACATTTCGAAGCGGCTACTAAGGTGAGTATATGAGACCCCGAACAGTAAATATCCGATTTTTAATATTTGTTTTTCTTTTTTTCCTGACCTTTAGTGTCTTGGGTTTGCGATTGGTGGATCTCCAACTCGTGCATGGACAAACGTACTTGAAGCAAGCTGATGAAAATCGTTTTTATACTCAGACGTTAGCCGCGCGCCGAGGAAGCTTGCTGGATCGATATGGCGAACCGTTAGTGTGGAATATTCAAAAGTACTATCGAGCCTTGACTCCTTCAGCATTATTTACCCAACGTGAGCCAATTACCCGAGAAGAAGCATTAAGATTATTATCTTCTTCCGCTTCTGAGTCTGCGCATGTGGTGAGTGATACCGAGCGCTTGTATAGATATCCTTCTTCTTTGGCACATGTCCTGGGGTATGTGGGAGAAGTCACGGCAGAGGATCTTGAAAGGCAAGATGATGTTCGGTTAAATCAGCATATTGGGAAGGCTGGTTTAGAGCTGATCCATGAAAGAGAGTTGCGGGGTATAGATGGGAAAGTGATTTTTGAAGTGGATGCGCTCGGTCAACGGCTCCGGCAAATCGGGAAGGAAGACGCTCAGCCTGGACAAGATATCCAAACGACGCTAGATCCGTACTTAAACGAGGTAGCCAGCAGAACGCTGTCGGGAATTCGCGGGACCATCATTATTACTGACGCCCAAACAGGCCAAGTAATTGCACTAAGTAGTCAACCAAGTTTTGATCCCAATATCTTAAGTCAGTCGTTTGCTGACCCGGAACAAGAAAAGCTACGAAAGCAAAAAGTCCAAGATTTTTTTCAAGATCCTCAAAAAGTCTTCTTTAATCGAGCCATTGCCGGTGCCTATCCGCCAGGTTCTATCTTTAAGTTGGTCACCGCTTTGGCAGGGTTAGAAGAAAAAAAGATTGATGCTTCCACGCAGGTGGTAGATGAAGGTGTCTTGAAGGTCGGAGAGTTTCAGTATGGAAATTGGTACTTTCGCCAGTTTGGCAGAGCAGAGGGGTCAATAGGCTTAGTCAGAGCCTTGGCCCGGAGTAACGACATCTACTTTTATAAGGTGGCAGAGTGGACGGGCCCGAATCAACTGGCAACTATGGCTAAGGTTTTTGGATTGGGAGAAAAAACTGGAATCGGGTTACCTGCTGAAGCTCGAGGTTTGGTGCCGACTACCGACTGGAAGGAACAGGCGCGAGGGGAAAGGTGGTTTTTAGGAAATACCTATCACTATGGAATTGGGCAAGGTGACGTCCTCACCTCACCAGTTCAAATCGCCCAGCTGACGCAAGCTCTAGCAAATAATGGCAAGCTCTGCAAACTGTCTTTAGTGAGTCAGTCAGAGAATGAGTGTCGCGAGCTGGGAATTAAGACGGAAAATTTACGATTAGTCGACGAAGGAATGATCGAGGCTTGTTCTAGTACGGGGACAGCGTTTCCCTTTTTTCCATACAATGCCACGCGGCTAAGTAGTTCCGGAGATACTGAGGAAAGCTTACGAAATGGTGCAGCTGCCTGTAAAACTGGGACAGCTGAGTTTGGCGGAGCTGATGAGCAAGGGTATCGCAAAACTCATGGTTGGTTTACCTTAATCGTGCAGCCTCAGCTAACAAAAGAGGGTGGAGAGTCGGCACCGGCTCAGGAGGCTACTCCTTCTGCAGTCTTAGATGACAAGCTGAATGAACTCGCGAGCTTGCCTTTGGCAGTTCCGAGCCTTTCTGAGGGTGAGCTGTATCAAAAATGGCGAGAAAAAGTCACTCAGAGGGGTTTTCCCGAGAGAATTACCATTACTGTTCTGGTGGAGAGCGACGACATAAATAAATTTCGCGAGGGTTCCAAAGATGGGGGCCCGATAGCCAAGAAGCTAGTGGATTGGATGATGGGAAATTAGAGTTGAGGGTGATGGTGCGTCTGTTCTTGCTGCGTTCCTACAGTTCTTGTCATTTTAGGACTGTATATTAGGAGAATGTTGTCACTGGACCGAAATATTCTGCTCGCTCTCCGGGCCGTCAAAGGTATTGGAAGTAGGACCTTACATCGGATAGTAGTTCAGCTTACAGAGAAGCAAATCTCCCTAAAAACGTTCTGGGAATCAAAAGAGGCAGCTTGGAAGGACTGTGTCTTGAATCAAGCTCAAATTGCTAGTTTAAAGAAATTTCAGAAGTCCTACAGTCCGCAAAGCTATGCTGAGTTGTTAGAGAGCAAAGGGATTCAGGTTGTCTTTCACTTTGATATCAGCTACCCAGTGCTGCTTGCTCAGACTCCAGGTGCGCCTTTTGTCCTTTTTGTACGTGGATCTACGGAGTTTTGGAATCACTTGCCAATTGCGGTGGTGGGAGCAAGAAGGGTCACCAGCTATGGAGAGTATGTGACTAAAACACTGACCACTGAGCTCGTACATAGTGGCAGCACGATTATCTCTGGATTTATGTATGGGGTAGATATGCTCGCGCACCAAACAGCGCTCAGGTTGAATGGCAAGTCTGTTGGGGTACTCGGTTTTGGCTTCAATTACATGTATCCCAGTTCTTTAAGACAAGTAGCAGCTGAGTTTTTGGCAGCTGGAAATACGTTGATTACCGAGCTAGCTCCGGAAGTACCACCGAGTAAGGGGAACTTCCCGGCTCGGAATCGAATAGTGGCGGGTTTGTCCCAGGCTACGATAGTTACGGAAGCTGCAGCAGACAGCGGGAGCTTGCTTACAGCAAACTGGGCTAAAAAATACCAACGGCTAGTTTGTGCGGTTCCCGGACCGATTACCAACATTTATAGTGAAGGAACTAAAAAACTTCTGAACGAGGGAGCCAAGATCATTAGCTCTGGAACTGAGGTGATGAAGTACTTAGGCAGACCGACCACCCAGGGAAGTTTTTTGCCCCGAGAGCCCCAAACGAATAACTCCTTAGAAGAGAAAATTCTTTGTGAACTACGGAATGGTCAGACTTCACTTGATGGACTGGGCAAACAACTGCAGCGGCCAATTACAGAGCTAGGTAGAGCGCTCACATATATGGAACTACGGCAAGTAATTAAGCGAAAAGGGGCACAATGGTATCCAAATTAAGGGCAGAGATATACAGCTTGATTACCCCTGTGATATTATGCCCAAGGCGAAAAGAGAATATTTTATGAAGTTAGTCCTAGTAGAATCACCTACCAAAGCTCGCAAACTCAGTACCTTTTTAGGTTCAGAGTTTGTTGTCAAAGCATCAGTAGGGCATGTCAGAGATCTGCCAAAGTCCAAGATGGGGGTGGATACTGCTCACGGCTTTACCCCAGAGTATTTAGTGCCTAAGGAGAAGGCGAAGGTAGTCAAAGAACTGGTTAGCTTAGCCAAAGGCGCATCACAGATTATCTTGGCGACTGACCCTGACCGAGAGGGAGAGGCAATTGGTTGGCACTTGAGAGAACTCATCTCTGAAAAAACTGGAACCAAGATCCCTTTTGTCCGTTCTACCTTCCATGAAATTACGAAGACTGCTGTCTTAGCTGCGATCAATAACCCCACTGAGCTAAATATGGCCTTAGTGAATGCCCAGCAGGCTCGCCGAGTCTTAGATAGATTGGTCGGCTACTCGGTGTCGCCGGTGCTTTGGAAAAAAATTCGTTACGGTTTATCAGCGGGTCGAGTCCAGTCGGTTGCTTTACGACTAATTGTAGAACGAGAGCGAGAAATTGAGGCGTTCAAACCCGAAGAATACTGGGAAGTTGATGTGCTGCTGGACGTGAGTTTAGGTGCAGAAAAAGAAGATTCAGGTCTCTTAAAAAAGCTAGATCAATACGTCCAAAGTAGAAATGTTGAAGATATTCCTGAAGGGATGTTCTTAGCTCGAGTCATTGAAGTGAATAAGAAAAGCTATCTCCCCAAAAAAGGAGAGGAAGTTACGCCAGTTTTGGAAGTACTTGCGCAAAGTTCTTACCAAGTTGAGTCAATCGAGAAGAAAGAGCGAAGAAGATCCAGCATTCCACCTTTTACTACCTCGACACTGCAGCAGCAAGCATCGACGCGTTTTGGTTACACTTCCAAAAATACGATGAGAATGGCCCAAGACCTCTACGAAGAAGGTTTAATTACGTATCATCGTACTGACTCGGTCAATCTTTCTTCCCAGTCTCTTGATATGGCTAGATCATATATTAGTGAGGCGTATGGAGCTGAGTACTTACCAGCTGGTCCACGTTTTTTCTCCACCAAGTCAAAAAATGCCCAAGAAGCCCATGAGGCTGTTCGCCCTACTGACCTTCACGTCAATCAGAACCACATCAGAGAAAAAGGGGGTAGTCGCTTTACTGAGCAGCACGCCAAGCTCTACGATTTAATTTGGCGTCGATTTTTAGCCAGCCAGATGGAAAGCGCAGTCTACGACCAGACTACAGTGCTGACTCGCTTTAGTGCTAGTAGTAGCGCTGAGAAAACTGAAGGAGTGCTACGTTCCTCAGGCTCGATCCTCAAGTTTGATGGCTGGATGAGGCTTTTCCCAAATCAAGGTGATATCTTATTGCCAGATCTGCAAGAAAAGCAGGAACTTGCCAAGCGCCACGTCTTTGACGCTCAGAAATTTACCTTACCTCCACCAAGATATAATGACGCTTCCTTAATCAAGACTCTCGAGCAAGAAGGAATCGGGCGGCCAAGTACCTATGCTTCGATTATCTCAGTTATTGAAGATAGAGGGTATGTCGAGCGGAAAGAGAAAAAGTTTTTCCCAACACCAATTGGAATGGCAGTTAATGACTTCCTTTTTAAGCACTTTTTTACGATTGTAGATTACAAGTTTACCGCTGAGATGGAAGATAACTTAGACGCTATTTCTCGAGGTGAGAAGGAATGGCAGAAGATTGTGGGTGATTTCTTTGAGCCTTTAGATAAAATCGTTAACTCCGTTGTAGATACTGCGGAGCGCGCGCAAATTCCGGTCGAAAAGACTGGCGTCGCTTGCCCCAAGTGTGGCGCCGAGCATCAAGGTGAGATCGTGATCCGGGCAGGCAAGTTTGGGAAGTTCAAGAGCTGTAGCCGTTTCCCCGAGTGCGACTTCACCGAGAACATCGTCAACAAAGTAGCGGATGCCATCTGTCCGCTCTGCCAGGAAGGCGAAGTAGTTATTAAACCTACTCGTTATGGTAAGGACTTTTATAGTTGTACGCGCTACCCAGGGTGTGATTGGGCAAGTTGGATCAAGCCAGCTCCAGGCCTAACGATTACCGCAGCAGAGTGGGAAGTCATGAAGCAAGAACGAGAAGCCAGAAAGCAAGCTCGTCTTGAGAAGTATGGCCCACCCAAGCAGTTCCAAAAAGGGAAAAAAGGAGCTGGAAAAAGCTCCAAGCGGAGTGCTAAACCGGCACCTGCAGTAAAGACGAAAACCAAAAAAGCAGCTCCTAAGAAGAAAGCGGATAAAAAACCCCCCAAGTGAAGTGCGGAGGATGGCCGGAGGGTTGTCGCCAAGCCTCGCTCAACGTAATCGCACCTCAATTATGGGCGAGATGGAATATGCCGAGGTGATGGTAAATCCTACCCCACTAATCTGCCCCTAAAGCTGTGCACTGAATGCCATATAATTCCCCCATGCAGATCGCTCTGTTTGGGGGAAGTTTTGATCCTCCACATCTAGCTCATCAATCTATTCCGCGTACCATGATCAGTGAAAAGATTGTGGATCAAGTCTGGTACGTGCCAGTCAAGCAACACCCGTTTAAAAAACCCTTAAGTAGTGATGAGCATCGCCTGGCCATGTTGAAGCTGCTTCTTTCGCCCGACTTTCCACAAATCTGTATCGAAGAGTATGAGCTGCACCGACCGGTGGTGAGTTACACGATTGAAACTCTGGAGTTTTTTGCCCAGAAGTACCCTGAAGATACCTTTAGTTGGGTGATTGGTTCTGATAATCTGGAAAAGTTTCATCTGTGGGGAAGATACCAGGAAATTCTCAAAAAGTTCTCGGTTTTTGTCTATCCCCGGCACGGATATCCACTGACATCTTTGCTACCAGGGATGGTGCCACTGACTCAGCTGCCTGAAGTTGAGGTTTCATCCACACAGGTACGACAAATGGTGGCAAAGAGTGAAGCTGTTCAAGAGTTCGTGATCCCCGCAGTTGCCGAGTATATTCAAGCGCACCACCTCTATCAATGATCCCGTATGATATAACTTACAGCATATGTCACTTGTCCTTTCAGATCCTAGCCAAGTAGTTGACAGTATTACTGCTTTCATCAAAAAGACCTTCCAGGCGCAGGGGAAACAACGAGCCGTGATTGCCATTTCGGGAGGGATTGATTCAGCGCTGGCTTTAACGCTGCTCGCCCAGTCGTTACCCAAAGACAATATCTTTCCCGTTTTCTTGCCGTACGGAGCTCAACCAATAGAGGATAGCCAGCTGATTGCTGAGTTTACCCAAATTCCCAAGGAAAACTGGCAGACGATCAATATTGCGCCGATCGTGGATGCTGCGGCAACGCAACTAATTCTTGGCGAGGATGCTCGTCGCAAAGGCAACCTAATGGCGCGCAGCCGAATGATGGTGGTTTTTGATCTCGCCAAAGAAAAAGACGCCTTGGTTTGTGGAACCGAGAACAAGTCTGAGCACTCCCTTGGCTACTTTACTCGGTTTGGCGATGCAGCCTCAGATGTAGAGCCGATTTGCCACTTATATAAAACTCAAGTTCGCCAACTCGCCAATTTTCTGAACATCCCAGCCAATTTTTTAGAGAAGGCACCCTCTGCTGGTCTCTGGACTGAACAAACAGACGAAAAAGAGCTCGGATTTAGTTACGAGATTGCAGATCAGGTTCTGGACCAAGTAGTTGATGGTCATCAACCAGCCGCTCAAGTCACCGTAGCTGGCGTACCGCCAGAGACCGTCCAGGCAGTTATCCATCAGGTTCAGCAAAATCACTTTAAACAGGAAGTACCATACTCGCTGAAGGAGGACTCCACATGGATCAAGTAATTGCGGTGGTTATCGTAGTGATTGCATTTTTAGCCAGTGTTGCTGCAATTCTGCAACCTGTGGGGAGAATCTTGATTAGTATCTGGATTTACTTGGTGAGACTCTGGCGAGGACCGTTTGGTCAGGCACCGCCAAGCGAAGCCTGGCGGACGGCCGGAGAGCTG
>CAZMXT010000003.1:0-71248 GCA_964570365.1 uncultured Pseudomonadales bacterium | reverse complement strand
CGCCAAGCGAAGCCTGGCGGACGGCCGGAGAGCTGCCAATTATTATGGTGAAAAAGCCACGTAAGCACAGCCAGCTTCCAAAGAAAAATTCATCGGAGCCACATCTCTAACCCGCTAATTGGCACCTGCAAGTTCTATCGGTATCCAGAAAAAGAAAGTTTTCAGGACATCTAATTTATGGTGAATCCCTCCTCTCAAATCATCCTCGACATTGAAAAAGTGACGCCACTGATCGAAAAATACCGAGCCAAAGGTCAAAAAATTGTGCTGACCCAGGGCGTTTTTGACATGGTCCACATTGGCCATGCCCGCTACTGTGAAGAAGCCAAGCAGTATGGAGATGTCTTGATTGTGGGTGTGGATAGTGACGAAAAAGTTCGCTTTCGCAAAGGTCCAGACAGACCAATTGTGCCTCAAGAAGAGCGACTAGAAATGCTGACCTACCTGCGCTCGGTAGACATGGTGGTAATGAAGCAACTGAATGCTCCTAAACTTCACTTAATTAAGGTGATCAAACCAGATGTACTCGTTGCCACCAAGGACACATATACAGAAGAACAAATCGTCGACTTGCATACCTACTGCAAGAAAGTTGTGGTCCTTGACCCAATGGCGACTACCTCGACCAGTGCCAAAATTCGCCGCCTCCAGATTGGCGCGGCGAAAAAAATTGGTGACAAACTCAGCTCCAAGCTGATTACCACGATTGAGGAAGTTCTCAAAGAGCTCAAAGCAGACCACCCAGAACTCAAAGAAGGAGAGGAAAAATGAGCTCGTACATCATTGTGTATATTCCAGTCATCCATCGTGGATACCTCAATTTTCTCGAGAAATACGCCTCAGCAGACAAGCTTTTTTTACTGGATGAAGACTTGATTGCCGAGTTTTCACAGTTGCGAAAAGATATCCGAGCCTTGAAACCAGCCCAAGTGCAAAAAGCGCTTCAGAGTCTGGGACTTCACTCTTCCATCCAATTGCTGAATGAATCGGAGATCACCGAGCTTAGTGCAGCAAAGGACTTTGAAGTTGTCATGCCTGATGAAGATATTATGCACCAGCTCGCAGCAAAGTACCTCTCCGGCGTGGTGGTAACCTTTGACACAGTTTTTTTGCGTTGGGATAGCCAGAATGCGCTGAAACATCTAGAAGTACGCGCAGATGAGATCATAGAAGGCGGTGAGTTCCACCAAGAAATGATCGCACAGGCACGAGAGCTAGCTGAGAAAAGTGGTGATTGGTGGCGGCAGGTGGGAGCGCTGATAGTCAAAGATGGCCAGGTGATTTCTGAGACGTTTAATCAACACGTTCCAACGCAGCAGCAGCCGTACTTTGATGGTGATCCTCGGGGGAGCTTTCATAAGGGTGTAAACATTGAAATTTCTACTGCACTGCATGCAGAAGCCAGTCTGATTGCTCAAGCCGCTCAAGTTGGGTGTTCACTCCAGGGGGCAAGTTTATACGTGACCACCTTCCCTTGCCCGAACTGTGCCAAGTTAGTGGCGTACTCAGGGATTGAAACAGTTTACTTTGCAGAAGGATACGCCATGGTGGATGGAGAGCGAATTCTGAAGGATCGGGGAGTGAGGATGGTTAAAGTGTCTTCCCAATCTTAAGTCTCACCGGCACAAAATCTTTTTTCTCAATATCTGGAATAATGAACTGGGCATGCAGATGTTTGACCGTTCCCGCCGAGTAGTTGGTGTCTCCAAACCTGACTGCAAAGCCACCACCAGCCGCTTGGTACTCTTTTTCCGCCCAACTTAGCAGTTCAATGAGTTCACTGCCAGCCTCAGGATTGAGTTCTCCGAGGGTTTCGACGTGGGTGGTGGAGATGGCCAGTAAGTGGACGCGCGTGTTGTCATACGGCCATTGGTTGGGAGTCAGGACCCAAAACTTGCCTTCTTTAAGGATTGGCTTTTTGTGATACAGGCGCAGGTTTTCTAAGCAAAAAGGACAGTGACCCTGATCAATAATCTCTTTCATCACCTGCTTTTGCTCATCGACACGTGCATTCTCAATATCAACAAAAGTGGTGGGGTTGGGAGTATTGGCCATACTTAAATTGCGACCGGAATGCCTTTGATTCCAGGGTGTGGGGTGTAGTCACTTAGTTCAAAGTCAGTGTGACGGAACTCAAAGATATCCTTGGTTGGGTTGGTCAGCTTCATGGTCGGGAACGGGCGAGGTTCACGCTTCAACATCTCTTCCACAGCGGGAACTTGATCAACGTAAATATGGGCATCAGAAATGGTGTGAATATACTCGTACGGCTCGTAGCCAGTAGCCTGAGCGATCATCATGGTCAGAGCTGCGTACTGGACCATGTTTGAGGGCACGCCAATAGGGAGGTCGCCAGAGCGTTGGAACATGTGCAGGCTCAACTTATTATTCTGAATCAAGATATGAATCCAGCCATGGCACGGGCAGACCACCACTTTTTGGGTTTTGCCGGTACCACGAATCGTGTACTGAGGAACCCACGGAGAGATGAAGTGCGTTTTGAGGTGGGGTAGCTCACGGATCTGCTCAACGATATTCTGGAACTGGTTATAGCTGCCGCCGTCGGCAGTCGGGAAGTCATGAAAGGCCGCGCCATACGAGCCTGGCCCCAAGTCACCAGTCTCTAGACCTCGCTTGTGACATTTGGCTTCGGTCACCCAGGCGGACCACCAAGTGACGCCGTACTTCTCTAACTCGGTTTGGGTGCGGGCGCCGTTGATAAAAGCAATCAGCTCGCCGATTGCGGCTCGCCAGATCGTGACGGGTAAGCGCTCAGAAGTTTTGGGATCCATGTTGCGCTCGGTGATCATCGGAAAGCCATTGGAAAGTAGGAAGCGCATTGGCGGCAGGCCAACGTAGCTGATGGTATCGGTCTCGGTTTGGGACTTCACTTGAGTACCCTGATCTAGGATGAGCTGGAGACGCTCTCGGTACTGGGTATCGGCGATTTTGGTTATGGTTGACATGACTTTCCTTACTCTATCACACCTTGCTGGTTCGGCAGAATAGGTGTATCAGCACACCCAGGTGGTCCGGTTACGTCAGTCCTATTTCCCTTTTTCCCAGTCGCCACCAGTAAAGCGATTCTTGGCATTCATGTGCCAGCTATTGGGGTTGGCAGTTTGGAGACCCTTCCAGAGTTTTTTGGCTGTTTTAGTATAGAGCTTGGTCTCGCCCACGTGCTTACGCATGGGTTGGAGATCGGCACCAAGTTGGAAGCCGCGGGCGGCTTGCTCCTTCAGCTCGAAGTCCACGTCGAGATTGTCAGCGTCTTTGACGATTTTGGATTCTAGGGTATCGCGTTTTTCCACTTCTTCCCAGAGCGCGAGGAACTCGGACTCGACAGACGTCTCATCCAGGGTCGCTTTGATGGCTTCTTTTTCATGGCGGTCAGCGTAGAGGCGCGAGACATAATGGACGTCCACGCTCCGACTCTCAGACAGATCATGGACCAGTGCCAACTTGACCAACTTGCCGGTATCTTTGACGTCTTCGTGCTGCGCGATGATCAAAGAAATCCAGATGACGCGGAGCGTATGCTCGCTCAAGTTCTCAAAGTCGGGATTGAGGAACTGCTTCCAGGTTCGCTGAATATGGCGGATGCAGCCGACTTCGAATAAAAACTCTAGATCACGTTGGAGGTTCATAGTTTTTTGCATAGGAGATAGAAGGCAGTTGGCTTCTGCTTTCTGGGCAAATATACGTCAGATTGGGGGAGGTGTCAAAGAGGGGAAATTGGCCTGTCTCTACCTCGTTCCTGGGGACTTCTTACGATTTTAACAGCTTCGATTGTAAAAGGGTTAGATGGGTCAACGCCCACTATGTTTGGAGGTATGTGATAAAGTTATCTATAGAGGGAGAGTACTCATGACAGTCTTTATCATTGCCGCTATGACCGTCGATGGCTTTATTGGCCGTCAGGCAGACACTCGCTCTTTTGATTGGACCAGCTCCGAGGACAAGAAGTTTTATGTTGACTCGATTAAGCGGGCTGGGGTGGTGATCATGGGGATGAAGACGTTTCAGACTTTTACCAGGTATCCTCGTGGTTTGAGGTACATTATTTACACCAGTAAGCCAGAGGACTTTGTGAACCCAGCCCCGACTGTGATCGAGGCGACTGCCACCAAAAAATCTCCGCGGGAAATTATTCAAGAACTTGAAGTTTCAGGGCAGCAAGAAGTTGCGATTTGTGGCGGCGCTTCAATTTACACCATGTTTCTGCAAGCCGGGGTGGTAGACCGACTGTACTTGACGGTGGAGCCAATTGTATTTGGCCAAGGTGTTTCGCTGCTGAATCAAGAGGTGGACGTGCAGCTGCAGCTGATCAGCGAGCAAAAACTTTCCGCCGAAACGCTGCTCCTTGAATATGCTGTGCAGAAATAAGGTCTCATGTTGGTTCTCTTGCAGAATTTCCCTCTTGCGCGACTCGCAGAACTTCTTTAGTCTCAAGCTCGATGTCAAAAGGATTACTAATCAGCTTTGAAGGTGGGGAAGGCGGGGGGAAAACCACTCAGGTGGCTCGCTTGCGCGAGCGTCTCGAGGCAGCTGGCCAAGAGGTGGTGGCCTTGCGCGAACCAGGGGGGACTTCGGTCGGGGAGCAGATCCGAGAAGTGGTTCTCTCAAATAAAAACACTGGCATTTCCTTTACTACTGAGGTATTACTCTTTCAGGCTGCTCGAGCTCAAATTTATCAGGAAGTAGTGTTGCCGGCTCTACGTGAGGGTAAAATTGTACTCATGGACCGTACCCGCGACTCCTCAATCGTCTACCAAGGTATCGTCAGGAAATTCGGGAGAGAGTTGATCGAAAAGTTGAACACTATCTCTACTCAAGATACGTATCCGGATATAACTTTTTTACTTGATATATCAGTAGAAATAGGTTTGGCAAGAAGAGCGGCTACCGGCGAGCAAAATCGCCTTGATTTGGAGAATAAAGATTTTCACGAGCAGGTCAGACAAGCATACTTATCGCTTCCCAAAGAAGACAGTTCTGGTCGTTGGGTAATAATTGACGCGGGTCAGAGTTTGGAAGAAGTAGAGAAGCAGATTTGGCAGAAAATCAGCGAGCGAATGAAGTGATCTAGCTATTTGCTCTAGAGCTTGGTTGTACTCATGAGCTTCTTCATTCAGCATAAGCGCTAGACTATCGGCTAACCCAGAATATTGTTAGTTCAGACTTCAATGATATAATAACCACATGTCTCGAGCATCTTTCTCCAGCTTTTATTTTTATCCCACCCAGGTAGGGAGGCGAAGCTGTGTCTAAAAAGTAACTAGACAGAATACAGTTTTAGACACCTCCTACCGGAGGTTTTTTTGTACTTAGGCGCAAATTACAGACTATGAAATTTTTGACAGGTCGTTTTTCTACTTTTATTTTTTATACATTCCTAAAAACAGGAGGTGCATGATGTTTTATTGCTAATGAAACCCAATATAAAAATTTATAAAAATATCACAACCTCCTTTATGGGAGGTTTTTTTGTGAAAAGAGGAAAATATGAATAGACTAGAAAATAGACAACGAATTATTGCAGGGCCTTGCGCTTTAGAAAGCCGAGAGCACGCGGAGCTTACTGTAGATCAGGCGAAAAAGCATGGAGTTCAAACGATCCGGATGAATCTCTGGAAACCACGTACCAGACCAGGATTTGAGGGGGTTGCGAAGCATGGTATTCCTTGGGTGGTGGCAGCAGCGGAGCAGGGCATTACTCCCGCAATGGAAGTGATTATGCCAGAGCACGTTGATTTGTTGATGGAAGAGATCTTAGGAAAATTGCCGCACGCTACCTTGCTACTCTGGATTGGATCGCGCAACCAAAATCACATCATCCAAAGAGATATTGGGAAAGCAGTGGCTGGAGAACCGCGGGTTGAGCTAATGATCAAGAACCAGCCTTGGCGAGATATAAATCACTGGGGTGGGATTGTTTCGCATGTGCTTCATGGTGGCGCTGCTGAAGAACAACTCTTGCTCTGTCATCGAGGCTTTGCTCCCTGGAGTAAAGGGCTTGATGAAATGAGAAATATCCCAGATATGGAGATGGCCCTGTCTCTGAAGCGGACTTTAGGAATTCCTCTGATCATGGATCCCTCACACATCGGTGGTCAGGTGGAATTGGTCAAAAAATTGATTCAGGAGTTCTCAATAATCCCTGAGATAGATGGGCAAATCATTGAAGTTCACCCTGACCCCACCCAGGCCAAGACAGATGCCAGTCAGCAACTTACCTGGACTGAGCTAGCAGAACTGCTACCAAATAAAGGAGAAAAATGAAAAAAATTACTGTTGGGATCATTGGTACCGGCAGATTTGCCGGTACCTTAGACGCGCTCTTTGCCAGAGAGTCAGACCGTTGGAGCGTCATTCATAGTTCAACCAGCAAGCCAGTTGATGACAAAAAGATCTTTCTACTCAGTGAAGTTGCAAAGTGCCAGATCATCATTCCAGCCGTGCCAATCTCAGCCTTGGAAGCCACATTAGTCAGGCTGGACACATGTCTTGCGCCCGAAGGCGTGCATCCACTAGTCATGAGTGTTTGTTCGGTGATGGGAGCGCCCGAAAACTGGCTGCGCAGACACGTCAGAGACAAAGGAGCAGATATATTGGTCACGCATCCCGTATTTGGGCCGCAGAGCACCCAGCAGGGGACTACGTTTGAGGGACTCTCACTGGTCTGGAATCCGGTCCGGATACGTAACAAAGCTAGGTTAGAAAGTCTGAAGGCTTTTTTGCAGAGGCAGCAACTCAAATTGCTTTCGATGACTAGCGAGCAACATGATCAGATCATCGCCCACACCCAGTTCGTCTCATTTTTGTTTGGGCAGATCGGTGTAGAGCTGGGGTTAGCGTCTACGCCGCTGGATACCCGAGGTTTTACGCACATCTTACAGAATCAAGCGATAGTAGCGAGTGATACACAGCAGCTCTTTCTTGATATCTATAGGCATAATGCTCATGCAGGTCAGCAACTACAAAAAATTATTCGCTTTGTGCTCCAACTCAGAACTACCACGCAGAGTGTTTCTGATGGCCAATCCCTCATAAGCTTGCGAGAACGGATCGATCAACTTGATGAGCAGTTGCTTTCTCTCTTAAATCAGCGTCTCCAAGTCGTCAAGCAAGTGGGTCAATTAAAGAAGGCCCAAGGTATTCCACCGCTGCAACTTGGTCGTTGGCAGCAAGTTTTGAGTAATTTGCTGAAGAAGGCAGAAGGAAGTTCTCTGAGCGATCAGTTCGTCAAAGACATCTGGAATCGAATTCATGCAGAAGCACTATATCTGGAGGAAAACGTATGAAAAGACCGCTCCGCATTGCGATTCAAGGCAAACCAGGCTCGGGCGCCTCGTCAGTGGTAAGGTTCAAACCGTTAAACTATCAACTTAGGCAGCTAACTTTTTCCTAGCTTGACAGATCTTTGCCTTAACATTTCAAAAGTGGCTGCAAGTTCAGTTTTTTGTTCCTGAGTCATAGCGGGGTTGCCAAACGTTTGATAAAGTAGCTCCAACTCAGGATCATCTTCGTTCCGAGCTAAAAAGTTCTGCAGCTGTGCGCGCTTTGACGGATCGCTATCTAATTGTGATTTTAAGCCTCCACCTAGCGAATCTCCAAATATTCTATAAAGTCTCTCAAGAGTTATGGTGCCTCGTTTTTCTCCTTTTAACAGATTCTTGAGGGAAAAATTACCAGGTTTTTCTATCGTATACTTAATTGCATATACTTGGCCTGCTGGTATTTCTGTCTCTGGAACTATACCGGGAACAATTCTCTTCAGTTCTGCTGCGATTTGTGCAGCAGTGTAAGAAACTCGTCCTTTGTCAGCAGCTGTGACATCGTATGCCTCCATCTCATACACGGTTCTTAATAACCCAATGAACTCAGCAAATGATGCAGTATATGAGATTGAATCTTTAATAAATTGAAAGCGTAAGTCATACGCGATGACCAATTCGTCGGGGTCAAGGAGATCTGGTGTCCAGGCTAAGGACGCTCCTGCTAGGCGTTCTCGTGCAATAAAGTATTGTTCCTCAGTTCCCTTAAAAGGGAGCTTAAAATCTTGTGCTATAAAAAAACCACTGGCTTTCTCTGGTGAATAAGTCTTCCCTCTTTTCGCTAGATACATCTCAATAAATTTGCCGCTATCTGTAGTGTGCTCAAAACATGTATTCAACAGAATATCTGATGGACCATATGTAGCTGTTTTTACGTCCTGATCAAAAATTTGTTTTATTTTGTCAAAAAAAACAAATTTTTCTTCCTGTACTTTACTCGCAATCGTGTCTCGATAGTACTTTGCGCTTTGTAAGATAAGGGTTAGCTCGTTTACTCGCAGCAAATGCTAAAAATGCTGTTTCTCGAGCTTCCAAATTGAGGCGAGTATCTCCTAAGTTGTCTAAGTCGGAAGGTGTAGGTGGGGTGTCTCCGGCTTAGGAGTCTCATGTGAGGTCATAGTGGTCTTTATTAAATATAGGCCTTAACTATACCATGGTATTAATCCCTATACAAGTGAGCGTACCAGGCTTTACACACCTTTGGTAGGGGAACCCAAAATCACCCATTGCATAACACATCCCGCATTTGTATACTCTGGTTTCTAGTGCCAGTCACTAGTTTTTTTTTGACCAATTGCCTCATTCGCAACTCTCGTAAAGAGAGCGCAATGTGTAGATCCCGATTTCAGTCGGGATTTTTTTTGCAAATTTTTTGCTCAAGGTGGTACGCATGACCAACACGAAAAGCAAGAAAATCTTGATGTGCCGACCCGACCATTTCTCGGTTGAGTACGTGATCAATCCGTGGATGAAGCCTGGTGAGGTGAACCAAGCTCGAGCGCTTCGTCAGTGGCAGGAGTTGCGGCAGACGTATGAGGAGTTGGGAGTGGGGGTAGATGTAATCCCCCAAGCCGCTCACTTGCCAGATATGGTTTTCACTCGGGATCAGGGCATGGCTCTTGATGGAAAAGTACTTTTAAGCAACTTCCGCTACCCTCAAAGACAAGGGGAAACGCCACTCTATGAGGAGTGGTTTAAAGCCAATGGCTTAGCCGTGCAGCGGTTTAGTGAGGACAGTTTTTTTGAAGGCGGAGACTGCTTACCCTGGCAAGACGTTTACTTGATGGGGACGGGCTTCCGAGCAGACAAGGAAGTCTGTCAAAAGGTGGCGGACGTACTAGGCAAAAAGGTGCTCGGCCTAGAGCTGGTTGACGAGCGTTTTTATCACCTCGATACCTGCTTTTTTCCGCTCAATCAGACTACAGCTTTTTATTATCCACCCGCCTTTTCAGTCCAGTCCCAAAAAATTCTCCAACAACTCGTTCCCACCCTGATTCCTTTTTCCCAGGCTGAGGCATTGGGATTTGCGGCAAACAGTTACGTGGTGAATCGACATGTCTTAACGCAGGTAGGCAACCCAGAGTTTGTAGAGAACCTAGAAGATTTGGGGTACACGCCGATTGAGCTGGATATGGGCGAGTTTGTGAAGTCTGGTGGTGGAATTCATTGTTTGACGTTTGAGCTGACATAACTATTTATAATTAAGGAGCGCTATGCAAGCACAACCATATACCAAAGTTTCTTCCTACGAGGGGCGAAAAGGGGAGATCAAGAAGGTCGTTTTATTGTACTCAGGTGGTCTAGATACCTCAGTCATGTTGAAGTGGATTCAGGACGAGTACGAAGCCGAGGTAATCGCACTGACCATCGACATTGGTCAACAAGCCGATGATCTGGAAATGATCCGAAAAAAAGCCATAACTCTAGGTGCCAAAAAAGCGATCGTGATCGATGCCAAAAATGAGTTTGCCTACCACTACATCGCCAAAGGGATTAAGGCCAATGCCAGCTATCAGGGAAAGTATCACTTGAGCACGCCGCTCGGCCGGCCGTTACTCTCTAAGTTAGCTGTGCAAGTGGCTCGCGAAGAAGGCGCAGATTGTATCGCTCATGGCTGCACTGGCAAAGGAAATGACCAGGTTCGGATTGAAGGCTCCATTTTGACCTTGGCTCCTGAGATGAAGATTATTGCCCCAGTTCGCGAGTGGAGTATGGGCCGAGATGAGGAGCTTGTTTACGCCAAGAAACATAATATTCCGGTCAAGCAGACTGCCGACTCTCCATATTCGTATGATGACAACATGTGGGGTGTGACTGGTGAAAGTGGCGAAATTGAGAACCCGGCGCTGATTCCACCACTCGAGAAAATTCTGCAAGTATGTAGGATCATTGAGAAGACCCCGGATAAGTCTGAGTATATAAAAATAAAGTTTATTAAGGGAATTCCAGTTGAGCTCAATGGGAAATCACTTGGCTTGGCAGAGCTGATCTTAAAGCTCAATGAGGTGGGGGCGAAGCACGGCGTTGGAGTAACTCACCACATCGAAGATCGCTTGGTAGGTTTGAAAGTCCGGGGACTGTACGAAGCACCAGCTGCAGAAATTATTGTCAGCGCGCACTTTAACCTCGAGAAGTTTGTCTGCACTCGCCAAGAAAATGAGTTTAAGTCCCTGGTCGACACCAAGTGGGCGTATCTGTGTTACGGCGCCCTTTGGTATGAGCCGTTGATGGATGACTTGAACGCCTTGATTGAGAACATCAACGAGAAAGTGACAGGACTAGTCACGGTGAAGCTCTTTAAAGGTGTGGCAGAAGTCGTAGCCGTCGAGACGTCAAACTCGATCTTTGATGAGAAGTTGGCCACCTTTATGAAGAATGCCAGCTTTAATCAAAATGCTTCGGCGGGCTTTACCGAGATCTACACCCTACAGATGCGACTGGCCCAAGATAAGGAACGCTTTGCCTTGCTGACTATTGGCGAAGAGAGCAATAAGAAAAAATTCCTGCCGCTAGTGAAGGAGCTGCACGAGATGGGCTTCAACTTCTACGCCACCGAGAAGACTCATGCGTTCTTGAAAAAAGAGAAGATTTCCTCCATCTTGCTCCACAAGATGTACACCAAAGAGTACCCGAGCTTGGAGGATATCCTGCGCCAGAATTTATTTGACCTGATCATCAATGTGCCGTACCAGAAACAAAGCGCGGAGTCTAAGGAAGATGAGAAAACCATCCGCAGCTGGGCAATCAAGACCAAGGTGCCAGTCCTTGCAGATCTGGCAACGGCTAAGGAATTTATTACTGAGATGAAGAATCATCGGATTATGCGTAAAAAGAAGGCGGCCTAGAGTAAAAGGAAATTTATGCCAACCTATTGGGATCTCAGAGAAACTCTTTTGCAAAAAATTGCCGCTAATGGTGGATGGACGAACAGCCACGCTCATATCGATCGGGCCTATACAATTACTGAAGAGAACTATGCGCTGGCAAATAAGCTGAGGAGTGAAAAGTGGACGTTGAACGATGAGCTGCGCCGAAACTCAACAGTTGATCAGATTTATGATCGGATGGCCAAAGCCATTGAACGGATGCTCGAGCAGGGTGTGACAAGCTTAGGGAGTTTTATTGATGTAGATTGCAATGTCAAAGATAAGGCGATTCAAGCAGCTCAAAGAGTCAGGGAAAAGTATAAAAGTGACATGACAATCAAGTTCCTGAATCAATCGAGCAATGGCCTTTTTAATGACGCGAAGGAATCGAGGAAGTGGTTTGAAGTAGGTGCAGAGTTTGTTGATATCATCGGTGGCTTATTGAAAGCTGACGTAGATCGAGCCCCAGAGCACCTTGATATTTTGTTGGGCACGGCAAAGCGCTTGGGTAAGATGGTGCATGTTCACATTGATGAGTTAAATACACCGGAAGAAAAGGAAACTGAACTGCTTGCTCGTAAAACTATCGAGCACGCTCTGCAGGGGAGAGTGGTGGGGATTCACTCTATTTCCATTAACGCCCATCCCTTGGAGTATCGAGAGAGCGTCTATAAATTGGTGAAAGAAGCTGAAATGATGTTTATTGCTTGTCCGGTTTCTTGGTTGAATGAACGGCGGAGTGAAGTGCTGACACCTACGCACAACCCTGTGACCCCAATTGATGAAATGATTCCTAGAGGTATAACAGTAGGGTTAGGCACAGACAATATTGCGGACATCTGGATGCCATTTAATAATGCGGATATGTGGATGGATCTCAGGGTATTGTTAGAAGCGGCTCACTACTACCACTTGGATGAATTAGTAAACGTTGCGACCAAAAATGGCCGTAAAATATTAGGGATAAAGGAATAATGCCGCTCCAAAACTCACCTATCTACGATATTCAGCAGAGCTTTGAGCAAAATGCTACCTACGGGCCTTTTTGGAATGAAGAGATTGCTAAGACAGTCAACTCTCCTACATTGAAAACCTCCTTTCTTGGATTTTCGCTTAACTCAGCATTTGGTGTAGCGGCATGTCCAATCAGTTGTAACAGTCGGTATGTGTCACTCTTATCGCAACTTGGGTATGACCTGATTTCCTACAAAAGTGTTCGATCTCAAGAGTGGCGGGGGAATCCTGCGCCGCACTGGCGCTATGCAGACCTTCCACAATTGCTTGAGCAGTCAGCTGCTCTCCAGCCAGTTCTAGTCAGTACGCAGCCTTTCCCTAACCAAGAAGTGAGTATGGTGAACAGCTTTGGAATTCACTCGCTCAAGCCAGAATATTGGCAAGCAGACGTTGTAGTAACTCTCTCCAAATTACAACCTGGACAGCTGCTCATACTGTCACTCATGGCGACCCCCCAACCAAATCAAAAGTTGACGGATGATGCGCAGAAGTTGGGGCGATTAGCGCTTCAAACTGGTGTCGAAGTCTTCGAGTTAAACCTGGCCTGTCCCAATACAGATAAAGGTGCTGGCCTAATTTATGAAGACATTAAGCTTGCCACTCAAATGTGTCAGGCAATGAAGCAAGCGCTTGGAGATAAGAAACTTCTAGTAAAAGTAGGTTATTACAAAGATCAGTTGATGATGCGTAGTTTTATGGAGCAAAATGTTGGTATTATTGATGGAATTGCAAGCATAAACACTGGCTCAGGACCAATCGCTCAACAAGACGGCAAAGACGTTTTTCCAGGGAGGCCAACTGCTGGGATCTCAGGCGCGGCAGTTCGGAACATTGCCATGAAGCAGGCACAAAACCTGACGCAATATAAGAAAGAGCTGAAGCTCAAGGACTTTGCTGTGATAGGTATTGGGGGAGTCACCAAGCCAGAACACATTGATCAATATCTTGATCTTGGGGTAGATGCGGTCCAATCATCTGTAGGCATTTGGGATAATCCATTCCTGGGACAGGAATACAAACAAGGAAAGAAATAATATGGAAAACACTACTCAAAAAATTGCTCAGACTTTACTGAATATTCAGGCCGTGGGCTTTAAGTTAGCTGAGCCGATTACTTTCAAGTCTGGCCTGAAGTCGCCAGTCTATGTAGATAACCGACGGCTTCCTTTTTTTCCGGAAGAGTGGACTTTGGTAATTGAGGGATTTCGTGAATTAATTACCCTTAATAGTCTCGATTTTGACATCATTGCTGGTATTGAGACAGCGGGGATTCCACATAGCGCGGCGCTAGGATTTTTACTTAAGAAACCATCAGTCTTTGTGCGTAAACAAGTCAAGGACCATGGCACCAAAAAACGTGTCGAGGGTGGTCAAGTAGAGGGCAAGCGAGTGCTCTTGATTGAAGATCACATTACCACTGGTGGGAGTAGCTTATCCGGCGTCGAGGCGCTGCGCGCCGAAGGGGGAATCGTTACAGATTGTTTAGCGATTACCAGTTACGAGTTTCCAAACTCCAAGACGGTGTTTGCTGAGGCTGGTGTGCAACCACACACACTTACTTCCTTCGCAGTGATCTTAGAAGAAGCCGTAAAGTCAGGAGCAATCCCTGCAGACGCCTTAGCGACAGTCGAAGATTGGTTTACTGAACAGAAAGGATGGGCTGGTCGTCACGGCTTTTAAGTATGACAAACCCTGGACTACAAAAACTTACTCAACGCATGGATGCAGCCAACTCACTGGTTTGTGTTGGTCTGGACTCTCAGTTAGAGAAATTACCTGCTCATCTCAAAGGCCACCCATACCCACAGTTTGCATTTAATCAAGCCATTATTGATGCCACGCACGAGTATGTCTGTGCTTACAAACCCAACATTGCTTTTTATGAGGCCCAGGGAGAAAAAGGACTGACTGAGCTCAAGATGACGATGGATTACTTGCGCCTCAATCACCCCGAGGTTTTTACCATCTGTGACGCCAAAAGAGGCGATATTGGCTCCACCAACGTTGGTTATGTGCAAGAAATTTTTGATTGGCTGGGCTTTAACGCGGTGACACTGCACCCCTACCTCGGGCGCGAAGCCATCCAACCTTTTTTAGATCGCAAAGATAAAGTCAGCATTATTTTATGTCGAACTTCAAACCCTGGCTCTCCAGAGCTGCAAGATTTGCTAGTAGATGGGCAGCCGCTTTGGAGTGTGGTAGCAAAAAAAGTTGCAGCGAACTGGAATGGGAACCAGAACTGCATGCTTGTAGTGGGCGCAACTTATCCTGAGGAGATGTCGTTGGTTCGTCAGCTTGTTCCCGAGATGACCTTCTTAGTGCCGGGAATTGGAGCGCAAGGGGGAGACCTGCAGGCGACGGTAGCAGCGGGATTGGACGCTCAGAAAAAAGGTGTGGTTATCAACTCCGCGCGCGCAATTATCTTTGCGTCACAAAAGGAAGACTTTGCCGAAATGGCGGGGCGAGAGGCCAAGAAGTTGAGAGACCAGATTCAGACATTTATTGAGGAAAATTCTCGCTAATCCGGACTTTGAAAAATACTCATCCCTTACATATTTACCTATTGTTTTTGCGACCTTACTGCGTAAGAATACCCAACTGGAGTAGATACGAAAAAATTAAGAATACCAGCAAGGAGAGCTACCATGGTGCAGGCATTATTAGAGAATAAACTTCACCACATAAGACCAGGTGATGTTGATACGATCATGACCCAACAGATTGAGCGATTTCAGCGTAATCTTAAATCTAATACCGTAGCTGTTACATTGCTACGTGGTGGACTACGATTCGAGAGAGATTTTCAGGTTGATGCGAAGCGTAGGCTCAGAGCAGATGCCAAAAGACTAGATTTTGGTAAGAAAATGATGTTTGGATTTGCTGAGTGGGAAGGTCTAGAGGGTGTCCAGGAAGACATGAATAGACAAGGACTAGAAAATGTTGAGCTAGCATTTGTTGATGACTGTGGAGCTACATTTGGATCTGTCCAGTCGGCAATTGTTGCTTTGCAGAGAAGGGCGGCAGAAGGTTTGTTCCCTAAAATTGACAAGGTTTATGTATATGTGATGGTAGGAGCCCAACCTGGTATCGTAGATATGTACAGAAATATGTCTGAGCTTGGCATGGAGATTGAGTTAGTGGTAGGAGATATGGCATATCAACTTTCAGATCGAGGTTACATCCAACGTGCAGAAGGAGAAACTCATGCAGATGGAACTCCATTCACTCCAGGTCAGCAAGTAGTGGGTGACATGGGTAGCATGTTGAGTTAACCATTCCCAGTCTACAGCCATTATTCTATACTGATGCCCATTACGATTCGGCCGATACATACCCTATATGTACTTGCCCCTTGTTTTTTTGTAACTGTGACGAGTAAAATACACGTTTAACAACTCATATGACTACGGCTGACAAACTAGCCTTCCTCAAAGAAAAGTTCCTCAACTCTGCGTACGTGAAAGATGCCCAAAAAGGCTATATCGTTGTTAAAGAATTCAACCTCAGTATTGACCCAGATATTCTCAGTTTTGCTTCCAAGTGTTGGGCAGAAAAATATGCAGAGTTGCAACCTCTGGATGCCATCGTCGGCCTCCCAGATGCGGGTTCGCGTTTAGTTTCTGTCTTGGCGGAAATGCTTCACGTTAAGTCAATTCTGCCCTCCAAAAGAACTACTACCATCCCAGGAGCCTGGGAAGATGTGGTCAGTTACAGCAATGCCTCTTTCACCATGGGCCAAGACGAGGTCCAAAGCCATATTGGTTTTATTAAACCTAGTACGAGTGTGCTTCTGGTCGATGACGTCGTTGCACATGGCGACACGGCAGTGGCGGCAATCAAAGCCCTCCAAAAAGCTGAGGTTCATGTGGCCGGCTTCGCGGTGTTATTCGATAAAGTTTGGCAAAAGGGGATTGAGCGAATCAAGGCAGAAACTGGAGTGGAGGTGTACTCCTTGATCCGAATTCAAGAAATTAGGGCAGATGGTCAAATAATTTTATAGCAAACAGATAGAGCTTTATTACAGTAGCGAGCGAAAGAAACTGAGATGAGGCATAAAGAAATTATTATCATCGGTAATATCGCTACAGGCAAAAGTAGCTTGCTTGAGCTGCTTGCCAAAAACCTCCCCGCACATCCCGTCTACGCCGACGAGTTATATAAGACAAATCCGTTTTTTCAGGATGCGCTGCTTGACCGGAAGCGTTGGTCTTTGACCAGTGATTTGTGGTTCCTCACCCAACGCATTCAGATGACCCGTGCCTACCAAAGAAAGCTTTCCGGCTCGAGTATGGTGGTAGATAGTGGGGTACTGATGAGCTTTGTGTACGCCAGCTCTCGCCGGAGTACTCAAACAATGACTGAAGTAGAGTGGCAGCTGTACAACAATCTGTATGACGTCTTGACTGCAGATTTGGCTGCTCCAGATCTAGTTATCTCCCTAAACGCCCCCGTTCCTTTACTTTTAGAAAGAATTAAGCGACGCGGAAGAGAGTTTGAGATAAAGAATCACTCTGCTGAGTACCTAGAGAGCTTGTCTAAGGGACAGGAACTCTTAAAAGAACACCTTCGCTCTAAAAAAATTCCTGTACTAGAAGTGGATGCAGAAAATACACAGCTACTTTCCTCACCAGCAATCGTTGATCGGGTGTGGGCTCGGTTAGCAAAAGGAGCAAAGTAACACTATGGTAAGAGCAGTAGAAGTTTGGAATGAAAAAGTCAATCTCATTTCAGATGGAGAACCAGCCAATTTTATGACAAGGCTTGAGGAAGAAATTGGAAAAATAGGGGTGAGGAAAGGATCAGATTCAGCTCAGTTTGTCAGGATGGCAACTGAGAAGCTGCTGGGTGTAGCTGAAAAGATCAAGCAAACATCACTGTTGCCTAATCCAGACCCTTTGTATGCAGGCCTGCTCTCATGGATTCAAGATGGTACCCATGGCGCTGCTCATAGCTACGACGTTTATACCAGAACAAAAGAGATACGTGACCTTGAGAAAAGCAACCAAAACGTGGAGACAGAAATATCAGATGACGAATTATTGATCAGAGCTGTGCTTCATGACTTGGGAGAGTTTTTGCCAGTATTTAATCAGGAGGTAGAAACGCGAAATGATCCGCTCGGCAAGGAATGGAAAACAAAAAAACATAATCGAGTGATGGCAATCATATTACGAAAGTTGGGGAAGCATTTGGTGGTCGAAGATGCACAGCAACTAGCAAAAGATATTTGGCATCACGATGACTATTGGAGTAAACCTACCCAAAAAAGAATGCAAGAGTTGGAATCTCGATTGACCCCAGCAGGCAAGTTACTCGCAGATGGAGATCGCTTAGTTGGTGACGAGCCTTCTGACGAGGTCCGTAGAAATAGAGAAAATTCACTCGGAAAGTGGTTTTTCCTTCGCCCAGATCTTACGGCTAGAGAGAGAGGAGAATGGCAGGTGAGAACTGGAGGACTATTTGATGGCATGTCAGCGGTGCTGACAGAGTTTACAGGTCAAGACCACTGGTTTTATACACAAACTGCTCGGGAGCTAAATAAGAAAAAGAAAGAAAAGTTTCGTTCGGTGTTAATAGATTTTTACACCAACCAATACACTCAGGGGTGGGGAGTTCTCGGAGATGCTGTGGAGCAAAGGCAGCCAATAGAGTTTGGCTTGCGAGGAAAGACTGAGGAGGAAATGGAAAAAGTATGCCCTGATGGATCAGATATAAAGGCTCAAATTGCAACTCTGCTTCAAATGCCAGTGACAGGTAAGAAAAAGGATGACCGAGAGTATTTTGGCTACTCAATTCGTGTCAGGATATCTCCTGACACCTATGTTTGGTTAGACCCAAGTATACTCAAGTTTGATTCCGCGAAGGAATTAACAACAGCACTTATTTCAGCTGTCGATGAGTACGAGCAACTATCTAGCACTCAGGAGACCTCATGATTCTTATTCTTGATTTTGGTTCACAAACTGCTCACCTGATAGGGCGGCGCTTGCGCCAGCTGGGTATTACTTCTGAGTATGTGAATCCAGAAGAAGCTCTGGAGAAGGTCAAGTTGGGTAACTATACAGGAATGATTTTTTCTGGAGGTCCTGCATCTGTTTACGAAGAGGGAGCTCCAACAGTGGAAAAGGAAATTTTCGAGCTGGGATTACCAATTATGGCAATCTGTTATGGGACTCAGCTCATGGCGCAGTTGCTAGGTGGAAAGGTTGAGAGCGGCAGCAAAGAGTACGGTCCTGAAACATTTACAGTTGGCCAGGACAATGTTTTTAAGTTACCACAGAAATCTTCCAAAGTGATTATGTCTCATGGCGACACGATTACTATACTTCCAGAGAGTTTTGAAGTGATTGGCACGACGAGTAGTGTGCCTTTTGCCGCTTTTCAAAATGTAGAGCGAAAACTGTACGGATTGTTATTTCATCCAGAAGTTGACCACACTGAGTTTGGTCTAGAAATAATGCGGTACTTTGGTGAAAAAGTGTTTGGTGAAGAAGTGAAGCCGTTTCTGTTAGATCCGAAAAAAATTACTCAAGATATTAAAGAGACAGTAGGAAACAAAAAAGTGATTTGTGCCGTATCTGGTGGAGTAGACTCAACAGTGGCTGCGTTCTTGATTGGTAAGGCAATTGGAAAACGTTTGATTCCGGTGTATGTAGATAGTGGTTTTATGCGGGAGGGAACTACAGATGCAGTAAAGTACATTTTTACAAAATTGGTAGAAGCAGATCTAGTAATTGTAGACGCTAAAAAACGATTTTTAGATGCGCTCAAAGGCGTTGAAGATCCCGAAATAAAGCGCAAGACAATTGGCAAGCTATACATAGATATTTTCCAGGAACAAGCGAACAAACATGAAGAGGCGACCTTCTTAGCTCAAGGCACAATCTATTCAGACGTAATCGAGTCAAAAGGCTCGAAGCACGCATCAAAAATTAAATCCCATCACAACGTGGGTGGATTGCCTGCTGACATGAAGCTAACTCTTTTAGAACCAGTGCGGAACTACTATAAAGATGAAGTTCGCGAGTTGGGTCGGATATCAGGATTGCCAGAAGAAGTGGTGATGCAGCAACCTTTCCCAGGTCCTGGGTATGCAATTCGGATTCGGGGAGAAGTTACACAACCTCGCCTTGATCAGGTGAAGCAAGCAGATCAGATAGTAATTGAAGAAGTTAAGAGAGCTGGCTTATATGAGCAGGTTTTTCAATGCTTTGCAGTGATGAGTGGAGCATTTAGTACGGCCGTTAAAGGTGATGGAAGATCGTTTGCCGAAGTAGTGGCAGTGCGAGCGTATGAGTCTAAAGATATCATGACTTCTCAATGGGCACAGCTGCCGTATGAAGTCTTGCAGCGAATTTCTAGCCGAATAGTCAATGAAGTTCCCAATGTATCCAGAGTGGTGTATGACATTACCACTAAGCCACCTGCGACGATGGAGTGGGAGTAAGGATAACAATGGCAGAACCAATAATATTTTTTGTTACAGGTATCACTGGCACTGGAAAATCCACAACTTTGCGTGTTGCTCAGGACTCCTGTAAAGCAAGAAATCTGCGACTTTATCAGGTTGATGATAGGCCACTGCTGAGAACTTGGGCGCTCAATCATATGGATGATGAAACTTTAGTAAAGTGGAGTGGAGAGGGGGATACTGCACGTTTTTCTATCCAGCCTCCAGCATATGTTACATTATCTCTGCTCATAAAATTTTCGCCTCTTTAGCAAAAGCTTTTTACCAATTTTCCTCGCCTCAGGATGGATAAAGTGGGGAAGACGCCTCTCCACGATTTGTTTATCCAAAAAAATCTGGTTATCTTCTTTAGAAAAAGTGGGTTTGACCCGGTCTGCATCGAGCATGCCGAGCGTATCCGCTTCCATTAACAATACTTCATCTTCTGCATTTACGTCTTCTACCAAGTCGTGAATTCGGACCAAGTGAGCGGTTTGGAGAATTTGTGCTTCACTGAAAAATGCTGAAAGCTTTTCTCGCAGGAGTCTCTCAATCATCTCAGCACCTCTTTGCATATGGAGCGGTTTGCGTTTATTGATCTCTGCTAAGGAGCGATGCGTAACTCCATCAAATAATCCAAAGTACCCCCAATCATGGGCGTAGGCAGCCGTAATTAAAACAGTTGGGTCGAGGGTCGGGGAGTTGAGTTTGATAAGCAAGTACTTCATCCAGTAGACCACAGCTTGAGTATGAGGTAGATCAAAGTCTTTGCGGCCACTTTCGAGGTCGGGGAGGATGGTGGACCGTAGCAATGCCTCAACTTTATCGGGAAGCAGAGCACTTTCAGTGCTTGAGATCATGACTTATTCTACTATTAAGCTGTAAATAGGGCAGATGCAAGTGCTTGTTGTAAGGCAATTTCTCGATGAGTTTTATATCCCAAAGCAGTTTTTTCTACAGGAGTCATCTGTTGAATTTCAGCTAAGGTAAATTCAGTACCATCAACTTTAAAGAATCGACCATAAGGAAGTCCATTTTGAACCTCACCCTTTGGATCTCTCAGAATTTTTCCTGTAACTTCACCTCCAAATGTTTGAGGTGCTTCTTGTTCTTCACCTTCAAGCGCTTCACGGACAATAGCTATTACCGTAGTAAAACGAATAAGATGCATTAATATCTGGCACAAAAATGGAGAGACTGCAATGAGTATCCCTCGTTCCACTAAAGTTGGTTCCCAGCAATTTGCTCAACTGAAGAAACCGATTCTTTAGCGCATCTATTCTCGAGAATTTCATACTTGCGCGAGCTTTCCAATATGTGTTTAATACCTCAAATTCGTATTGTTATTTTTTTCAATTTTAACAGTAAATACGAGAAACGCGAAAGCACCTCAAGGCTGTCGCTCCCAAGATACAACAGCTTCGTTTTATGAAAAAAACGGAGTGGAAACCAAGCTGAGCGGAACTTGCTATAAGGGTGTTTTTTTTTATAAGTTTTTTGGAGAAAAGAGTATGTTTCCTGTACAGGGACCTGAGAACTATAATCGTTTTGGGGCTGATTTTGGCAGAGTGGCACATGCTGATCCCCTGACTTCTCTAGCACTGCTTAATCATTTAGCGACCAGATATGTGCATGAGAGGACAAATTTTTTTTGGAATCAACGTGTGAGTGAGTACTCTGTCCAGCCAGATGCATGGCTGACAGATATGGAAGCACTGCATACTGGTTTTACTCACCCGCCTAATGATCTCAAAGAGCTAAAAAAGTATCAGCCTGAGTTCTTGAATTTTTTGACTCAAATTGATCAATTTTTAGCTGCTTCTGCTTATCTAATGGTCAGAGGATATGAGGCAACTGAAGTTACTGAGCTAGGTTACATGACTCCTAATATCTATGGAAATGATTTCCAGGCGCTACTGCGACGAACTATTCCAGAACCAATTTGGCAGATGTACATTGCGAGCACAGTTGATTATCTTCATTTAAGAAGAGAAAAAAAGGCAGAAATCAGATCAAAACGTAAAAAAAATCTGTCAGCAAAAGATTCTATGGAAAGAGCAGAGATATGGGCACAATTATATGTCGCTGTCGGAGAGATGATTATCAGATCAATTACCAGTTATGCCATTTGGGAATCAATCCGTCTTTCAGAAGTGACGCATGAAGGAAGAGAGCAGCGACGCGCAGTTGTAGCAGCGGTAGCCATGGATTTTATGGGGAAGGTAGTAGAGACGGGGTATAGAGCGGAAAAAGTCTATGAAAAACCAAATACGCTGGGAGAGGCTGTTTCTAATTACAGTTGGCATGCTGAGCATGTACTCCTTTATAAACTGGAGCAACGAGGGATAGACCCAAGTAAAGTTATTATCGGTGTAAGTATGGAGCCATGTAGAGAGAGATCAGATAAGCACACTGCTAACTTGGGAGGTGATAGGCGAGGGTGTGCATCGAGGTTAATGGATGCAGGGGTACCAGTAGTAGGCTATGCTCTAGATGATGGAAATCCTAAAAACAAAGGAAATGGTAGAAGGACTCTCGATGCTGGTGGCGCACTGATCATGCAAGCAAATAACCCTGCTGCTGAAGATTGGGCAAGGTCAGTTCAAACTCTTGAGCATTTTGATGCGCTAAAATCCGCAGCTTTATTAGTGCTTAGTGAGCAGGCAAAGTAGTGCAAGGCTCTCATTCTTTGGGTACTGAGTTACCATCAAGTGATGATATACCTAGTGGACGAGATTCCTCCACTGCTCAGGTCTAATTGCAATCTCATTCTTTCCCGCTATACTCTTACTCACCATGATTAAGTCCCGCTGTATTTTCTCCACTTCTTTTTCAACTGCTCGCTAGGTACTGCTTGGTCTGGCTTGGAATCCCATAGGACCTTCAGTCAGCATCAAGTTCGGTATTTTTTTTCATCAATATTCGGTTATAGTTTCTCTACGCGCTGCGCGCTTCATCGACAGCGCAGCCTGAGCTGTAGAACTCAACTTTAATAAAGGACCCCTATGAATGATCCAATTTTTGCCCTGATTGACCAAGAATTTCAACGCCAACAAGACATGATCGGCCTGATTCCTTCGGAAAATATTGCTTCACCAGCAGTCAGCTCGGTGCTGGCCTCGTGCCTGTCGAACAAGTACTCAGAAGGCTATCCCAATCGCCGTTACTATGAGGGCAATCAAATTATCGACCAGATCGAGACTCTAGCAATTGAGCGCGTCAAGGCGCTGTTCAAGGTTCCATATGTGAACGTCCAGCCATATTCTGGCTCGCCAGCCAACTCAGAGATTTTATTTGCCTTGCTCCAACCTGGTGACACGATCATGGGCCTCAAGCTAACTATGGGCGGACACCTGACTCATGGTCATCCAGATGTGACATTTTCCGGCCGGTTCTTTAAATCAGTACAATATGGTCTCAACTCAGAGGCCAGAATTGATTTTGAGCAAGTCCGCGCTCTGGCCCTCGAGCACAAGCCAAAAGTAATTATTGCTGGTAACACCGCCTATCCATTTATTCTGGACTTCGCCAAGTTCCGCGAGATTGCTGACGAGGTGGGTGCCTGGTTGATGGCGGATATTTCCCATGTCACTGGCTTGGTGGTGGCAGGCGAGCACCCGTCTCCAATTCCTCATGCAGATGTGGTCATGACAACGACGCATAAGACCTTCCGAGGACCCCGAGGAGCGATGATCTTGGTGACTGACCGGGGTCTGAAACGTGACCCTGATCTAGGCAAAAAAATCGACTCTGCCGTCATCCCCGGGATGCAAGGTGGTCCACACAACGCCACCACTGCCGCAATTGCGATTGCTGCCCAGGAAGCCAGTCAGCCCGAATTCCAGGTCTATGGTAAGCAAATTCGCCGCAATGCGCAGGCCCTGGCCGAGTCGTTGATGGCGAATGGCATCAAGTTAGTCGGAGATGGGACGGAGACACATCTATTGGTTATGGATCTGAGCGCTGTCGGCTTTGGACTAGGCACTCAGGTCGCGTTTGCCATGGACCTAGCGGGAATGTACGCCAACAAGAACACCGTCCCCAGCGAACCAAGCTCTCCCTTTTATCCATCTGGCGTCAGAATCGGCACGCCACTCGTCACTACTCGAGGGATGAAAGAGCCAGAGATGAAACAAATTGGTAAATGGATCAGTGAGGTGGTCAAGGAAGTTCAGACATTCCCACTGCCAGCAGAAAAAAGTCAACGATCTGCCTTCCTGAAAGACTTCCGGATGCAAATGACCAAAAATAAGAAACTGCTAGCTATTCGCCAGGAAGTCAAAAAGGTTTGCCAAAAGTTTCCAATTCCTAGTCAAAGCTATGTACAATAAAAGGAGCCTGCATGTCATCACATAGAATTGGTGCACACGTCTCAGCAGCTGGGGGAGTCGAAAAAGCGATTGAACGAGCCGTCGCCATTGGCGCGAACTGTGTTCAGGTCTTTTCGGGAAGTCCACGGGTTTGGCAACGACCTCAGTTAGAAGCATTTGACCCAACAAAAATAGCTGCAATATCTCAAGAAAAAGATGTTCAACCAATCTTTACTCATTCTCTGTATTTGGTGAATTTGGCCTCTGATAACCCGGAGCTAGTGGCCAAATCTGTCAAGGCACTTTGCTTTGATTTAGCCTTTGATGCGCGCATCGGGGGAGCAGGAGTCATCGTCCATCTAGGGAGTCACCAAGGTCGGGGCTGGGAGGCGGTAAAGGAGCAAGTCGCACAGCAGGTCGGGGAGATTATTGCAAAGAGTCCTCATCAGGCCCACTTCTTAATTGAGAATGCGGCCGGCCAAAAGGGCAAAATTGGTGGGGATTTGGACGAGGTTCGCTGGTTGCTCGATCAAGTCGCTTCTGACCAACTGGGATGGTGCTTTGACACTTGTCACGCTTCAGCGGCTGGCTATGGTCTTGGACAAAAACAAGGCCAGTTCCCGGCGGAGAGGGAGAACGCTGAGCGACTGACTGCTCTCGAGGAGATTGAGCGACTGGAACTCTGGAGTAGCTTGCGCTGTGTTCACGTCAATGACAGCAAGGACCCCTTTGGTTCTGGCCGAGATCGACACCAAAACCTCGGAGACGGTACAATACCCACCGCTGACCTGCAGTATTTTTTGAATCATGACCTGATCAATGACAAGCCATTAATCCTGGAAGTGCCAGGAATGACAGAAGCAGGACCAGATCAGGAAAATGTGAATCGCCTCAAGAAACTGGTGGCAGCCTAGCTGGAGCAATAATTATGATCATTTTTGATGGGTATCGGTCAGCCGAGGTGAAAGAAGCAAGTCTTCGAGCGGAGGTCGCCGCTGCGCGGCTAGCTGGGAAGTCGCCTAAAGTCGCAGCTATTTTGTTTAGTGATGATCCTGGCAGCCAACTCTATACGCAGCTCAAACAGCGGGCCGCGCAGCGGGTGGGGATCGAGTACGAGATTTATACCTTCTCGATGAGGGATCCTGTGCAAATAGTGCTTGAGCAGCTGCAACGCCTAAATCTAAACGATTCAGTGACGGGCATCATTATCCAGAAGCCCTGGCGATCTCGCTGGGAAGAAGTAGTGGGAGATTTGCGCGCGATCACTTTCGCAGACTGGTGGACGCAACTCACTTCGCAAATTGCCGAAGCCAAAGATGTTGATGGCTTGCACCCTCGAACCTTAGCTGCGGTGGAGCAAGGAACCTGGCAACAGGAGGGGCGCGTTTTGCCAGCAACTGTTCGGGCTGTGTTGGAGATCCTGCAAGTCGCAAATGCTTTTTCTCCAGGAGCCAAAATAGCAGTCATCGGGAGGTCTGATATCTTGGGTAAACCACTTTTTTATGAACTTCGCAACCGAGGTATACAAGTTGAGCTGCTTGGGAAGCAGCAATTGAGTGATCGGATGCAGTCGGGCCAAATGCTGCTGGACTTTGACGTGGTGATTTCTGCCACCGGAAGTAAACATCTCGTTACTCTAGATATGGTAAAGACAGGTGTGACCCTCGTAGACGTGGGGGAGCCGCAACCAGATATAAACCCAGAGGGGATGGAACAAAAAGCCAGTTTTATGACGCCCGTGCCAGGGGGAGTTGGGCCGATGACAGTGGTGAGTTTGTTGGAGAATAGCTTGGAGCTGATGAACTATTCAAGTTAGTTAAGTGTATATCCCAGACCTCTTACGTTACGTACGAAGTCCACAACACCTAACACTCCATGTATTTTTTTATTTAATTGGTGAATTTCAGACTTTAATCTTCCAATTACTTGTAATTCGTTTTTGGCCTTTCGGCCTCCATCACGTTCGTGCAAAGACTTTAAAATTTCACCAAAAGATAAAGAGGGATGGGAAGATAAAATGGGGAGATCAAAAATTAATAGCATCAGTAGCCGATGCTCGGCATTTGTTAGCTCAGTTATAACATTTCCATCCTGATCCACTACCGAAAGAAGAGCGGGATCATAATGATATTTTTGCCTTATGCGGCTCTGGCCCTGGTCATCTACTTCAGGTTTAGAGTGAGGGAAAAACTGAGAAGTAAATTCTTTAAAAGTTAGGTACAGAAAGTAGAAGATTAAGTAGTCGTGTTCATTCTCAAATACATGCTCTGAGTTGTGTAACTGAAATACTCCACTCTCACCAGGTGCTCCCCAAATTTTTGAAAATTGTTCGGGCCTGAGGCCAAGCTCATTTCTAAACTCTCCCACGAGAGTTTTCCGCTGAGCAATTGAGTACTGCTGTACCTCTTGCTGCAGTACAATATGCCCAGGAGAATTAAGTAGAGTCCAAAGGATCCTCTGGAATAAAGGACTAATGGGCGGATCGGCTGTCAACACCTCTAACGTACTGCGTCCTTTCAGTGGAAGGTCAACGAGATTTCCTGCAATGCCGCCTCGAAGATAACTAGAGATAGCGGTCAATAAGGATTTGCCGTCATCTCTTCTCAGGGATGCATTTGCGCTGTCCGGATTGACGCTCAGAATTCGGTGGGCAGGAAACGAGTTTTCTAAACTTTCTTGGATTGCTCGGACCTGCCAAATTAACTTAGGATTTATTTCCGTAGAATCAGGAGGATGAAACAAATCGACCAGAGGAGCTATCGCTGTAGTTTGTACATCACCCTCCAGATTAGTACTGGAAACTTCGCCTGAACTGATTATCCCTTGAGTGTAACTCCGAATTCTCTCGATTACGTATGACATATGTATTTGATACACATTAAGATTTTCAGGGTATCGCCGGACTTACGGTAATTCCGCTGAAATCTCCGCTGTCGTGATATACTACGCTTCTTATAAATTGTAGTTGCGTGCCTGGTAAGTCTTCTTCCTGATCTTCTTACCCGTGCACAAGAGCTTTCTTCATACTCAGCAAATAGAGTGAGAAAGAGAGCAAAAAAAGGAAATATGATTGACTTCGTGTCACTTCCACAAAAAGCGCCTGAATATGATTTGCGCGAGCTTCTCGAGGCTGGTGCTCATTTTGGACACCAAGCGAAGCGGTGGCACCCCAAGATGGCCAAGTGGATTTTCTCTGAAAAAGATGGTGTCCACATTTTTGACTTAGCCAAAACAGCTGCTCAACTCCAAGTTGCCTACAACTACGCCTTTGACTTGGGTCAAAAAGGGAAAACGTTGATCATCGTCGGAACCAAGAAACAAGCTCGTGAAGTGATCAAAGAAGAAGCCGCAGCTGCTCAATTAATGACGATTACTTCCAGATGGTTGGGTGGATTGTTAACCAACTGGGAACAGGTGAGTAAGTCTTTGCGTCGGATGCTTGATATCGAACGCGGCTTAAAGGAAGGCAAGTTTGATAAGTACACCAAGCGTGAAAGAGTGCTGTTAGATAAAGAGCGTCAACGTTTGGAGCGTTTCTTTGGGGGAATCCGTGAGTTAAAGGGTAAGCCAGATGCCTTATTTATCGTTGATCCAGGTCGTGAAAAAGTGGCTGTTTTTGAAGCTGAACGAACCGGTCTGCCAATGATGGCGATCGTCGACAGTAACACCAACCCAGAGGCAATTGACATTCCAATCCCAGCCAATGATGATGCAGTTCGCAGCATCACCTATATTATCAAAGCCGTGATTGCTGGGTACTTAGCCGGCAAGAGTGTGGCAACGAAATAAAGGGAGTCTTATGGCAAATTACACTGCAGCAGATATTAAGGCGTTACGGGAAGAAACTGGCGCCGGGATGATGGACTGTAAGCGTGCCCTCGATGAGAGTGCAGGCAACATGGACACGGCCCGCGAGTGGGTGCGTCAACGAGGTTTAGCTAAAGCAGAGAAGAAGGCTGATCGGGAGACCAAGGAGGGCTACATTGCTTCCTATGTTCACTCCAATAACCGAATTGCTGCCATGGTAGAGATTTTGTGTGAGACTGATTACGTGGCTCGCAACTCTGAGTTCCAAGAAATGGCTCGGGGAGTGGCCATGCAAGTGGTCTCGATGAATCCAATCAATGTGGAAGAACTTCTCCAACAAGAGTTCATCAAAAACCCAAGTGAAACGATCGATGAACTAGTCAAATCACTAAGTGGCAAAATTGGCGAACGCTTTGTAATTAGCCGCTTTGTTCGCTATGAAGTTGGTGGAACCAGCGAAGCAGCCTAGTGCTAATTCTTCCTCTATGGCAAGGGCCATTTCTGTCATAACTTGCCCATTGAAAGGGAGATTGCTTTTCACCATTTGGTGATAACGATAGAGTATCTTCTGAGAGATAAGCATTAATTGTGGGATTTTACTCAAATTCTTCAAGTACAAAATAAAGCTAAAGTTCTCATAGGCATGTTTCATTTCTGCTCGTCTTCTCTGGGTTGCAGCTTCTATTTTGGGGCGAGGATCAAAGTCTTCTGAACTAAAATTTCCCCCTATTTGTGCTTCAATTGCTTCAGCTATTTGAGTAATAGTTTTACGTTTATACTGGATCGGCTCTAATACGACTTCACCGTAGCGATGCATTAGGATGCCACAAATCTCAAAAAGCTCCGGTATGGTACTAAGGAATCGTAAGTACTCCAGAAGTGTTCCCTCGTTATACGCGCGGATCATGGCATCACGCCTTTGGCAGATCTTTTTTTCTCTACTAGACCTGGTATCTATACCTAGTACTCGCATGCTGCGATCTGCTTTTTCCATGATGGCGAATATTGTACCTCTGATTTAGATAACACAAGAAGATATTTCTTTACTTCTATTTGACAGGTCCTAGAGGAACATCGTAGGATGGCTGACGATGACCAAACTTCCACGGGCTGTCCGCCAATTGATTGAAAAATTTGAACGCCTCCCAGGCATTGGACCAAAATCTGCCCAACGCTTAGTTTTTTACTTGCTGCATAACCCTGACGCCGAGCTGGAAGACTTTTCTACCAAGTTACTTGCCCTGAAGCGAAACACCGTTATGTGCTCGCAGTGCCATAATGTGGCTGAGAGTGATCCCTGTGAGATTTGTGATGACAGCAGCCGAGATGAAAAGTTACTCTGCGTGGTGGAGCAACCACTAGATGTCTTAGCTTTTGAGCGGTCGGGAAAGTTCTCAGGCAAGTATCACGTTTTGCACGGCTCGATTGCACCTCTCAACAACATCGGTCCAGATCAATTATACTTGCGTGATATTTTGCGTCGTCTGGACTCAGTCGAAGAAATTATTCTGGCGACCAATCCAACCATGGAAGGGGAAGCCACGGCTTTGTACATTGCGGAGCTAATAGCTCAATCTACCCCTGATGCCCAAAGAATCTCGCTGACTCGGATAGGCCACGGCCTCCCAATTGGTGCTGATATTGAGTACGCCGATGGCGTTACGCTGGCAAGAGCGCTTGAGGGTCGGCGAAAAATTTGATATGCTTGGATAGAAGAAATCACAGATAACCGTAACCCGACAGGTAGCTCTTTGCTGTCAATGCAGAGAAGAAGGGAGTAGACAATGAATGTCATTGTCCAGTCCAAAACCTTAACCGTTACCGAGGCGCTTCACGCATTTGCCGTGAAAGAGGCTTCGCGTTTATTTGGCCGGGGCCATCGAATTTCCCAGGTGGTGATTTTCCTCGAAAATATCCGTCGTAAGAAAAATGATCTCCAGTCTTCCAAGGCAAAGTTTTTTGTTGATCTTCCAGGAAAAAATATTGTGGTCCAGGAAAGTGCTCATGATCTGTATCTGGCCATTAGTGAAGCAGCCAAAAAAACAGTCAGGCAGGTACGAAAAATGAAAGAACGCCGTCGGACCAAGCATCTCCCGAGGGTAGTCATAACGTAGCTTCTCGACTTGCGCAGTACCACCTCTTTCTTGTATGTTTAGGGTATGACTGATACTCCCATTGTTCCTGTTACACCGCCAAACCCGCTCGTGCCGAGTGCGGATCTGATGGTCCAGGATGACACGATTCCTGCAGCTGTTGGAGCTAAAAAAACTGACAAAAAAGAAACGCCGCTCGATGTTCTAGATCAAATTTTAAACGACGCACAAGCAAAGGCAATGAACGCCGCCGAAGAAGAAGCCGAGAAGAAAGCCAAAGAGGCAGAGGAAGCCAGAGCTCAGCAAAAACTGGAGGATGCCGCAAAAATTCAAGCTGAGTTAGCAAACTTGAAAACAGTTTCTCAGTCTCCACAGTATCAAGCTATGGTTGAGCAGGAGCAAGAGAAGGTTGATGAAAAACAAAAGCAAGAAGAAGGTATGGATGGGATGCATATTGTTCAGCTAGGTCACACTAAAGTCTAAGGTTGCTATGGCAGATAATCCCAACCCAGGAGCTGGTCCATCACCCTTTTCATCACCAGATTTGCAATCAACTCTGAATCAAATGGGAATGGGAGGGGTTCCAGGTGCCAAGCCTGGTGCTGGAGGAGGAGCGGGGTTGCCTGGTATAGGCGGAGCTCCTCAGCCACAAAAACCACCCCGGTCGATTGGGACTCCAGTTCAAGAAGCGAAGTATTTAGGTAAAGACATCGGCGAGGGAGTGGTTGATTTTTTGCCACCGATCTTGCAATCAGTACTAGGAATTAAATCTAGTGATGCGCCAGAAGAAATTGCCCGCAAGAAAAAGATGCTCCAAAAATATAACCAGATGAATGCAGAGCAACAGCAAATGGTGCAGCAAAGAATACGGGAGCGGGAAGCAGCTGCCCGCGAGGAAGAAGGGCAAAAACACAGAGAAAGAGCTGAGGCGCAAAATCGCAGCCAAGATCTTGCTCAACCACAGGGCAAGCGGAGCGGTGCAGGCTCGGATGGTGGGTCTAATAAAGCACGAATCACTAAAAAACTTAACGATGACCGCCAAAAACTGAGTAGTGCTGGGTAGATGAAAAGTCCTCTATAATGGAGCTCTGATGGATAGCGAAACCCCAGCCCAAACTGCACCTCTCATAGCAGACTTTAATCCCTACACAAAAGGTGATGAAATTGATTGGAAAAAAAGTCCAGGCAACCTCTTTAGACTGATGACAGCAAAACTTAATGATATGATCTGAGTGAATTCAAGGACTCCTATGAAACTCTTCAACACCATGTCTCGTAGTATCGAGGACTTTGAGCCGATTGCTGGTCCCGAAGTTGGGTTGTATGCCTGTGGCTTTACGGTCTACGACTACACACATTTAGGTCACTTACGAAAATATACGCTCGATGATGTGCTGATCCGCACTCTCCGCCACGCTGGTTATAAAGTTAAGTTTGTCCAGAATGTGACTGATGTCGGCCATCTGGCTTCCGACGCCGATACTGGTGAAGATAAGCTCGAAAAAGGTGCGAAAAAATATGGCAAGTCGGTTTGGGATGTTGCCAAAGAGTTTGAAGAGTACTTTTTCCGTTCGATGGACTTGATGGGCAACTTGCGGCCAGACATTAGTTGCCGCGCCACTGAGCACATTCCAGAGCAGTTAGAGATGGTCAAAAATCTCGAGCAAAAGGGCTTCGCCTACGTCATCGAAAATGACGGCGTCTACTTTGATACTTCTAAGCTAGGCGACTATGGCAAACTAGCAATGCTCAAGCTCGATGACCTCAAAGCTGGCGCGCGGGTAGAGCAGATCGAAGGTAAACGAAGTCCAAGCGACTTCGCGCTCTGGAAGTTTGAGCGGCCGGGGGAGAATCGGGCGATGATCTGGGAGAGTCCTTGGGCCAAACGCAGCTTCCCAGGTTGGCACATTGAGTGCTCGGCCATGGCCATGAAGTATCTGGGTGAGCAGTTTGACGTTCATACTGGCGGAATTGATCATATTCCTGTCCACCATACCAATGAGATTGCCCAAGCTGAGGCTGCCACCGGCAAGAAACCGTTTGTTCGGTACTGGGTGCACCATAATCACCTTCATGTGAATGGCGAGAAAATGAGTAAGTCACTGGGTAACTTTTTTACTATTGATGACGTAGTGAAGAGGGGTCTGGATCCCAAGGCGTTGCGCTTACTTTTTCTGACGACCAACTATCGCTCGGAAATGAACTTTACTTGGGAAAACTTGGAGGGAGCACAAAAAACTTGGCTGCGCCTCTCCAACCTGTTGGTCCAGTTCCGTCAAGAAACTGATCGAGTAGCTCTAAGTGAGGAAAAACTACAAAAGATCAATGAGTATCACCGCAGGTTTTTTGAGTTCATGGAGACTGACCTGAATACTCCGGAAGCAATGGCTGTAGTTTGGGAGGTGACCAAGTCCAATATTCCTGCCACAGATAAATACGATTTACTGGTTGAGTTTGATGAAGTGTTGGGCCTGGGGCTACGGCAGCTAGAAAAAGCAGAGTCGATTGAGTTGCCTGCTGAAGTGCAAGCGTTAGTCACTCAACGTCAAACAGCTCGGGACGCAAGAGATTGGACTGCTGCAGATCAGCTGCGACAGCAAATTGAACAACTGGGATACTCTGTCAGTGATGAAAAAGATGGCCAACGCGTGTTTAAATCCTGAGCCGTTTCAGCGTAGCCGCCACTTCTTCCTGGGAGCTCAAGCTGTGCAGGATTCCGACTGCATCACCCCAACTAGTTCCAAGTAAAGTTTGCACCCTTTGCGACCAATCCACCACAAAAATGAGAGGAATAATTCCTGTGCTTGAATACTCTTTCAGTTTCTCCAGAAATTCCAGCGCCTGATTTGGATCGAAAGAGGTGCTTAAAAAAACCACCTTTGGCTGATGCGAATCAAGCTTTATAATTGCTTGCTCTAGCGTAGAAACACGAAGCACGGTATGCTTTTCTGAGCTCAGGTCAGAAACATAATGGTACGGCAAAGTAAGCTGAGTATTTGGCTCAATTATAAGCATAGAAATATCTAATAATAGTAGATAAATTCTACTCAAAAAAGAACAGGCATGTCAAACCTTAAAAAAAACTTCACTATTGGCCAGAAAATTAAACGCGCCCGCCAAGAGGTGGGTCTCTCCCAAAGAGAATTGGGGAGTTTGCTGAAGTTATCTGATAAAGCTGTTAGCTCCTATGAAGTCGGTAGAGCGATTCCACCACTGGGAACACTGCGCGAAATTAGTACTGTCACCTACAAACCAGTTACTTATTTTATTGGCGAAACTGAGTCCTCGGAAGATGCTTTACAGGTCAAGATTCACTCGATTGAACTGGAGCTCGCCGAAATCAAGCAGTTGCTCAAAGAAAAATTTTCCAAGTAAATCCTAGCGAGTGAGTAGCTCGCCTTCGCAGCAGTGCGACAGCTATATTATCCAACAGCTCCATTGACTCCCAAGCTTCGCTGATAAACGCGATACGACCCGCTCAATATCAATAATTTGAGCAAGTAGTTGTCGAATGTCTTGGAGCAGTAAAGGGTAGTGTAAGAAATACGAAACAGCGTCCAGCAGCGCTTCAATTTTGGGTTGCTGCTCTAACAACTCGCAGTCTTTGATACAGAGCTCACCATACCATATTAAAGAATGAGTTTTTAGTTGTACAATCAAGTGATGCACAACATCCTCATTTTTTCAGGTTCAGCTCGGCAAGGAAACTACACTCAACACGTAGCGAACTTTGTGCTCGAAGTAGCCACCCAGAACCCAGAGATCCATGCAGAGGTTGTCAGTCCTCAGAGTCTCGGTCTAAATTTTGATGATGAAGGCACCCAAGCCAAGTATCCAGAGCTGACTGCCAAAGTAGCTGCTGCCGATGCCTTTATTATTGTGACACCAGAGTATAACAGTGGTTATCCAGGTAGTCTGAAGTATATGTTGGACTTGCACTTGAAGGAGTACATTCATAAGTCAGTGGCGTTTGTTGGTGTGTCCGGTGGGTCTTTTGGGGGAGTCAGGGTGGTAGAAAGCTTGTTGCCGGTTGTTCGAGAGTTAGGCCTAGTCGCTACGTTTAATGATGTGAATGTGACGAAGGTAGACAAAGAAATGGAGAATGGAGTATTTATTGATCCAGCACCTTGGGAGAGAAGGGTGAAGAGACTCTTAAAAGAACTGCTGTGGATGAGTCAAGTCTTAAAAGAGGGACGCGAGAAAGCTGAGGTAAAGTGAAAATTGCTATTATCTCCGACACTCACGATAACACTCCCGCGATCGTCTGGATAATTAAGTATTTAAATGAACACCAAATCACGATTGCGCTACACGCTGGTGACATGATCAATCCTGGAATTTTGTATCGTTTTCGAGACCATTATGAAGGGCATCTTCACTTTATTTTTGGGAACAATGATGGTGAGAAGGCGTTGGCGATGAGTCGGGCTGAGGCCGCAGAAAACATGACCTGTCATTTAGGGCAGATGAGTCTAGAGCTGGAAGGTCGGAAGATTTTTATGAATCACTATTCTGATATCTCAGAGTTAGTCGCTCAAAGTCAGCAATATGATCTGGCAATTGGCGGTCATGACCATGAGTATCGCGTTGTCCAGCATGGCCAGACAGTTTTTATTAATCCAGGAAATACAGTCACTAAGGATGAATGGCTCCGTCAAGAAGTAGATAAAGAAAGTAGTTTTGTGATTCTTGATTTAGAGACGATGAACTCTGAGAGGGTTATGGTTCCTGAAAAAATATGAGCCAGCGTTTTTACTCCACAATCCAAGTCTACAATCAGCATGCTACTGACTTTGTCGAGCATTTTGAGAACAAGCTAAACACGATTGAACTAGACAAGTTTTTGTCACTTTTACCTGAAAACGGATATGTACTTGATGCTGGGTGTGGTTCAGCCCGTGATGCTGCCTACTTTATGTAAAAAAGTCATCGGGCACTCGGAATAGACATTTCTCCTGAGTTGTTGAAAGAGGCCAACCGCTTGCATCTGGAAGTGCCAACCCAAGTCATGAGTTTGACGGCGTTTGGGCCAAAGCGTCAATCTTGCACCTTGAGCGAGAAGAGGTTCGGCGGGTGATACAAGATCTCTGGCGAATTTTAAGGACTGGTGGAGTTCTTTTTATTCAAACCAAAAAGGGGAGTGATGAAGGTGAGTGTAGAAGTAATTGAAGGAAACAATTTTAGAGTATTATTGGTTTTTAATACGCAATTTGATTTTAAGTCTTCACAAAAAAGTGGGTAAGCGATAAAAAATCTTTCAACCAAAACAGCATCTTTCTAGTGTAAAATTCAGTTAAATGGATAGAACTCTCATTGGCATTTTAGGTGGTTTAGGCGGCATGTTGGGCTGGGGAACTTCAGATTTTCTGGCGAACATTACTTCTGAGAAGATCGGCCATTTCAAAGCTTTTTTTTGGTCTCAAGTTGCTGGTGCAGCACTTATTCTGCTCGCTATCTTGCTCTTTCGTCCTGAGTTTCACTTTACTCCTTTGCTCCTAGGTCTAACTCTTTTCTCAGGAGTTGCCTATACCGCAGGTTATTTACTTTTTTATCGAGGATTTGAGATTGGTAATATTTCAGTAGTCTCAGCAGTGATTAATATGCAGGTGCTGTTTGTGATCTTGATTGCCTTTTTTCTCAGAGGGCAGCAGTTGACCTTAATTCAGGTTCCTGCTCTGGCCTTAGTGATGCTTGGTGTATTACTGGTTTCAGTCAATTTCCAAGACTTTAGGCGGACTAAAACGATTGCCTTACTCAAAGGCTTCAAAGAGACATTTTTAGCAGCAGTTATTTTTGGGATTCTTTACTGGCCCCTGAATGAAGTAATCGTAGAGCAAGTTCACTTTTTAGTAGTGAGCTTTTTAGTCAAGGTGACGGCGATCTTAACTGTTTTTATCATTTCGCTGACTTCTCAGCGACAACTGAAACTAGACAGTCTCAGTAAGAATATTCTGCCCGCGCTGATTGGGATGGGTTTCTTAGAGGCGTTAGGAATTTTGGCTACCAGCTATGGAATTACTCACGGAGATATTATTCTTGTCTCACCAATTTCATCGGCTTTGACCGTGGTCACAGTCGCTTTGGCTGTCATCTTCTTGAAAGAAAAAGTGAGTAGAGTTCAACTGCTGGGAATTGCTATGACCGTAGCCGGAATTGTGCTGACGGCTTTTTAGAATCTCAGTCCTAAATTGAACCACCAAGGGTGCTAGAATCAGCTAACTTTGGAGTTTTTATGAAAGCATCCCAACTTCTTATTAAATGTTTAGAGTCAGCTGGAATCAAGTATATTTTTGGACTGCCAGGCGAAGAAAATTTGGCTGTTCTTGATGCAATCCGTGAGTCCTCAATCAAGCTAGTGGTGACCCGTGACGAACAGTCTGCTGTTTTCATGGCGGCGACTGTAGGTCGTTTAACTGGGAAAGCGGGAGTGGCCTTGTCCACTTTAGGTCCTGGTGCGACCAACCTCGTAACTGGGGTGGCCTACGCCCAGCTCGGTGGTATGCCGCTGTTGGTGATTACTGGCCAGAAGCCGATTCGTAAAAGTAAGCAAGGCAGGTTTCAGATCATTGATGTGGTGAGGATGATGGAGCCGATTACCAAGTTCACCCGAACGATTGTCAGCGCTGATCGCATCCCAAGTGCAGTTCATCAAGCAGTCAGGTTGGCGGAAACTGAGCGGCCGGGAGCAGTCCACTTAGAATTACCAGAGGATATTGCTGAAGAAGAGACGAATGCACAACCAATTCTTTGGGAAAAAGTGCGGCGTTCAGGTCCAGATCCTAAAGCCATTCAAGCTGCCGTCGAAGCGATTGAGAAAGCTAAGCAGCCAGTCATTGTGGTGGGAGCAGGGGCAAATCGAAAGTTGGTACGTAAACACTTAGGACTCTTTATCAAGAAAACTGGCATTCCTTTCATTACCACCCAGATGGGGAAAGGGGTGGAGGATGAAAGTTCTGCGCTGTACCTCGGTACGACCGCACTCAGTAACGATGACTACATGCACCGCATGTTGGATCGAGCAGACTCAATTATTATGATTGGTCACGACATAACTGAGAAGCCGCCAGTGATCTTGACTCCCGAGCGCCACACGGTCATTCACATTAACTTTTACCAAGCAGATATTGATGACGTTTATATTCCCTCGCACGAAGTGGTGGGAGATATTTCTCACACGTTATGGGCGATGACCGAACAAATTTCACCAAAAAAAACTTGGAACTTTGATGCATTTTTTGAGCTGCAGAAAAAGCTTCGCGCACACTCTAAGCAGAAAACTACGGATTCCAGTTTCCCAATGAAGCCGCAACGAATCGTCTCAGAGTTGCGGAAAATTATGCCCCGAGATGGAATTTTGTCGCTCGATAACGGCATGTATAAACTCTGGATTGCCCGCAATTATCCGGCTTACGAGCAAAACACGGTGTTGCTAGATAATGCCTTTGCCACCATGGGAGCCGGGTTGCCGGTGGGAATTGCTGCCAAGTTGTTGTATCCCGAGAGAAAAATTGTGGTGGTCGCTGGCGATGGCGGGTTTTTGATGAATGTGGCGGAGCTGGAAACGGCTCAACGGCTAGGAATAGATCTGGTTATTCTGATTATCAATGACTCTGGCTACGGCATGATCAAGTGGAAGCAAGCGGAGATGAATTTAGCTGATTATGGTCTTTCCTTTACCAACCCAGATTTTTTAAAGTTGGCTGAGAGCTTTGGTGCAGTCGGACATAAAATTACTAGTGCCGAGGATTTTTTGCCGATGATGGAAAAGGCCCTACACAGCAAAGGAATTCATATTATTGATTGCCCAGTCGATTATTCGGAGAACACGCTCGTTTTTGGCAAGGCTTTGCGCGCCCAAACGGCAGATTTGTAAAGGATACGTTATGCCAATCCAATCGAAAAACCCAGCTACACTTGAAGTTGTCAAAGAGTTTTCTGAGCTGAGTGATTCAGAGCTAGAGACGAAGCTGGGACAGGCGCAAACTGCTTTTCAAAGTTGGCGGAAGACTTCGTTTTCAGAACGGGCTACATTGATGCGGAAAATGTCGGAATACCTGCTGGACCATAAAACTCAGCTGGCTCAATTGATGACTTTGGAAATGGGGAAAACGATTCCCGCTGGTGAAGGGGAAATTGAGAAGTGCAGCCTAGTTTGTGAGTTTTATGCCGAAAATGCCGAGAAATTTTTAAGCCATGAAAAAATTGAGACCACTGGCAGCGAAAGTTATGTCCAGTTTGACCCAATAGGTATTGTTCTAGCCGTGATGCCCTGGAACTTTCCATTCTGGCAAGTCTATCGATTTGCTGCCCCTGCCCTGATGGCTGGGAACGTTGGTGTGTTGAAACATGCGTCAAATGTGCCGCAGTGCGCAGAAGCCATTGAAAAAGCATTTGTTGAGTGTGGATTTCCAGTTGGCGCTTTTCAGAACTTGTTGATTGGATCGGCTCGGGTGGAAAAAGTGATTCGAGATCCTCGCGTCCAAGCCGTGACTTTAACCGGCAGTGAAAAAGCGGGGAGCCAGGTCGCCAAAGTAGCAGGCGAAGAGATTAAAAAAGTAGTGCTGGAGCTGGGGGGAAGCGATCCATTTATTGTGATGGCTGACGCTGACCTACCATTTAGTTGTGAGGTGGCAGCTGCGGCACGGATGCAGAATAACGTTGGTCAAAGTTGTATCGCTGCCAAGCGTTTTATCGTCCATAAAGATATTGTTGAAAAATTTACGGCTGGTGTGACAGAGCTTTTCTCTAGTTTGGTAGTTGGCGATCCTGCGAATGCAGCCACCAAGGTGGGGCCATTGGCCACGGAGCAAATTTTGTTGGACGTAGAGGAGCAGGTAAAGCAGTCAGTTGCCCTAGGCGCAAAAGTTTTATGTGGTGGGAAACGCCCAGCTGGCACAGGCTATTTCTACGAACCAACCGTTCTCTCAAATGTCAAAAAAGGCATGGCTGTCTACGACGAAGAGGTCTTTGGTCCAGTCCTCCCAGTGATTACTTTTGAAACTGAAGCTGAGGCGATTGAGATCGCTAATGACACGCCCTATGGTTTGGGAGCTACTCTTTTTACCAGTGATTTAGCTACGGCCAAGCGCCTGATTCCACAAATCGAGGCAGGCAGTGTTTTTGTAAATGGTCAAGTCAAGTCTGATCCTAAAGCACCGTTTGGCGGGATTAAAAAATCTGGATATGGCCGAGAGCTGTCTGACTATGGCATCAAAGAGTTTGTGAATATCAAGAATGTTTGGATTAAGTAGCAAAGAGCCAATACACAAAAGGTACAGTTCTTTCCTTCGACCAAGAATTAATCAAAAAATTTAAAAAGCTTGCTACGTAAACTCTTGTTCTGACACTTCAGTCTAAGCTGGACTTCTTACTAGAAACTAGTGAGTGATTGCTGTGCTTCCAGCAGATTTTTATTATAGAGAACAGCTTTACGAAACTCCTCAGTTGCGAGCGAAGTATTGCCTTGTTAGCGGAAGACTTCTCCCCGGATGAGGTAGAGGAGAGAAAACGCTCGATTATGATTGTTGAGGATGGCATCATCTGAGTTACTAATAGGCTCTTCGAAAGCATGCGTTCGAGCCCTACTCCAGGCAACCTGCAAATCTAGGTCTTCAATGTACCTGGAAAGTTTGACAAATGATCATTTAAGTGTATATTTAAATGTACATATGTTATATCTGACAACTACGAATTTACGCACTCAATCTTCTGAGTTGGTTAAGTTATTGCAAAAAGGATCTTCAGTTTCTTTGGTACATCGATCACAAGTGATCGGTATAATTACGCCGCAGACTATTTCTCCTCCAGTGATCACAGATACCGCTGAGTTAGAAAAATTATTTGCCAAAATTAAACCCACGAAAATTTTTTCCAAGGCAAAAAAAGAAAAAGTATATTCTCAACATTTGAAGCAGAAATATGGCTAAAGTTTACTTAGATGCCAATGTATTTATTGATTTGTGTGAGCGAAAAACACGAACAGATTTGTCACTTCTCACTGGACATGCGGTTTATGTCTCACCCCTAACGTTACACATCCTTATTTATGTCTACAAATACAAGTTACCAAATGATTTTCTGCAGAAGTTAATGAAGTCTTTTACCTTGGTGAGTATTGACCATCTCATTTCCACTCAAGCTTTGGTGGGGCCGACACCAGATTTTGAAGACAATATCCAACTTCACAGTGCCGCTATGGTCGAGGCTGACATTTTCTTGACGCATGATAAACAGCTGCAAAAATTAGCATTTTTTGGCAAAACAAAAATATTGGAGAGCTTGGAATAGGCTCAGTGTAGAATACTCTTTATGAATCTCTCTATCGGCATCGTTGGTTTACCCAACGTTGGCAAATCAACTCTTTTCAATGCACTGCTCAAACAGCAGATTGCTTTAGCCGCTAATTACCCTTTTGCTACGATTGAACCGAACGTTGGGATTGTGCCGGTTCCAGATGAGCGGCTCGCTGCGCTCGCCTCCACAGTCAACTCCCAAAAAATTCTTCCGGCGATGGTTGAGTTCGTCGATATCGCTGGCTTAGTCAAAGGGGCTAGCCAAGGCGCTGGCTTAGGAAATCAATTTTTGTCGCACATCAGAGAAACTCTGGCAATTTGCCACGTGCTGCGTGGTTTTTCAGATACTGACATTATTCGGGAAGGGAGCAGCGACCCTAAATCAGATCTCGAGACTATTCGAGTTGAGTTGCAGCTCGCCGACCTTTCTACTTTAGAAAAACAAAAAGCGCCAAAGAGTGGCGTTACCCCAGTTGAGCAAAAACGCTGGCAAGTGATCGAAAAATTTCTCAAAGCAGTGGCTGATGGGCACTCGGTTAATCAAGTTATTAGTACTGACGAAGAGGGTGTGGTGGCCAAAGAACTTTCCTTATTAAGCGCCAAACCCGAACTTTTTGCTGTAAATGTCGATGAAAGCCAGTTGAAAAATCACGTAGAACTGCAAAAAGCGTATGCTGCTGAGATTGGGGTGACACCTGAGCAGATCATTATTATTTCCGCCAAAGTTGAAAGTGAGCTGGGTGCACTCAGTGAAGAAGACCAGCAGTTATTTTTGACTGACCTGGGGGTAACAGAAAGCGGTTTAGCCCGCTTAATTAAGTCAGCGTATGACATTTTAGGTTTGCAGAGCTTTTTGACAGCAGGCGAGAAAGAGGTCAGGGCCTGGACTATTCGGAAAGGCTCAACTGCAGTTCAAGCAGCAGGGGAAATTCACACCGACTTTATGAAGAAGTTTATTCGGGCGAACATCACTGATTATCAAGACTTTCTTGATCAAAAGGGCTGGAAAGGTGTTCGAGAGCAAGGAAAGCTCCGGGTTGAAGGCCGAGACTACATCATGAGAGAAGGCGATGTGGTGGAGTTCATGATTGGTTCCTAAAATTTTCCTACGCTTTACGTAAGAATTCTTTCCTAAACTACCGATAGTTATAAATTACTTCGATGGAAGGAAGATTGATGTTTACTTTTTAGCTGCACAGCCGAATTTTCTGAGGACGGAGCTCGTTTCGTTCATGTTATAATCGTCTTTCATGACTTGCCTTCTCCAATATTAGGAGATCCAACCAATCCTGGGCAAGCAGAAAGGAACAACATGGATAACGTTCAACTCCGAACGTACGAATTGACTTTCGTTCTCCCTGGTTCTCTCACTGATAGTGAGGCAACCACCGTGAAAGATGAAGTCGAGAAAATCCTCAAAAAATACAAGGCCAAAGTGGTCAACAATGAAGACTGGGGTCGTCGACCTTTAGCCTACATTATTAGCCATGAAGGTAAGAAGCAATCAGAAGGCTACTATACTCATTTAGTTCTTGAGTTGGTCCCAACTGAAGCGCAAAATCTAGAGCGAGATATTTACTTATCTAGTAAGATTATGCGTCACTTGTTACTGGTGGCTGATGAAAAGCAGTTAAATCAAGCTCCTGCTCCAACCGAAGCAAAATAAATTAAGGGAGGTTTATGTCAGTTCGTTCACTCAACAAGGTTATGCTCATTGGTAACCTAACCCGAGACCCAAACATGCGATTTACTCCTACCGGAGCCGCTGTTTGTAGTTTTAGTATTGCAACGAACCGTACCTGGACCCCAGCTGATGGTGGAGAGAAACAAGAACGAGCTGATTATCACAACATCGTTGCCTGGTCCAAACTGGCTGAGATTTGTGGCCAATTTCTGCACAAAGGCGATAAGGTCTATGTGGAAGGAAGATTACAAACTCGTGAGTGGCAGAACAAAGAGGGCCAAGACCAACGAACCACCGAAGTAATCATTGATAACATGATCATTCTGACTGCACGAGGCGGAAGTAGTGGTTACTCCCAAGACAACTCAAGTACCGATGTCAGTAGCTCTGAAGAGGGTAGTCAAGCAGTTCCTGCCAGCGCACCAGCTAAGTCACCTCGAAAGAAAGCTGTCAAAAATGAGTCAGCCGAAGAAAACGCAACGGCAAGTGATGAAGTTTCAGCAGTAGAAGATATCTCAGAAGAAGTAGATATCCCATTTTAAATAAACATTGAGAAAAAAATAAAAGGAAAACATGCAATCAAGTTCAAGAAATTTTCAAAAGCCCCCAAAGGCTGATAAAAATCTCGTCTTTACCTACAAGGATGTGAAGTCATTGCGTCGCTTTATGAGCGAGCAGGGCTACATTATTCCAAGAGTAAAAACTGGTCTAAGTCAAAAACAACAGAAACGCCTTACTAAAGAAGTAAAGTATTCTCGTCACTTGGCTTTGTTACCATTTACCCAGACATTAGATTAATTTATCAATAGTGGATTTCGGTTGCCGAAGTTACTACAATAGAACCTTATGGAAAAATCCCGTGAGACTTTTCGTCAGATCATTATTGGACTTTTACTGGTTCTAGTTGGTGGAGTCGTTGGCTACAAAATTGGTGGTAAAGAAAATATTCCCCTGGTCAGTACTGCTATAGAAAAGGTCAGTAATATTCGGGTCACCAAGACTGAGCAACCGGATGACTTCAAGACGATTGAGTTTGATACTTTTTGGCAAGTCTGGAGTACTTTAGAAAAAAGCTACCTCGATCCAGAGAAGCTTAAAAAAGATGAGATGGTCTATGGAGCTATCAAGGGCATGACTGCTGCGTTGGGAGATCCATACACAGTTTTTCTGCCTCCAGAAGATCAAAAACGTAACGAAGAAGATCTGCACGGTTCTTTCTTTGGCGTAGGGATTCAGCTTGGCTACATTGATAATGTTTTAGCGGTGACCACACCATTGAAGGGGATGCCTGCTGAGAAGGCTGGGGTCAAAGCCAAAGACTTAATTCTTCACGTTAAAGATGATCGCAAAGGTTTAGATTCTGATACACAAGGCTGGTCCTTATCTGAAGGAGTTGATCATATTCGGGGAGAACGGGGCACATCCATTACTTTAACTTTACTGCGCAGGGAAGAAAAGGCAGAGCCATTTCAAGTCACCTTAGCTCGTGATGAAATTATTGTTCCTTCTGTTGAGCACAGCTTCATAGAGCACAATGGGAAAAAAGCTGCGCTAATCACTCTCTCCAGGTTTGGCGAGCGGACTGATGCCGAACTTAACTTAGCCATTCAAGATATCTTGACTCAAACACCAAAAGTGGATGCTGTGATCTTAGACCTCAGAAATAACCCAGGTGGTTTCTTAGATGGTGCGATTACCGTTGCCAGTGAGTTTATTAAAAGTGGCTTGGTTGTTACCCAACAGGGAAAGTCTACGAAACGTGACTACAGCGTAGTTGGGACGAGTCGCTTGGCTGATTACCCAGTAGTAGTAGTGGTTAATGGGGGCAGCGCGTCTGCAGCAGAGATTGTGGCTGGGGCATTACGAGATCGTCGTGATGCAAAGTTGATTGGTGAAAAAACTTTTGGTAAGGGAACTGTCCAAGATGCATTGCGACTAGATAATGGCGCGGGTCTCCACGTTACTATCGCCCGCTGGCTACTGCCAAAAGGGGACTGGATTCATGAGGCAGGAATTCCAGTAGCCATTGAAGTCAAGGATGATCCCGATACAGAGTTAGATGAAGTAATTGAGAAAGCAAAAGAAGAAGCACTCAAGTAATAGTTGCTTCTTCTTTCTTTGACTCGGCCACTTCGCCTACAAGTAATGCCTGATTTACTTTAACCAGCACGTCTTCCAGATCCCCCTCCATAATTGCTTCGAGGTTATACCAAGACTCATTGATCCGGTGGTCGGTGACGCGATTTTGAGGATAGTTGTAGGTGCGAATCTTCTCAGCTCGCTGCGCTCGCCCGATCGCGCTTCGCGCTTCACCAAGCTCCAGAAGTCGTTTTTCTTCTTGCATCTCCCAGAGTTGGCCGCGGAGCAAATCTAAGGCGATTTCGCGATTTTGCGACTGACTCCGTTCCTGGCGCGAGCTGACACTGATGCCAGAAGGCACGTGAGTTAAACGAACTGCCGAGTTGACCTTATTCACATTTTGGCCGCCAGCGCCGCCAGCGCGCATAAACTGCCACTCCAGCTCATCATCTTTAATTTCCACCGCATTTTTCTTAACTTCAGGAATAACCACCACAGAAGCAGTAGAGGTGTGAATTCTGCCTTGGGACTCGGTCGCAGGGACACGTTGGACCCGGTGAACACCAGATTCAAAACGCAGCAGCTCGTAGGCAGTACTCTGTTGCTCGTTAATCGTCATCCGACCTTTTATCTTTACTACGAGTTCATCAAGAAACTCCATTTTTAGAGACGTATTTTCGATGAATCTGGTATACATGCGCAGCAGGTCATTTGCCCAAATTTTGGCTTCATCACCGCCAGCCCCTTGACGAATTTCGATCATACAGTTAGTGATGATTTGCTGTTCACCAGTTGCACCACCTGCTCCGCCATCAAGTTGAGATACAGCAGCTTCTAGTTGGGTCTTTTCTTGTTCCAACTGCGCTAGCTCCATTCGGGCTAACTCACCTAGCTCGGGGTCGTTGACCAAGGCAGCATTTTCTGCGATCCGTTGCTGAACTTGATCGAGTTGATATTGATATGGGTTAAAGTCTGGCATAGTGCCGTACATCTATTCTACAGGAAGCCTGAGTCCTGCTTCTTAATGATTTCTCAACAAAAAACCAGTAGACAAAGCTGCCTACTGGTTTGATTAAAGTTCGTATCTAGGCGGCTTTCACTTGCTCTGGAACACGGTTTTTTGCCATGTTCTTGAGCTTGTTTTGCTCTTTTTGCAGAATTTGCTTGTAGGACAGTGTTTCACCACTGGCCAACTCTTCAGCAATTTCTGGATCTACTGGAGGAGCGGCCTTTTTGGCACTCGATTTTGCAGCCTGTTTCTGTTGAGCCACATTCATCTTCTGCATGAAGCGATCCACGCGACCTTGTCGGTCGACGAAGCGCATCTCACCAGTGAAGAAAGGGTGACACTTGTTACAGATATCTACAGTAAATGAATCCTGTTGAGAGCCGGTAGTAAAGGTATTTCCACAGCTGCAAGTGACCACTGCTGCATGATTCCACTGGGGATGGAGATTTTGTTTCATATCTTTGTTTGAAAAGTGTAACCAGGTTCGGAATGGAACTGGCGCTTTTCAAGTCCTTGTGACTCGCTTGAATACGAGCCAATATTTGAAGGGTCATTATAGCATGAAAAGGGGAGTGGATCTTTATTCTTGCCAGTACTTACCCGTATAATAATAAAGTAATGACAGCTTTTATCTTTTTTGCTTCAGTACTCTACTTTATTGCAACGCTTTGGTATGCCAGGGTTGATCGTCGTAATAAAAAGCGTGTCATCCTTATCCCTAGCGAATTTTTATTTATCCTCCTTGGAGTAGGAGCGATTGTGTGCTTTTTCTTGTTTATTGCTCCAGACTTTCAAATTATGCCTGGATTTCGAATCAGCAGAGAGCGAAAGCTCTTTATTTTCAGTCTGATCTTGAGCGTAATTATGAGTACGGTTCATGGGATAGCAAAGTACTTAGAAGATCGGCGGGGGATAGGGCATTGGAAAGATCGCCGTCAGAAGGTGGTGCGGGCGCTGCATTTACGCATTTCTCATAAGTTACTTTACCTCTCAGTCAGTTTAACTTTGTACTCTGCGGCGCTCAGTGAGATTAAAGATTTAGTTATTTACCCTCAAATTACCTCACTAAAGCTCATTGGCTTATCTGCAGTACTGATGAGCTGGAGTTTTTACAAGACCATTATTTATGGAAATACCTGGAGGTTAGAGCGATTCTATTTACCAATTTTTTCGCTCATTATCTTAAAGTCGTTAATAGAAAATCGCTTAACTATTTCTGAAGCTCCCCTTGCTTGGTTTGCTACGGTCATCTTGTTACTCACGCCGTTGGCAATCTGGTTTGATAAAAGATTCTCGTCTCGTTTGAAAGGCAAAATTTTAGTCAGGCTTGGATTGGCCGGCTGAGACGAGTCTGCTCGCTTCTTCAATAGTGATAATTTGTTGTTCGCCAGTCTTCATGTTTTTGAGTGCTACTTTACCTTGAACTACTTCTGTTTCGCCGATCGTGACCACAAACGGAATCTGTTTCTGATCGGCTAACTTGAACTGTTTGGCCAACTTATCCACTGCAGGGTAGACCTCGGTGGTAATTCCTAACTTTCTGAGCTCCCGAGCAACTTTGAGAGAATCTGTCACGTACTTTTCTTCAAAGATAGTAACTAGCACTCGAGTACTGCTTTCTTCTAGGGGAATCAGGTTGAGTTGCTCTGCAGCTTCAACGGTCCGGTCAAAACCAATTCCAAACCCCACGGCTGGCATCTCCAGACCGGCTAAGCTGTTAATCAAGTTATCATAACGGCCACCGCCACCCACAGATCCCACTGTATACTCGGGGACCCTGCCCTCAAAAATCATGCCGGTGTAGTAGTCAAGTCCTCGGGCAATTCTGGGGGTAAAGCGGAGCGCGTCAGGGTGAACGCCGAGCGCAGTTGCATTACTAATAATTTGCTTTAGATTCTCAGACATTTGCGCAGTCTCGATGGAGGCTACGGCTGCCTGAGCAGCACTGAGCTCGAGTCCTTTGCTCACCAGTTCCTGAGCAACTTCTTCAGGACTGACTTTATCGAGCTTGTCAATTGATTGAACAATCGAGTGGACGCCCACGTGATCGGTAACAAAAGGTGAGAGAGTTGCGAGCAAGGTTTGGCGGTCATTTATCTCGATTACAATTGAGCTCAAGCCAACTTCCTGGAAGACTTCATAGTACACGGACAGGATCTCAGCGTCAGCCACTGCAGAAGTGCTGCCAAAAATATCGCAGTCGCATTGGCTAAACTCACGATAACGACCTTTTTGGGGTTTATCTGCCCGGAATACATTCTGCATCTGATAGCGGCGAAAGTAGCGCGGTAACTCGTTCTGGTACTGAGACAGTACCCGGGCGGTGGGGACGGTTTGGTCATAGCGCAAACCCACTTGGCGGTCACCTCGGTCATCAAAGGTATAGACAAGCTTGTCGGCTTCAGTGCCGTACTTACCAAGTAACAGGGAAGCGTACTCGAGCGTAGGAGTTTCCAGAGGAGCAAAGCCATGTCTCTCAAAAACGTTCTTTACCTTCTGAGCGACGTAGTCGCGATTCCGTTTTTCTCTGGGCAAGAAGTCGCGAAATCCTTTGAGCGTTTGAGGAACTTGGTTAGACATAGAACTCACCCTTTTCTAGAATTACTTTGCCATCAATCTCAACTCGAGGATACAACACCACACCATCCAGGTGAATTGGCACATTAATCTCGCCTCCAATCGCACTGCTATTCCCAAAGGCAATGTGTACGGTGCCATAGGCTTTCTCGGCCTCAATCAAATCTCCAGTTGGACTAGTATCACGGTTGGTGCCAATTCCGATCTCGGCAGCACGCAAGCCATCTTCGCCATATGCGCGGAGCTTTTTTTCTAAGTTGCTGGCTGCCAATCCACCACTGAAGTTGGTGGCCAGGCCATTTTCTACGGTAATTTTAATTGGCGTATCTAGCTGATCATCTGCAATCGAGCCATCAACGACCAGGGTGCCATTCATAGAGCCAAGTAGGGGAGCAAAAAAGACCTCACCGGCAGGCAAGTTACCCAGCTCACCAGCTGTAAAAATACCACCATCGTTGTAGATGGCTGGCCGGCGAATTTTAGCCGATAGGTCAGTGCCGTTTTGAGTAGTAATGTGCATGGTTTGGGCGTTTTCTAGACGATTTTTGATTTTCTCGCCTAAACTCTTGATCGGGGAGTAGTCAGCATTAAGAGTCCGAAACATCAGCTCATAACTGACCCCTGGTAAACTAGCACCGCGCCGGCCAGATTTCACGATCGCTTTGCCGGCTTGAGTGTGGGTCAGCGAGTAAAAAGTGTGGAGAAGTGAGATATCAGCTTGGGTGCACTGCTGGACGACCTCATCAGGTGGTTCCTCGCCACTGTGGGTCATGCCCTCGACGACGAAGAGTTGAACATCGTGGGTGAGCGTTTTTGCCGCTTCAAACCAAATTGCAGCTTCTTTTTCTAGCATTTCAGGGCTGGCGGTAATGAAGATACTGTCGCCAGGTTGCCAGGCTAGGTTCGTCTTCAGTATTTGACACCCCAGTTGGACCTCAGTTGGAGTCAACGAGCGGATGGAGTCTTGGGTGGTCAGGCGCTGAACAATATGTACCATAGCGCAAGTGTATCAGATCTACAGAGTTTTTCGAGATAGAAAATGTTGTTGTGTTAGCACGATGATATATAATCTTTTTCAGTAGTGCATCATGTGCATAAAGTAGGCTTTAATTATACTTGAAAAGTACTTATTTTAGCCTTGTACTGATCACATGTACACAGCTCAAATTCGGGTAACATTGCCCGTTCAGCTTCAAGGTTTTTTACAGACTAAGGCCAGTAAGAATGGCTTGAGTTTGTCAGCGTATATTCGCAATCTAGTGATCAATGACGTTCAAGATGTAGAGTATCCACTTTTTGAAATGTCAAGCCAAGCAAAATCTGACCTGAGAGCGGCAAAAGAAGCAGAGAAAAAGGGCAACTTAGTGACGGATAAGAATGTGATTTAAGTGCTTCAAGATCTCTAAAACTATGCAGACTTCATTTGCACCAAATTGTCTGAAAAAACTGCAGAAGATCAAGAAAACTAATACTAAAACTTTTCAAAAAATTCATAAACAGCTCTTGGTTTTTCAAAAGACCCCAAATCACCCATCTTTACGACTCCATAAGTTGAGTGGTGATCAGCAAGAGTGTTGGAGTATTTCGATTGACACATCTCACAGCATCCTCTTTTACTATGCGCAAATTCAAGGTGAAACGACGGTCATTTTTTTCAGTCTCGGAACACACGATTAAGTGTACAAAAGTTAGTTGGATTTTCCTTGAGGAAAAAGTTGCTTCAAAACGGTCTGATACCCATTCAGACCCTGCTTAAATAACCAGTCCGCCACTCGAGTTACGGTAGTGGTGCTGGTCTTCACTTCACTGGCAATTTGGAGGTACGGTTTATCGGTCATCCACAGCTGCTTGGCAATCTGGAAGCGCTTGGCAAACTCCTTGATCTCACCGATTGTCATCAAGTCGCGCAAAAAATGCTGAATTTCTTTCTCATTCTTTAGGGTAGAGAAGGCTTTGATGAGCTCGCGGTCGTGTTGGTCTGGGTAGGAAATGCCTGGCATAGATTGTCTGATAGAAAAAGTTTTAATGATTATAACAGAATCTACTCGAGATGGAGAAAACAGGGAGGGAAGTGATTAAAGGCCTATAATAATTAACATATCCAATACATATTGATTTAATGTCCCGTACCGCTTGACCAATGGTTGTTTACAGCCAAACGGTCAGCTGAGCGGTTTAAAAAAAAGGGTTAAGAAGATTGTGCGATCAGTTTTTCCAGGGCCTCTATAAGGCCCTGGAGTTTTACCTTCTGATGTGGACCCGATCGGGCTCGAACCGACCACCTTTGCAATGCGAATGCAACGCTCTACCAGATGAGCTACGGGCCCTTTTAAGCTACTTGTGGAATAGAAGAACCTCCAGAGTAGCGTTCAGGCAAATTTCCCAGCTCTCCACTTGAGTCTCCACCACCTCCGGATCAGTATTTTACAACACTTTCACCATTTCCACTTCGTCGTCATAGACGCCTTGCCACTTGATGGTCTTGGCGCGAATGCTGAAGCGGCGAAAGCCCATTTTTTTATAGAAGTTGCAGGCCGGCACGTTCGTCGCTGCGCAGGTAAGATAGACGCGCTCAATTTGCTCAGAAGCTGCTACCAAGTTCAGGACGTACTGGAAAAGCTTGGTGGCAACTCCTTGGCGTCGGTACTGGGGAGCAATGTAAAAATTGTAGGCGAAAACTATATGATTTTGTTTTTCCAAGTAGCTTTTGCCAATTTGTAAGTATCCCGCGAGTTCTTTTCCCATGAAGATTCCAAAGTACCCATGGTGTGGTGGGTGGTACGCCCAGTCCAACTGATTTGCAAAGCTCTTTTCCTGAAGATTTTTCTCAGCGTCGTAGGTAGAGAGAAAAGCCTGAGGGCTTTCTTGCAATGACTGCAGCCGCAGTGCTTGATAGGCAGGTCCGTCTGTTGCAGTTAATAGGCGGATAACCGGAGCTTGAATTTCATCCATAGGGTCATTGTCTAAGGTAAAAAGCCGACTCGCAAGGGCCGACTAGAGTGAGTTCAGTTAGAGCGTCAGTTCCAGCGGGCCAGTAGGAGTGAGCAGGACAGTGTTCTCATGGCGGTAGCCAAACAGATCGGGTAGGTAAATGCCTGGCTCAATCGTTATTGCCATCCCAGCTGCTAATGCGAACTCATTATGCCAGTTCAGCGAAGGCGGCTCATGGATATCCAGGCCCACTCCATGTCCGGTGGTGTGAATGAAGAACTCACCTTGGTCAGCCTGCTCGATGACGCCGCGCGCTGCTGCGTCAAGGTCTTTGGCTTGTAGCGTTGAGTTACCTGGAGCCTGAGAGCCAAAAAATTGACCTAACTTTCCTAACGCAGCCTGGTAGGCATCTTTTACAATTTGCTCAATTTCTTGAAACTTTGCTTCTGGTTGGTTGCCAAACCAGAATGTGCGGGTCATGTCACTACAATACCTCTCGAATTTGGCGCCCATATCGATCAATACCGGCATATTGTCCTGTAACTGAACATCTCCAGGTTGGTAATGGGGTAAGGTGCTATTCGCGCCAAAAGCCACAATGGTCGGGAAGGCTGGTTTTTTAGTTCCTTGTGAGCGGAACTCCGCCTCAATCATTTCGCAGACCTGTTTTTCGGTCATCCCAACTTGGAGCTGTGACCGTACTTTTTTGAAGCTCTGAGCAGCAATGTGCGCTGATTTTTTGAGTAATCCAATCTCAAGCTCATCTTTTACCCTGCGGAGCGACCAGATTTTTTCTCGATCGAGAGTAGCCAGCTTGATTCCTAGAGACATGCCTTTTAGTGCTTGCTCAATCGCTTGATACTCTTCTAGGAATAAAGTGGAAGCATCAACAAAAATTTCGCGCAGTGCTGGTTGTGCAGTAAGAATCTGGATCAGATGTTTACAGACCTGATTAGGGTAGGTGCCGGGATACTTTTGGTACGGTATTGTATCTGGAAGTGGGGAGAAGGAAGAGTGAATTACGTGCAGTCCAGAGCTTGTGACCAGCAAAAGAGCTTCTCGTTCTTCTGGGGTCAAAAATTCAAATCCGATCAAGTACTCAAGATCTGTGGGTTTAGAAAGAAGAATCCCATGAGCAGGGGAGAGCGTCGCTTGGAGCTGAGCTACTCGTCGCTGAAACGAGGCGGAGTCCTCACTCATTGTTTCCTTGGATGGGGGCCATAGACCGAACTACGGTAGCGATCTTGTTCGCATCTTGCTCACGGCTGATCACTAGAATTTGAGTTTCTGAGCCGAGCGCTTCGCGCTTAATCACATTTCCCTCACTATCTTGAAATTGGGTCGTGGTGTTTAAGATGTACTTTATTTCTTGGCGGTCGAGACCTAAAAAAGTCAGTTGGGTGCGAGTACTCTCTTTTAGGTTCCCAATCCCAGTTTCGAACCGAGCTGGGGTAAGTGGCGTACTAGAAATAATAATTCGTTTGGGTTCAAATGTTTCATTTTCTAGGTATCCCATCACAATTAGCCAGTCTCCAACCGCAATATCGTCTACGGTGGCTTTGCCATTATTTTTGACGATAATGAGTCCAGAATCCAGAGTAAGTGTCTCATTCCCTTTTCGGTTTCGCAGGGTCAAGGTTTTTTCAGTGACACGCTGAACTTCGCCTATAAAGCCGCGTTGCTTGACACCAACTCTGTCTGTAGTTCCCTGTACTTTGCCTCTGGTTTCCTCAATAACTCGATCAATGCGTTCTTTGAGGTTTTCAGTTGTTTGTTTAGCACTGGGACTAGGTTGCAGCGATGATGAGGGTGTGGGTGAGGGACTCGTCTTGGGTTGGACTGTAGGGCTAGCAGCTTGGGTCGAGGAAAGTGCGAACGGGAATAAAAGAGGAGAAAAAAGTGAGTAACCACTAAAAACAAGGAAGAAGCTAAGGGTCATCCAGATTTTTCTCATAAATTTTTACCCATTTCTTGATCTTTACGGTGCTTTTGGACTTGGTGACGGACTGACTCTTGGTCTGACTGAAGCAGCAGGCTTGGCAGAAGGGCTGGCGCTGGCAGAGGCGGTAGGAGCTTCTTCTAAACTAGTGGTACTGTAAACAACAACTCGTTCTTCCTCAGCAGTATTTCCTTCACCATCGATGGTGCGTACGAGAATAATATTTGCACCCTGTTGTACTGTGCCTTGGATAGAGAAATTCCCTGATTTATCAGCTTTTATAATATTCGGCTGATTATTTAAGAAAATAATCGTCATTGCCTCTGGATCAGTTGTTCCAGAGATGCGCACTTCTTTTACTGACTGGATACTCTCATCTTCCGGTGAAAAAATCACCAGGGAGTTACGAACTTGAGCTGATTCTGTCGAAGTTGCTTGATTATTAGAACGGAGAAAAGAGGTAGGAGAGCTCAAGGAGCGCCTGGCAGTATAGACACCATACGTGACGATCAGCCCGAGACTGAGTCCAAGAAAAATGGCAAAAAAGACTTCTTTTTTCATATTAAGAAAGATCATTATATCTAAATATACCCTCAGTGACAAACCCGTTAACCTTTGTTATCCTAGGCCTAGTTGCGGAGGATACAACATGGAAATTACATATTACGGTCATTCAACCTTTAAACTGAAGGGGAAATCGGGCACAGTAGTGACTGATCCCTTCCTTCCTGAAGTCGGCTGGAGCCTACCTACTTTGAGTGCAGACTTGGTGACGGTCTCTCACGATCACTTTGATCACAATGCGGCTCAAAAAGTGAACGGCACCGCCAGACGACCTCAGCCGTTTATTGTTTCTCAGCCGGGTGAGTATGAAGTGGGAGGAATCTCAGTATTTGGTACCCTGAGCTATCATGACAACGTAAGGGGCGCTGAGCGTGGTGTAAATACTATTCAGACGATTATTATTGATGACGTCCGGATTTGTCACTTAGGCGATTTAGGCCATGAGCTGACCAGTCAGCAACTGGATGAAATTGGCGTGGTAGATGTGCTGCTGTGTCCAGTCGGTGGCACCTTCACGATTGACCCGAAGTTGGCCATTAAGACCATTCAACAAATTGAACCCTCCTATGCGATCCCCATGCACTATAAAACAGCTCAGCACAGTGAAAAGTTGAGTCAACTCTTGACCTTAGAAGAGTTCTTAAAAGAATATGGTGTTACTCCGGCCAGCCAACCAAAAGTTATCATTGAGAAGAACCGCATGCCAGAGGAAACTGAGTTGATTGTGCTAGATATTCAGAAATAAAGCATATATTATGCAGCCAAAAATTCCGCCAAATAGTTTAGATGCGGAGAAGTCAGTTCTCGCATCTATCCTGATCGATAAAGATGCCATCATTAACGTGGCAGATATCTTGCGGATTGAGTACTTTTACGACGAGCACCACTCCCAGATCTACGAAGCAATGCAGACCTTATATGAGAAGCGCCAGCCCATCGATGTGGTGACTCTGACTGACCAGCTCAAAAAAAATAAAAAACTTAGTGCAGTGGGTGGAGCATCGGCCATTGTGGAGCTTTCTAATGCGGTTTCCACTGCTGCCAATATTGTCCACTATGCACAAATTATTAAAGACTTGGCAATTAAGCGGGCAGTCATCTCTCTGTCGAGTGAGTTGACGACCAATGCCTTTGACGAGAGCAAAGAGGTCAAGGAGTTGATCAACGATGCAGAGCAGCGAATCTTCGAGCTTTCCCAAGACAATACCACCAAATCATTTACTCCCATCAAACAAGCGCTGGCAGAGAGTTTTGAGCGATTAGATGAACTCCAACGAAACGCGGGGGAGCTGCGAGGAGTTGCTTCAGGTTTTGCTGATTTAGACAATTTATTGGCTGGCTTTCAGCGCTCGAACTTAATTATTTTGGCCGCACGACCGGGAATTGGTAAAACTGCCTTCTCAATGAACATGGCGCAGTATGCTGCGGTGGTGGCGAAGAAAAAAATTGGCTTCTTCTCCCTGGAAATGAGTCGGGAAGAGCTGGTAGATCGTTTACTCGTGTCCCAAGCTGATATTGATGCTTGGCGCTTAAAAACCGGTCGTTTAGATCAGCAAGATTACTTGAAGCTTTCAGATGCGATGGGAGTTTTGGCTGATGCGCAGATTTTTATTGATGATAGCCCTGGATTGTCTATCTTTGAGATGCGGACCAAGGCTCGCCGCTTAATGGCCGAGCAGGGTATTGATATGTTAATTGTTGACTATCTTCAGTTGGCTCATGGCAGAACTTTTGATAATCGCGTCCAAGAAGTTGCAGAAATTTCTCAAGGACTGAAGAACATTGCGAGAGAGTTAAAAATTCCAGTCCTGGCTTTGTCGCAGCTATCGCGGGCGATTGAGAGCCGAGGGGAGAAGACGCCGCAACTCTCTGACTTGAGGGAATCAGGTTGTATTACTGGCGACTCATTAATTACTTTGGTCAAGAATGGTCAACAAGTATCGATTTCGCAACTCAAGGGAAAGAAAGACTTTGCTGTCTGGAGCTTGAACCCAGAGACATACAAACTAGAATCAGCGCTGGTCAGCAATGCCTTTTCCACGGGCGTGAAACCTGTTTTTCAGCTTACCACTCGCTTAGGTCGAGCAATTAAGGCTACTGCGAATCATAAGTTCTTAACGATCAATGGTTGGAAGCGTTTAGATGAGTTAGTAGAAAAAGAGTGTCTGGCCCTGCCCCGATCTATCCCAGTGACAACCAGTGTTCAAACCATGAGTGATGCTGAGTTGGGTTTGTTGGGACATTTAATTGGGGACGGCTGCACCTTACCTCGTCACGCCATTCAATACACGACTAGAGAGCTGGATCTAGCTGATGTGGTATCTACTCTGGCTTTACAGGTGTTTGGCTCAGAGGTAAAGCCTAGAATTAATAAAGAGAGACAGTGTTATCAGGTCTATTTAGCTTCAACGAGAAAACACGGACGTGGAGTACATAGTCCTATAAGTGATTGGTTGCGAGAACTAGAGGTTTGGGGATTACGTTCATACGAAAAATTTGTGCCTAAAAAAGTATTCGAGCAATCCACTTCTGCAGTTGCTGTTTTTTTGAAACATTTATGGGCAACAGATGGTTGTATCAAGATGCAACAAAGCAAAAAACCATACCCAGCAATTTACTATGCTAGTAGTAGTCTACGACTTGCAAGTGATGTGCAGTCGCTACTTTTAAAATTAGGTATTAACGCTTCACTTAGAAAAGTTCCTCAACCTGGAAAGGGGAGAGATCAACATCATGTAATTCTCTCGGGAGTAGAAAATTTGAGTCTTTTTGTTCATTTAATAGGAGCAGTGGGCAGCTATAAGAGCAATGATTTGAATCTAGTTCAAAAGTACCTATCTGGAATACATGGGAATACAAACTTCGATATTATACCCAGTGATGTCTGGACCTTGTCTATTAAGCCAAGTATGCGTCACGATAGCATTACCTATCGTCAACTTTGTGATTTGACACATACTGCCAGATCTGGAGCAATGTTTGGGCAAAACCTAGGGCGTGGGAGAGCAATGTTGATTTCGAAGGTTGTGCAGTCAGCCTCGTTATTAAGTTTAGCAAGCAGTGATGTGTATTGGGATAGTGTTCGTGAGATCAAGTATCTTGGGGAAGAAGAAGTTTTTGACTTAACAGTCCCAGGTCATGAAAATTTTGTCGCAAATAATATCGTAGTTCATAATAGTATTGAACAAGACGCAGACGTCGTCATGTTCCTGTATCGGAAAGATGATGATATCCGCGAATCAGTCAACTTAAAAATTGCCAAGCACCGAAATGGTCCACTCGGCGAAATAGATCTCTACTTCAAGGGTGACAGAATTAAGTTCTTTGGGATGGAAGCGCGCCGTTAATAATGGGCCAGGCAAGTCGAGCTTTTAAGGAATCTCTGTGTAGGCAGAAACAGATGGGGCAGAGCTAAAGCCAAAGAGCAAGTAAATTAATCCACCCGATAGCACCAAGAAAAACACAAAAAATCCCAAATTTCTTTTCAGACTTAAGTTGGCTTTTTGCGGATTCGCCATGTCCGTACTCACCAGAATCACAATTGAGATGGCAAACCAGACGCCACCGCGCAGAACGACAGACCAAATACTATCGACAACGAAAAATGACGCAATAAGTCCACGAATATTTTCAATATCCATGTAAATACTATGCATAAATTTGGGTGAAAAAGCAAGTCTAGATAGGATCTTGGCCTGAAGAACTGAGGTTTTTTATTGTATAATTGAAAATCTTCTTTGATATTTTGACAGTGCCGAGGTGCTGAAATGGTAGACAGTTCAGTCTCAAAAACTGATGGACCTCAAGTCCGTGAGGGTTCGAGTCCCTCTCTCGGCACATACTTTACCTCAACAACCAAATCACCCCAATTACCACCACCTGAGGCATTAAGCCAAACAGCACATTTGGAGTCGAGTGGTGAAAAAGTCCATGCAGGTTATTCAAAGGTTTAAAAAAAGATGGTTCCCACTTGAGGAAATTTCGCGGCGCCTCTAAAAAGTCTGGTACTAGTCCAATAAATGCCCCGCTCCAGGCATGAACTTGTAGTTCGGACTGGGTGCTTTGGAAAAACCAATAAACCAGCACAATAGAAAAGGCTAACTCGCCAAGCTCCAAAATAATTGCCGTTCGTCGTTTTCGCTTCCCACTGCTCAATCCAGTCCCAACGTCCCAATGAGGAATCCAGTCTTCCAAGTAGTGAGAGGCAAGAATAAGGGGAATATACAAAAGAGGGTGTGGGAGCTTCGTAGCAATAAAGGCACCAGTCAGAGTGTGAGAAATAGAAAGCATACAAAATTTATTATATATCAGATGAGTTATACTAGCAGATATGCTTCCTGTCATTTTTTCAGTTGGTCGTTTCACCCTCTACACGTTTAGCATTTTTTTAATCGTTGCGTTTTTTGCCGCTGCGTACGTTTTTTGGCGAAAAAGCCGGGAAGAGCACTATCCTGAGCATGACTTATTTGATGGTTACCTAATTTCGATAATGATGGGTGTGGTGGCGAGTAGAGGAGCATTTGTGGCTCTGCACTCAGGTGTTTTTGGCTTGAATCCTTTAAAGTGGGTTGATATTTTTTCTTTGCCTGGATTTGCCATTTTACCGGGAATATTAGTAGGTCTGGGCGTCTTGTATCGGTATACGCTCAGGGAGCGCTGGGACAGTTTTGAGGTACTCGACTTCGCCACCCTAAGCCTTGCACTTAGTCATGCCCTGTTATGGTTGGGCAGCTTTTTTGCCGGCACCAACTTCGGTAATCCAACCAAGTTACCTTGGGGGATGGTTTTTCCGACTGTTTTTGACCAGCGCCACCCGAGTCAACTCTATGGCTTCTTGCTCTATTTAGCCCTCTTTATCTTTCTCTTTTGGGTCGAATCAAAGTACCGCACTTTTGAGTGGTATCGCGATAAACGTCACAGTGCCCAAACTGGGTTTTTGTTTAGTATGTTCTGTATATTTTATGGTTTTTTTGGCCTGCTGATGGCGATGGTGACCCCAAGTCAGTTGGTTGTTTTTGAGTTTGCGCTAGATATCCCGATTAGGGTGGTGATTATGTTCTTTGGCATCTTTTTTCTTTTTCATCGGGCTGGTCGGACGTTGGCTTTGCGTCGGCCCCGACTGCCCAAGTTTGGAAGAGCTTCCGAAGTCTAAAAATGATTCAAATTACTACTTTAGCTAGGTCGCAGTTGCAACGGTTTTTGAGCCTGTTTTTTTTAGTGCTGATTCTTGATCAAGTGACTAAGAACTGGGCAGTTCAAAGAGGGGATTTTAGTTTGAATTCTGGGGTATCGCTGGGTATTCTGGCAGGTGTACCAAGTTGGTTGCTTACGGTGCTATTGGTGGCTTTTATTGGTTTCTCCGCCTGGTGCTGGCAGTCTTTTTGGCGAGCACGGCCAGTTTTGGCAGGAGCTTTTTTTGGTGCAGCCTCGAGCAATATTTTTGATCGAGTCAGATCTGGGGCAGTAGTTGATTGGATACATGTACCTGGACTGAAGATCCAGAATAATATAGCGGACTGGGTAATAGTAGGGGTATTGGTTACAGTACTACTAACTCAAGTACAACATGATCAAAAACATTGAAGTCATTTATGAAGATCAAGATCTGGCCGTAATCAATAAACCGGCAGGAGTTGTGGTCAATGATGCCGAAACTGTTCAGGAAGAGACGATTCAGGGTTGGTGGAAGTCCCAGTTTCCGGGAAACATTGACTGGGAGGGGATGGTACCGACTGATTTTGTAGTCGAGTATGGTTCTCCAGAGAGTATTTTTGAGGAGCGAGGGGGAATTGTCCATCGCCTCGATAGAGAAACTAGTGGTGTGATGGTTTTAGCCAAAAACCCTGGCAGCTTAGTCAACCTTTTGCGGCAGTTCCGCTTGCGCCAAACACAGAAGATGTACCAGGCGCTGGTCCATGGCAAGTTTACAGTTTTGGAAGATACCATCTCGTTGCCACTCAAGCGGTCTCCAGAGAATCGAACTAAGTTTGCGGTGGATCCTGAAGGTCGTGCGGCCGAAACCAAGTATCAAGTGACCCAGCTCTATTCAGGCTTGAAACCCGTTGAAATGTTGGAGGACCCTGCCATTTTGGCAGAAACTGAGAAGATCAGAAATTTTAGAAAAAAAGTTACGAACTCGTATCAAGGTTTTTCGCTCGTCAAGTGCTGGCCCAAGACAGGTCGGACTCACCAAATCCGAGTTCATTTGAGTCACTTACGCCATCCTATTGTGGCGGATCCCACATACTTAGGAAAAAAGCGAGAAGTACTCGATCGGCTGTGGTGTCCAAGATTATTTTTGCATGCGACTGAGCTGCAGTTTACGCACCCTCGAACGGCAGTCCTGCAAACTTTTACTGCCAAGTTGCCGACTGATTTAAAGAAAGTACTTTCCTATCTAGTAGAAATAGCGTAAGTGCCGAACTGTATGAATGAAGCTGCACTCAGGTGGTTACTCCGAGATAAGTATGGCGTCGTGTGCCTAGCTGGGGCAACGGCAGAATTGGCGCAGCAGCAGGTCTTGGAGCAAAAAGGGGGAGAAGCAGCAGTTGAGTTGAGTCAAGACTTGCAGCGGCTCGCCGGAGGCGAGCCTTTAGCCTATGTGATTGGCTGGGTGCCATTTTTACAAGCGCACATCGATCTTTCCGAGCGAACCTTAATCCCGCGGCCAGAAACCGAGTTCTGGGTTGAGCAAGTGATTTCTGAAATACTGACGGAAGCTGAACTTTTGCCTCGGCCCCAAGCCGTAGAGCAAGATGCTGCTCAAACGCTCAGAGTTCTGGACGTATGTTGTGGTTCTGGTTGTATTGGGATTAGCCTGCTTCAGGCCATTCCTGATGCGGTGGTGACTTTTAGTGATATTTCGGCCTCAGCCGTTAGTCAAACCACGCTCAACTTAGAGCTGAATAAAATTTCTGTAGACCGATTCACAGTCAAAGTAGGAAACTTGTTTGAAGCGATTTCTGGGCAGTTTGACTACATCCTAACGAACCCACCATACATAAATCCAGAAGCAGAACATTCGGGCGATTTGAAGTTTGAACCGCCAGAGGCATTATTTGCTCAAAAAGGAGGTTTAGGATTGATTGAAGAAATTATTTTAAATTCAAAAAAGTACCTAAAAATTAGTGGGAAGGTGATACTTGAGTTTGGCAAAGGCCAAGAAAATCAGATCGAAAAAATGGCGAAACAGGCGGGGTGGGAGAGGGTGAAAGTAATGCCCGATCAATACCAAATTCCTAGGTGGGTTGAGCTAGGCTAGCTGGTACTGCAATATTTGTTTCAATTAACATCGCATCACCAAAGCTATAAAAACGATACTCGTGCTGGATAGCTTCGAGATAGGCTTTCCCAACGGATGAATCAATAAAGCTATGAAATTCTTGATCTGTGTTTGGCCTGCTGACGAACGCACTCACTAAAAAGAGCAAGCTGGACTTCGGCAAATGGAAATTAGTAATCAACTTGTCAACAAAGCGAAAGCGATCACCTGGTTGAATAAAAAGTTCAGTCTGACCTTCACCTGGTGAAATCAGCCCTCGCTCATTTGCACAAGTCTCAAGTACCCGAGTGGTCGTGGTCCCAACCGAGAGGATTTTTTTGCCAGCATTTTTGGCGGAGTTAAGTCGCTGGGCCACTTCAGGACGAACCGAATAAGACTCTGGATGGAGCTTCCCAGCCTGGAGTTGTGAGTCCTGAAGTGGTAAGAATGTACCCAGGCCGACGTGTAGAGTCACTTCTTCGATCTGGACTCCTTTGTTTCTCAGTTTTTCATCTAGTTCAGGGGTGAAGTGGAGGCCAGCCGTTGGTGCTGCAACTGAGCCCATGACCTTCGCGTAGGTAGTCTGGTAAAGCTGTCTGAGTGCTGCTTCATCTCCAGATGACCACTTGATATATGGGGGAATAGGGGTCAGGCCAATTTTTTCTATTTCAGTAAAAAAATCATTAACAGAGAACGAAAATTCCATTTTTCGAGTATATTCTGTAATTTCTGTACAAGTAGCAATCATGTTGGAAGAAGGGAAGTGAATAACGTGTCCCAACTTGAGTCCAGGCTTGGTAAGACACTCCCAGGTAGTGGTGGAAGCAGAGATGGCCAGTTGTCGAACTAGGAGTAACTCGCACTTACCGCCAAGCGAAGCCTGGCGGACGGCCGGAGAGCTGCCGCCAAGCGAAGCCTGGCGGACGGCCGGAGAGCTGCCGCTGGTGACTTTTTGGCCAAAGATGCGGGCCGGCATCACCTTAGTATTATTGCGAACGATCACGTCTTGATCTGTCAATAAATCAAGTAGAGAGTAGAAGTGGTGATGGGTAATCTCTCCAGAGTCGCGTTTCAATCGAAGCAGACGGCTATGATCTCGAGGATGAACAGGCGAATGTGCGATTCGGTCAGGGGGTAGGTGGAACTCGATATCAGCTAAAGTATGCATAAGTGGTAATTATACTCGAATAGCCTGGTACAATTTGCAGATGTCTAAATTTAGTTTTACGTTAGAAAAAGAGACCAAGTTTGGTCGAGTGGGCAACTTTGTGACGCCGCACGGCAGAGTAGAAACGCCAATTTTTATGCCGGTGGGAACATTAGCCACGGTGAAGGCTCTGGATACCAAAGACATTGAGCAAACCCAAGCCCAGATTATTTTGGCAAATACCTACCATTTATATCTCCGACCAGGCATGGAGCGATTGCAGCAGCAAGGTGGTGTACACGAATTCATGAGGTGGACCAAGCCAATGTTAACGGATTCTGGTGGGTTTCAAGTTTTCTCTCTGGGCCAGCAGCAACGTCGAAATAAAAACAGTGTGCCCGCTCATGGGGGACCATCATTTAAGGAAGCCAAGATCTTTGAGCATGGAGTGGAGTTTACTTCTCACCTTGATGGGAGTACACATCTTTTTACGCCTGAGAAAGCGATTGAGCTCCAGCGTCAAATCGGGGCAGATATTATTATGGCCTTTGACGAGTGCACACCAGACACAGCCAGCCCTGAGTACACCAAAGAAGCACTTGATCGAACCCACCGCTGGGCTGCCCAGTGTCGTCAGTATTGGGAGCAACAGCAGCGTTTGAGTGTCTATGGCAAGTACCAGGCTTTGTTTGGGATTGTCCAAGGCGCGCAACATCTTGAGCTTCGACGTGAATCTGCCAAAGTCATTGCAGGTCTTGATTTTGATGGGGTAGCTGTAGGGGGAGAGACAATTGGCTACAACATGGAGATGACAGTTAGTTTAATGGGGCAGCTGCAGGACGTCTTACCAACTGAAAAACCTCGTTATGCCATGGGTTTAGGTAATGACCCTCAAAATCTGATAGACGCCGTAATGGCTGGCTTTGACATGTTTGACTGTGTCGCACCAACTCGATTGGCCAGAAATGGGGCAATTTACTCCGGGAAGCTGGAGATGGTGGATGGCCAGCCAGAGTTTGTGTCGGAGTTTCCAAAGGCAAGGATTAATATTGGTAATAGCGTTTTTGCAAAAGACTCACAAACCTTGCTGCCTGGCTGCGATTGTTCTACTTGCCGGTTTGGATATACCCGCGCCTATCTGCACCACTTGTATAAATGCCAGGAGCTAACCTATTATCGCTTGGCCTCAATACATAATGTCAGGCTGATGGTCCGCTTGACTGAGCAGCTCAGACAGCTCTTAATAGAGCAATGATCAAGCGTCGTAGAGTAGCTCGTAGTAACTCCAAGGCCATTCCGTCTTACTCACTCGTCCGTCCAAAAAGGGCCTTATCTGCGCGCAGAGCTCGTTCTTCAAGTGGTAATAATAGGAGCAATATTTTCTCTCAACTCTTCGGCACACTTTTGAAGCTTTTATTGCTATTAGGCGTGGTTGTGGGAATCATTTTCCTATTATTATTTGTATTTTTTGGCCCGAGTTGGAGCAATCAAAGTGATCAGAATATTGTGATCGTTCCTATAGATACGGACGTACAAGCCAATAAAATTATACTTGCACATATTTCTCCAAAAACCAAGAAAATAGAGGCCGTTCTTCTTCCAGCAGATTCTAGCGCTAAAGTAATTGGCGGTTATGGCCAATACCCAGTTCGTTCCTTATATCCACTCTTAAGTCTAGAAAAAAAAGATACGCCTTTTCTGCGCGCCGCATACTCGCACGCGCTTGGAAAGGTGGTCAACCAAGTTTGGTGGAGCGGGGACGAGGCTTTATTTATTGGGGAAGATCGAGACCTAGCTTCTAGACTGAGTAGAAAAATTTTACTAGGGAGAGTTCATGCTTCGGCAGATGGGCAGTTGGGTTTGTTGGATCGTGTCTGGCTGTTCCGATTTTTTAATCAGGTAACTCCACGTACATTGGACCAAAGACAGCTGGCCAGCTTTGTTTTTGGAAATGACCTAAAAGATTGCCGAATTGGAATCACTAACACTACAACGCAAGCTGGAATGGGAACTGGAGTGTCAAAAGTTCTTGAACAAAGTGGTTTTGCCGTGATTCGAGTCACTGATGAACAGACGTCTCAAGAAAAAAGTGTCATTAAGCTGGATCCAAGTATGGAGAGTTGTACCGAAGTGGTTAACCATGCCTTAAATCTTTTCCCATTCAAGGTGGAAGTCGAAGAGCAAGCTGACCTGTGGGCAACCAATCGCGTCAATGTGCATCTGTTCTTAGGTCAGGATTTGGCGAAAGAGTTGCGTTAAGCCAGCTGCTGTAAGACAGGCTGCTGGTGGTTTAGTCTCGTTCCCGTTCCTGATCGCGGTCTTCAGACTCTTCAGGGTGTTCTGGTTCCTCAATCTGGAAGCTATCAGTACTAGTGCGTTCTTCATCGGTGTCTGTCTCAACAATTTGGAGGGGAATATCCTCCATCTCTAATGGAATACTCTCATCAGTAAACATGTCGTTAATCGTGGCCATTTGACTCTTCGCTACTGGGAAAGAGTTGACATACTCCTGATTTGGTGAGCGTTCAAGTTCTTTAATGAAGACGCCACAAGAGTTCATGCTCACTGAGCGAATATAGCAGATATAGGTGTTGCCACCTTTGATAAGCTTAGACAATCGACTTGAGAGGTCTTCTGGCAGAGAACCAATGTACTTTCCACTAACCTCAACAGAGATAAAGCGGTTTTTGGGTTTGAGGTCACAGACCATTCCGACTGACAGCCCGTCCAGTTGTTCCTTGCCAGCGAGGCGATGGAGGTCAGCGGTCTTCGTCTTGCCCGGTTCCTCGATGAACTGCTCATCACTGGGCAGGGTAGAGAGAGTAATAGTCTGGTTATTTTGCAGTTTCTGTAAGTGCTTCTTAGCGAGCTGGTTGGATTTATCATGTTCTAAGGCTTGTTGGAATGCTTCCTTGGCTTTTTTGTTTTCACCAAGCTGTGCTTGTGCCACGCCTAAACGGATCATGGCGTTTATATCTTGACTATTCTCAACGATCATCGCTTGGTTGCACTCGATAGCAGCTTCCCAATCTTGAGTTTTAGCTGCTTGGATGGCTTGTAACTCAAGGGAGGTCGAGTTGTTATTCATTTTTTCCTTCGTCTCTTTGCACTTTGGGCAAGTGTATAGTAGTAGATTTTCGCCTGGTTAGAAGCAGAAAAACCCACCTGCAAATTGGCCAAAAGGATACGAGTCTCAGGGCAAAATGTCAACCAACAAACTCAAGTAAAAAAAAGACCATAGATCTGGTGAAAAAAATCCCCAAACAAGCAAGAAAGTACTTGCGTGCTAAAATAGAAACTATATGTCCGGACACAGTAAATGGAACAATATTAAGAACCGCAAAGGGGCGGCAGATGCCCAAAAAGGGAAGCTCTTCAGCCAACTAGCCAAGAATATTAGAATTGCCGTAAAAGAGGGGAAGTCTGGAGATCCCAAAGCCAGCCCATCTCTCCGTCTAGCCGTCGAAAAAGCAAGGGCTGCCAATATGCCAAATGAGAATGTGCTGCGGGCAATTGAGCGGGGACTAGGAAAAGGGAAGGGTGGTCAAATTCAAGAGATCATTTACGAAGGCTTTGCGCCGCCAGGAGTAGGAATTATTATCATGGCGCAAAGCGACAACCCGCAGCGAACCGCGGGCGCGGTTCGCGCTATCCTCAGTAAAGCTGGGGGATCACTGGGAGGACCAGGCTCAGCCATGTATCTTTTTCAACGCCATGGAGATGAGTTCCAGATTACTATTCCGATGGAAGTTACTGACCTAGAACAACAAGAAAAACTTGAGGACCTAATCAACACCCTTCGTGATAATGAAGACGTCGAAGATGTTTTTTGCGCAGGTATCTGGGAAGGAAAAGAGTAGATGCGCAGACGCGAAAAATTTGTCTTGGCATCAATTTTGCTCAGTTTGGGCCTGTTTAGCGTCCAGTACGTCTCTTTGGAGTGGAGATATCCCTTTGTCGCACTATTTGGCATCCTGACCTATTTTATTTCTGCCTGGGCGCTCTCAAATGATCTGCAGAAGATTGAGTGGTTCACAATTATTCCCATCCCAGCGCTGTATGCCTCAGCTGTGGGAGCGTTCTATTTTCTTCTTCCCGAGAATATTTTGAGTAAATTCTTTGACCTCTTCATCTTTGGTTTAGGAACCTACGCGTTATATCTGACTGCCAATATTTACTCAGTCGCGAAGGGGAGAACCATCCAGTTACTTCGAGCAGCCCATACAATTGGTCTCTTTTTTACTTTATTTACGTCCCTACTTTTCCTCAATACCATTTTCTCGCATCGCTTACCATTCTTTTTTAATGGCCTCCTGGTGGGAGTCCTACATTTTCCGTTAATCTTTCTCTTCCTCTGGTCAGTCAAGTTAGAGCCGCGGATCGAGCCGAAAATTGTCCAGTTAAGCGTTATTTTTACCTTACTAATGGTTGAGCTGGCGGTGGCTTTCTCATTCTTGCCATTTTCTGTCTGGAATACAGCCTTGTTCTTGATGACTTTTCTGTACATTGGCCTTGGGTTACTACAGAATTACCTCCAAGAACGACTGTTCAGGAACACTATGATTGAGTTTTCAGGTGTTGGAGCATTTCTTATTATGCTATTTTTTCTGCTTTTACCCTGGAAATAGACCAGAAATGCTGGGTAATTCCCGAAGGTGGAGAAGAGCGTTGCAAGAATAAATACCAGGTAGAGAAGAGGGAAGTGATATAGTTTGATATACTAATGACTTCATACTCTTTGCTTACGCCTGAGTTAAGTCGTGAAAATTATAGGACGTCCACCCTTTGTAATCCCTCTCGAATTGTGTATAACTTTTTATTTATGCCTGGAAATATGCGTTAATACCCTTGAAGGGCGAATACTAGTGCTATATCTGGTGGTTAGCTGCTCTTCTCGAGTAGGTTGTTGCTTAGCAACAAAAGTAAATAACCCGAAGCCATTTTTAGAGGTTTTGAGACTTTTTAAAAGGGATTTTTGGAAATTCTCGATCGGGCTGAAATAGGCTGGAGATGTACCGATTCCAGAGGTACATAGAGGTCTTACGTAATTATTAAAAAAAATAAGTGGTAGGTACTTCTTCTCTGGTGGTGGAGAGGGCGTATTTATTGAATTAACAACGTCGCACAATATAACTTTTGCGACATTAAAGATGGGTGAAAGTGCAACTGAGTTAATTTTGTCTCGAGTAACTAGATCTCTGACTGTGTATTATTAGGCATTTTATGTACCAGGCAGAGATACATTTCTAGCAAAATGCTCCTTCATACTTGGATTTCTCGCTGATATTATCAAGTTCCGGCAGATTCTTCAGATTTTCCAAGTTTTTTCGATGAGTACCCTGAGATGCTACATTTACCCAGGACCTAAGAGTCATTAAAGAAATAAAAAGCCGATTTTAAGGATTACAGAGGCCTATTATCCAGATAGGATTGATAGGTCAATCTTATTTTTAATAAGGGAGTAAGTATGTCTGTAATAGATCATATGTCCGGCTTTCTTTAACCTAAAAAGCAATTTGCAAAAGTCTGAGCAAGTTGAGACAGTTGTCTTGCTACAAAAAATTAGACATTCTCAAATTAATTTTTTGGTGGGAGTTAATCTTTTTCTTGAATCACAGCCAGTCGTTTGTCGAATCCAATTTTTCTTTGTGAGTATTGCACTCAGCGCAAAAATTCTCTAAAATAATTTTACAATACGTCGCACAATAAATGAGTTTTTAAAGAATTCATCTTAGTTTTGTGGGAAAATTGGAGTTTTATCCATTTTTCGATAAAAGTTATCAGTAGTCTACTCGATGTGCAACTACTATGGTACTTAAAAACTCCTGACGTATCAGGGCGAATCTGGCCCACTCTACCCTAGCAGAATTGCTGCATCTCTGCTAAAAACCTATAATAATTGAAGTTTTATGCCTATCTCTACTCTCCCATCAGTTGCCTCAATCGCCTTTTTAGAGCATCTAGAGGTGGAAAGGAACTTGAGCAAGCTGACTATTCGCAACTACGGCCACTACTTACGTCGCTTTAATGACTGGTTTAGTGAGCAAGGCTTACTACATTTGGGAGAGCTAACGACAGACGTAGTGCGCTCATATCGACTATACTTAGCGCGCTTTGAAACTCCAGAAGGTCAAACACTATCTAAAAAAACTCAGAGTTTTTACATGATTGCACTCAGATCATGGCTGAAGTGGCTTATCAAGAACGACCTGGAGGTGCTGAACCCAGAAAAGATTGACTTGCCTAAAGGCGACTCAATGTCCATGAAGTTTTTAAACTTAGAGCAAATTGAGCGGCTCTTAACTCAGCCAGATTTAACAACAGTCGGTGGTTTGCGCGATAAAGCAATTTTAGAAGTTTTGTTCTCCACTGGCCTGCGTGTTAGCGAGCTAACATCTTTGAATCGGGACCAAGTTGACATCGATCGCAGAGAGTTTGGAGTAATTGGAAAAGGTCGGCGACCACGTGTGGTGTTCCTGAGTGAGCGCGCAGCGCAGTGGTTGCAGAAGTGGATAGACTCGCGCGAAGATAATTGGCGACCAGTTTTTATTCGGCTCTCGCAATCACGACCCGACCCTTTGGCCGATGGTGAGGAAATGCGACTGACCACTCGCAGTGTGCAGCGAGCAGTGGATCACTACTGTCGTAGAGCACGCTTGCCTGTTAAAATTACACCACACGGGATCCGTCATAGCTTTGCGACTGATCTCCTTTTTAACGGCGCTGGTCTGAGGGATGTGCAAGAGATGCTCGGTCATAAAAGTATTGCCACTACCCAGATCTACACTCACGTGACGAAGCCCCAGTTGCAGAAGGTACATCAGCAGTTCCACTCCCCCAAATTAGCAGATGAGTAGGTAGACTGCTAAGAACAGGTTAAAGTTCGATAGATTGATTCATCAATCTAATTTCACATACGCATGTGAGTAAAAATAGTGGTCCAGATCAGATCAAAGAGTGTCTTAAATGATCATATCCTCCTTATGCTCCACCTCCCCACTCTAGCTGATCCCTACTGATGATCTTCGACAGTAATTGATCTTGTTCTAATCTGACAGTTCTTATTTTAGAAAATTTCTGCACATCAGGTTTGTCGATAAGTAGTAGAGCCCAACTACTAGTGCTCATGAAGAAATGGAATGCCTATCAGGTAGTCCTGGCTTAAAAAATTGTGAGTGAGTTTGCCCGGTCGGGATCATGCTTGTGATTACTACCCACGCGCAACCTGTTTGTTCTGCTCTTTCTGTTTTCATTATCACGCATTAGTTCAGTTTACTTTTCTCATCGGACTCACTGCAATATTTATCATGCTAACATGATGATGTACATTTTTTTCACAAGTCCGTCACGTAAATGAAGTAATCTTTTTACTACTAAGTATGATTAAGAGTATCAATCTTTGGTCAAAAATTTTGCGCGAGCTTTGTGCAAGTGAGTGACGTTGTCAATCAAAGTGCTCTGAGTTCCCTGCCGCTCAACACCCAAGTGAGTAGTCTAGCAAAGAAGTTTTTTGCTAATGCAGCGCCGACGTGGCTTAGTGTTTTTCCGGAACGATCTGATTTTGCTTTTCTGATGCAACTTGCATCCATCTATTTTGAGAAGCGCTTTTTTTTACACCGAGTTCCACTAAGTGGCTTGCACACTCACTTTGAAATTTGTGCGAGTTCATTTTTCTTAAATAGAGTACAAATTGTATCAATACATATATTTAGTGATCTTATGAGTAGAGATTGAAAGTTAAAAACGCCTATTTTGTGAGGAGAAGGCTCAAGTCCCCTCCCTCTCAATTGGACAGAATTCCAATAATCGGGAAAGAAGTTTTAAAAGTTATTTGCTTTTTTGTTTACGCAGGGCCTCGTAGAATTGAAAGGAATATACTCTCTGGTATTCCCGCACATGACCTAAAGCATTAAAACTACAGTTATTTTGTGGAAATAATTTGAAAGGAAGTGAAAGGTCTGGCTAGAGCAAATCTGTATTGGAGCGTAAATTTTGAGTCAAATCGCTGAAGTGAAGTGCTGAGTCTGAGTCTGGTGGAAAGAACTAGGATGAGACTTTACGCTCAAATTGTTCTTGAACATGGGTGGGACCTGCTTCGCCCCCAATCACTCTCTTTGAGTACACATATAGTCAAAAACTATTTCTAAGTATCAAAATCTCACATTTATTAAAAAAATGCTGTTCATTTTTTAATGGAGAAATTTGAGTTTTACAAAGCGAAAAAAAGAAGCAAAAACTTGGAATTCGTAGCATTTTTATTTAGAGGAGAAAGAATGAATGTGAGTTCAAAATAGCTTTTTTTTGTGTAATGAGGGTCTTAGTAGATTAGGCACTTTATTTTAATGGGCTAAAATGAAAAATACTTCCGTGTAAAAAAAAGAGCAGGTGTCTGCAGTAGTATCTGTACGTAGGTGTATTGAGTTCTCTCTTTTGTAGAGTTGACGAAATACTCAGGGATCCATCTTCTTCTACCTGTAAAGGACTTAGAGCCAATTTTAAAGATGATTCTTTATCTAAAATAATCAAAATTTTTCCTCCGTTTAGACTGGTTGAAGAGAGTGAAATGTTTTAAGCAACTGTTCTAAAGTAAAAGCAACTGGAGTGACATTTTTATATCTAAGTATATAGATAGATATAGATAGTAGCACTACTCATCCCTACAAGAAAATAGCAGTCTCCGCCTATGACTGCTAGGAGGGGACAAATCATATAAATAATGATATATCAATCTAATTATAGGGTCTCGTAACTGAGGGTGACAGTGTATGAGTAGGTTGTGGAGCCAGGCTCAATGTTTGTGGGACCCCCTCCACCGGCACCTCTTTCCATGGCCGCATCCATCAATGGTCCTGGAAACTGAGGGTTCAATGGTTCCTCGGTGATGTTAATCACTTTGCCTAACTTCATGCCACCAAGCTGGGCCAACTCATGTGCATTCTCTTTGGCATCCTCAATAGCTTGGGCACGGGCTTGCTCTCTTACCTCTTTCTCCTTTTTTTCACTCAGCTTAAACTGTACACCACTGACTTGGTTGGCACCGGCAGTAGTTGCAAGGTCCACGACTTTGTTCAACTTCTCAAAGTCGGTCATGCTGACTGTTAAGCTTATATCAACCGAGTAACCTATAATTTGTTGACCACCTTGCTGATAATCATAGTTCGGATAGATGGTGTAGTTCTGTGTTTTGATATCATCTTTGACAATGCCAAGAGCCTGGAGGTCAGTGTTAATTTTGTTAATGATTTCGTTGGCTTTTCCCTGAGCTTGCTGAATATTTGCCTCTTTGCGAGAAATGCCCAAAGTGAGTTCCACTTTGTCGGGAATTGTACTCATTGAGCTTTTGCCAGTGACTGAGAAGGCAGTTTGCTTTTGAGTCACGGTTTGGCTGACTGACAATGGAATCGGTGAAACAAAGCGGGTAATCAGGACTAATGACAATATAGCTGCCGTTGCAACTAATGCTGCTTGAATAAAGAGGGTGGGTAAAGATCTGTAGTTCATAAATGTTATTATGTAAAAATATGGTCATTAAATCAAGGTGAGGGATTTAGGGCTTCTAGCCTAATAAGTCTGGCGTGGTGAGACTCTAGCTGGTCAGTGTGCTCACGTTGGCGACAGCTCTCAGTCCGTCCGCCACGTTACACTTGGCGATAGAACATGGGTGGGCAAGAATTGAATAACTCCAATATACGGGGTGAATCTTACATTTTCCGTAGAGTAGAACGAATTGGTAGCTGCCAGGCAAATGCCGGACCTTTCCCCCGCTCGCCAAAGTGATAAAATAGCACAGTCCAGTTGAAGAATTAAATAATGGGCCTGTAGCTCACTTGGCTAGAGCGCTTCTATGGCATAGAAGAGGTAAGGGGTTCGATTCCCCTCAGGTCCACT
>CAZMXT010000002.1:0-154922 GCA_964570365.1 uncultured Pseudomonadales bacterium | reverse complement strand
CTATTAAATCATTTGCGTCAATCAGGATTTGACAAATCTATTATTGAATTTTGGCAAAAAGACAATGTTGTCTTATCCGGTTTCAGTGCTGGTGCCATTATCCTTTCTCCTCGAATAAATATTTCTTCACAACCAGCCACGAACTTTGCTGATGAAAATAGCATTAATCTCAATGACTTTACAGGGCTCAATATCATTGACTTTGAGATTTGGCCTCACTTTGACAAAGAGTATGATCAAAAAACTTTCGATACCTATAAACAGAATTGTTAAAATAGCGTCAAAACAGTTGGAAATAAAGAATTGATGATTATCGACAAATAATTAAGCAACTAATTTCTGATTATTTTAACTATTAAACACCGTTTGAATGTTCTGTAAACTAAATCCCAACCCAATCTCCCGGTTTTTAAATGCGTTTACCAAGGTAATATCTAGTTGTATAGTATAGGTTATAACTTGATTTCATCTTATACCCTATTATATTGACACAAAAAAATTACAATTTCTATAAAATACTGTGTAGTATTAGGGGAGCGGGTCACTAGCTAGTTCACAATCATTAAGAATCGATTACCTGGAAAATCAAGGCAAAGAAAATGAATTGCTGGTTGCCCGGATAGATATCTTAATGCAAGAGGCAACCATCGCAAAATCTGGTGGAATTTTTGGACCGACTCAGTGACGAACTCAGAACTTATTCTCTCTCTTCAAACTGTCTGGGGAATTTCTTTTTCACTAATTCCCACCCAGCAATGGCTTCAGCGTCCCAAATTTGACCATTGAGGATCTTCTCGTCCATTTCTGAAAAACTAAGTTGAACGATTTGAATTTCTTCATTTTCATCTAAGTGTTGTACTGAATTAAATCTACAATTTTGTGCAAGAAAAAGATGAACTATCTCGGTAGCTTTGGTTGAGAAAGCGTGAACTTTTGCTACGAAATGTAGCTGGGATTCTTCGACTTTGATACCAACTTCTTCTTCCAATTCATGATGAGCCGTTTCCGTAATGTTTTGATGATTCTTTTCTATTCTGCCAGCAGGGAATTGCAAAAGAATATCGCCAATACCTGGCTTAAATTGCTGAACTAAAACTACTTTCTTATCTGTTGTGATTGGAATAATCATTGCAACATCTGCTAAAGTCGTTACCGTGAAATCTTCGACAATTTTTCCGTTAGGTAATTCGTAAGTCCTTGATTCAATAGGAAACCATGTACTGGGAGAAACATCTTTTTTGGAAAGTAATTTCCATTTTTGAGGAGTCATATGCCTATAATACCATTAAGCTCATGGACAGGGAGAAAGCTGATTTTTGAAATGTTTCCTCTCACTTTTACTGAATTTTTAGTGTTTAAGCAAGTGGAACGGAAAACAGCGGCAACATTTGCGGAAAAAGCATTCTGCAAAAATAGAATCTCTTTTGATCGGCTTCTTCCATATTATAAAGAGTATCTTGAATTTGGTGGTTTTCATTTCTCTTTTGCCAAGACACGCCGGAAGTATTGACAGACAAGCTGCTGGAAGCAGAAAACTTTTTCTTTGTGGTAGTGGCATAGCGAATATTTTGGGTAAACCATCTGAGGGGCAACTCTTTGAACAAAGTATTTTTCAAAATCTTCGCATGAATCATAAACTTGCCTTCTATAATAAAGATGGTGGAACAGAGATTGTTTTCATCGCTGATAAAAAGGTAGGCTTGGAAGTGAAGATGGCTGCATCACAAGCAGATATCAAAAACTTAAGATTACGGGCTGAGCCAATTCAATTGGCTGAGAACTATGTTGTTACATCTCAATATTCTGACAAAAAAGAAGTTATTGTTGCTACAGATATTTAGTATAGTGTACCCCAGAAACTGCACAGTGGTATTAGATCCCTTATATAGGGTTAAGTGAAATTTCGCGTTGGTTCTTTCTTCGCTTTCAAATGATTGATCAATGAAAAAGACATATTTAGCACTTTTTGAGTGCTAAACTTACTCGTTCTATGAAAAAAAACTGTAAAACGTGCGGTACATCGCTGCAGAAATGGGGAAAAATGAGAGTGGTTCTCAACGATATAGTTCTCCAAATTGTGGATCGAGTGACACTAGAAAACGAAGTGATTGATCGGTATTATAGTTTATCTCATTCAAATCTATGCCAAATCTGATGAAAAGCAGCCAGTATCCCTCCATGTACGCAGTTGAAGAGCAGCTCTGGTGGTTCAGAGGCTTGCGTGATGTGATTACTGAAACTCTTCAGAGGAATGTGCCAGTCAACAGCAAGATTGCCGACGCTGGTTGTGGGACAGGCATCAACTCACAGATGCTGAAAGGGCTGGGTTACGAGGTAGAGAGCTTTGATTTATCAGATCAGGCAATTATGTATTGCAAGAAAAGAGGGATTGAAAAGGCTCAAGTTGGTAGTGTGACGAAGATGCCAATTAAAAGTAGTTCGATGCACGCGCTAATCATGATGGATGTGCTAAGTATGTTGCATCCCGACGAAGTCAGACTGGCCATAAATGAAACTTACCGAGTTCTCAAACCGGGCGGCCTTGCACTCTTTCAAGTAGCTGCTTTTGAGTGGTTGAGATCTGGTCATGATCAAGTAAGCCAAGTGCAAAAACGATATTCTATAGCTGAGCTAGAAGCTTTCTTCGATACAAAACAGTGGCAAATAAACTACAAAAGTTATCGTATCTGGCTGCTCTTCCCACTTTTGGCCTGTGTCAAAATATTGAAACGGGTCTTGCTTTCACACCCGAATCAAGCAACTGGGGATCTGTGGCTTCCCCCAGCCATACTCAATAAAATCCTGTTCACCATTCAATGGTGCGAAAATAAACTGTTACGGTTCTTCCCGCTTCCCTGGGGCAGTTCGGTTTTCATGGTTGTTGAAAAAAAGCACTAGCGTTGAATAACTTCTAGAACAGCTTCATCACTGGTGATAGCATGCGTAACTGAATGGTTTGGTAGCAACTGCGCTGCTACCACTTCAATGTCAACGTTTTTTCCGCTTAGCCACTTAAATTTTCCTTGATTTATTCCTAGAAGTAAGTCTGCTCTTGATATGAAATAACTGACGCTGGGCGAAGTTGGACTTGAAATCAAAACTCGACGATCAGAGTAAAAGATGAGCGTTGGATACACTTCATCTAGTCTAACTATTACATCATCAGGCGAAGTATGCTTACTTAACCAAATTCCACTGGTTGCCTGATGATATCCAGAATTATCATAAAAGAGTGGCATAATTTTAGAGTTGAATTGAAGGAGACTCGCACCAGCAATCACCAATAGTAGGGGAAGGGTTGTGAGTGACGGTCGCCACTTTCTCAACTCATAGACTGCATATCCTGCCAAAATTCCAAAAATAGGTAAAGCAGGCATTAGATACCAGTGATAACGAACTGGCGAAAAACTTAATGCGAGAAGTAGCGGCATTGTAAATGTTAGTAAAGCCAACGCTTGTGTGTGTTGATATTTTTTTAAGGCAGCCCCTAATCCGATGAGTACCAAAATACTAAAAAATCCTAGACTGATCGTCAATGTCTTGATGTACAAGAAGTTGATCGAGATTGCAGCAATTGCAGATGCTTGATAATCAGATTGCCACAGATAAAAAGAAATAAAACGAAAATCTTGTTTCAGATATCCAAGAAACAACCAGATGGATGGTAAAGCTATTAAACAGAGCAAACCCTGCAGCCACTGTGTTAACTTGGATCTCCAATCAATATTGCTGCGCTGTTGAAACAGTTCCTGTAACTCTAGCAAACCAAGAGACAGTATCGGAAATAAGACCACGGTGGATTTTGTTAAGTAGACTAAGGATAGTAAAAATCCCAACCAATAATACTTCCACTTTGTTTTACGCTGAGAAACGATGAAAACAATGAGTATGAGCAACGTTAATGCTGCATCAGTGTTTGCACCTCTGCCCCGCCAAATAAAAATCTCATTGCACGCTAAGCAAAGAACAGCCACTAGGCCAGCCAGAGTTCCAAACTTCTTTTTGGTATACACATAGACCAAAATCAACGTTATAAAAACACTGCTGACGCTGCTAAAACGATAACCAAAACTAGTATCTCCTATCAATAGGCGACCAATAGACCCTATCCAAAGATGAAGTGGTGGTTTGTCAAGAAAAGGCTGACTGTTCCAGTAAGGAATTATCAATTCATGACTACGAATCATGCTTCTCATGCCATCTGCATAAAACGCTTCGTCCCAATTAGAGATGAATGAATCATTGATTCTAAAAAAACTTGCTAGAGCTGCCAGAAAAAAAACAAAAACTATGACCAACATCTGTGGGGTAATCTTATTGAGTAATTTCGTACACTCATGATACTACAGATCTCATCATGTAAGTATCGAAATGGGAGTCAGCTATCAGGTCGTTTCACGAGTATTTAAGGCAAAACATTGATCGAGAAATGCACCAGAAATCACATCACCTGTATCGAAGGATCTTGGAGTTATTCCAAACACAAACTCTACAACCATTGTGGTGTCTCAAAAGCCAATTTTGGGTTATACTTAAAAGAGATGGATTATCGGTTCAACCATCGCTCTGAGAATATCCTAGAACCGATTGCGAAACTGTACTTTGGTTGCGTTTTGTACTAATTACCTAAATTTACCTTAAGGAAAAATAAATATGTCAACAAATACAACTACCGAAGAGTCATTTCGCATCAACGGTGAAAGCCTCCTCAAAAAGTTCAAGGAACTGATCGCTGAAGGCAATGTGCGAAAGATTACGATTAAGGATAAACAAAGTAAGGATATTATAGTCTTACCATTAACAGTAGGTGTGGTCGGTGCAGTTTTAGCTCCGGTTTTGGCGGCAGTTGGTGCTATTGCAGCGTTGATTGGTGAATGCACCATTTCAGTTGAAAGAGAAAATAAAAAGTAAGATTTGAATTATCATTGTTGTGGCCTGAATTTATTGTTTGTGAAGTGTTGTATCCATTTCAGCAGCCTGTTTTGTTTTGTGTACAGTACCGTCCTTATGATGAGGAGGAGAGTAAATCGTATAGAGTTTGAGTGGTTTTACTACCAGTTGGGCATATTGACCAGTGTAGAGTACCTGCCGGAAATACTCGTTCGCAAGAGTAATCCCCTCAATGTTTTGGAGATAGCCAATCATATGTGTTTTCCTTTCGATCAATTTAATATAGCAATGCCAGCATTCAATAACGTCGCAAAGCTTACCCAGACAAGGTAAGGAATCAAAAGGTACGCAGCCGACCTTGATAGTGGATAAAACTTTCTCATCGTTATTACGATACTTATCCACATTGCTGCAATCACAAATAGTGCTAGCCACGGAGCTTTAAGTCCAAAAAAGATAGGCGTCCAAGTAAAGTTGATCCCGAGTTGTGCTAGAAAATACCTCCCCGCGTTGTTGATCTTCTTTTTTTGCCATCCCTGCTTCCAAATTAGGTAAAACGAAATACCCATCAAAAAATACAGTAGCGTCCAGACCGGTGCAAAGAGCCAGCTGGGCGGAGCAAAGAAGGGTTTATTGAGGGTAATATACCAGCTAGGAATGGCGGAGATAGTAAAAGGTGTCCCGAGGAACCCCACTAATTCACAGCCAATTACAGAGACAATAAGTTTAGTCAAGTCTTTCATCTCTTTGAGTATGCGCTCACTGAGTCAGAAGGGCAACAACTTTCAACCCATTGTAATTAGGTAAGTTTGGTGCAGCAATGGGATTACCAAACAGCAATGCGCCTTCATGATGACCTCATCAAGCAAGTAGAAGGTATTCCCAACTTGCTAATAGAACCAAGTCAAGGGAAATTGGCGCAAATGAGGCATAAAGAGTTTTTTTTCAACTACACAGTGGGCTAAATATTTAGTTGCCCTAGTATAGCTGCTTGATCCTAAGGTCCCCTTTCTATATTATGAAAGCATGTTGATTTCAGAAATCTTCCACACTAATCCAAAAACGCTGAAGGCTACAGCGACTATTAAACAGGCAGTCGATGAGTTAATGAAAGATGAAATCAACGCTTTGGTAGTTGTGAATGATCAACATAAAGTCGTGGGCATTCTCTCACTTCAAGATATTGCGGCAGCTACAATACCTCGCCAGTTTCGTAAAAATATTCGGATGGCAGCCGCCATGTATAAGCAAGGCTTCTTCACAGAAATGTGTCAACAGCTGAAAGATAAACCTGTAACTGAAGTGATGAGAAAAGAATTCATTTCTGTAGATTTGGATGATAATATCATGGCAGTTACGGCTGATTTTTTAAAAAATGACCTCTATTTAGTTCCTGTCCTTCAGAAGGGAAAGTTGCTGGGTGTGATAACAAGGACTGAAATTAAAAAGGCCCTACTTTATGGAATGAGAGAAGAATAAGACTTTTATATATGTTCACTGAACTCGCTTCTCAGTTATCCATTTTTTCATTTATCTCTCTTGGAGTATTGGCAGTAGTCTATTATTTCTTGATTACAGAAAAACTACCCAAAGCGTTGGTAGCAGTCTTGGGAGGTGTGACACTGATTGTGATGCAGGTGTTTAAGTCACAAGATGGATCATCTCAGGATAACGCTTTTGCCTTTATTAGTCACAATCTGGATATTTTAGGGTTTGTGATTGGAATGATGGTACTTGTAGGCATTGTTCGTGAATCAGGGGTTTTTGAAGCAGCCGCTATTTGGTTAGTCAAACTTGTTAAAGGCAGACCAATGGCTCTTCTGCTAGCTATTGGATATCTAACTTTGGGTATGACAGCGTTGTTCTCCAATATTCCAACGGTGCTAATTTTAGCGCCTGTAATATTGGTCTTGATAAAGCAATTAAAGCTTCCTGCTTTGCCTTTCTTGTTTACTGTCGTAACAATGGCAAATCTGGGTGGGGCAATTACACCTATCTCCGATCCAACAACATATTATCAGGCTAAGGCAGTTGGACTAAGTTTTACTGAGGTAGTTCAGAACTCGGGCCTGATTGCAATTTTGTTAAGCATGGTTAGCATGGCCTACATCCTGATTATATTTCGCAAGCAGCTCCAAAGTTCTAAGACGACAGCGAAAGATGTGTCACTTTTTAAACCGCTCAAAGCACTTCAAAACCTGTTCATTTTGAAAGTGGGAATACCAATTGTGATCACAACCATTGTCTTAATGGTTCTCAAAGAACAGATCACAAGTATTACGGGAGTCACAGTTGATAACGCTACCCTTGCGATTGGTGCAGCTTTTCTTTGTATTTTACTCTTTCACAAAGAGCCAAGAGAAATCTTCAGAAACTTAATTGATTGGGAAATTATTTTTTTCTTTATTGGTTTATTCGTGGTGGTGGGAGCTCTGGAATTCACCCATGTTATTACAGCATTGGCGGATGGGTTGATTTTAATGACTCAGGGTAACAGCACGGCACTGTTACTACTGGTCTCCATGGGCTCAGGTATACTCTCGACTTTTATTGATAATGTACCGTATAACATCACCATGGTTGGGGCGATTAAAGCAATGGAGCAATCGGGGATTGAGGTCTATCCATTGTGGTGGGCACTAAACTTAGGCACCTCAATTGGAGGTGCTGGCTCACCAATTGCAGCAGCTTGTAATGTGATTGTTTTTGGTCAAGCAGAAAAAGAAAAATTCCATGTGAATTTTGTAAAGTACTTGATTCTAGCTATGCCACTTGTGATCATTAATTCACTGGTCGCTTTTGCGCTACTTTGGCTACGGTATTATCGCTGACTAGAACTCGCGAGCATTTGTAGCTTTCTTGAAAAACTCTAACTCATAACATCGAATTTATACAACCAGTTTCGCAACTGTCTATCCACAATACGTGGCTAAGGCAATATAAAAGATTGTTAGGTTAGTCTGAAGTAACGGCTATCCAGCTGGTATAATTCTTGTATGGCAGAACTAAAAACCCAAGCTACAAATCAAGATCCTAAAGACTTTCTTAATACAATTAAGCCTGAACAGAAGAAGTTAGACGGTTTTGCTCTGCTCGAAATGTTCCAGACGGTTACAAAAGAGAAAGCAGTGATGTGGGGTTCAAGCATCGTGGGCTTTGGCAAATATCACTATAAGTCAGAAAGAAGTACTCAAGAAGGTGATTGGTCTTTGGTCGGATTTTCACCCCGAAAGCAAAACTTAACCCTCTATATTATGGCGGGCAACCAAGACAGTTCTACCTTGCTGGAAAAATTGGGAAAGCATAAAAAAAGTGGAGGGTGTTTATACGTCAACAAGCTTTCTGATGTTGACCAAGCAATTCTTGTTGAGCTAATAGAGAAATCATTTCAGTACATGAAAAAATCATTGTTGGATAATTCTAAAAACTAATCTCTTCATTGTGAATGGGTAGTACCACATCAGTGATTCCCAGCTCTTTAGAAATTCTTGCTGCTAACGCTGCACGGGGTCCATTATCTCCGTGTGTAATAAAGACTTTCTTCACCTGCTTAATTGCCTTTAGCCAATCTAAAAGTTGTTGCTGATCAGCATGTGAGCTCATGGCTTGGGTACTACTCACAGTAGCTTTTACTTGGACTGATTTCTTATCAATAACTACTCGTGTTGCACCTTCTAAAATTGAGCGACCCAAAGTTTCTTCGCCTTGGTAGCCAATGAAGAAGATTCTGTTCCGCTCATCTGATAAATAGTAAGCAGCATGTGACAAAATTCGTCCACCTGCCATCATTCCTCCACCCGCGAGAATGACTTTCGCTCCAGGCTCTTCGTGAATAGCTTGGCTCTCTTGTGGACTCATTACGACTCGAAGTTCTGGAAAATCAAATGGATTGCCAATATTACATTCTGCTTGTAAGTGATCATTGAAGAGTTCGGGATGCCTGGAGTGAATTACGGTGGCTTTTTGTGCCATTGGACTATCAAGATAGACTGGTGTTTTATTTGAGACCTTCCCTTCTTTTTTGAGGTGCATGATCAGGTGCAGTAGTTCTTGGGTTTTCTCTAGTGCAAAGGCAGGGATGAGCAAGGCACTGCCAGAACTTTCCACGTTGTTAATTTCAACTTGTAATGCATCTGCAGGATCAAGCTGGGGATGCAAGCGGTCTCCATAAGTAGATTCCATCACTGCGGCGTCAGCAGACTCAATAAACTCTGTTGCTTTCAATAAATCTTCTGGATAGTTACCGATATCTCCACTAAATACGATACTGCGAATATCAGATGTATTCTGAGTATCTTCTATAACGATGCTAGCAGAGCCTAAGAGATGACCAGCATCATAGTAGGTGATTTTAAAGTCTCCGATGCTGATCGGTTTGTGGTACTGAACAATCCGAATTCTTTCGAGTGTCTTTTCAACCAGTTTTTTATCATATAGAGCTTTCTTGCGATCAAACTTGGCAATTTTAGCACTATCAAAAAGCGATAGCTCAACCAGCTCCATAGTTGCTGGGGTCATCCAGATCTCTCCAGCAAATCCGTTCGAAAGCAGGATCGGCAGTCTGCCACAATGATCTAAGTGGGCGTGAGTGAGGAGCGCTGCAGATAATCTCCGGCAATCGTAATCAAAGGGTTGGTAGTTGAGTAGCTCAGTCTCGCTCGTACCTTGAAACATGCCTAAGTCAATTAAAATAGACTGCCCACTTTGGGAACTGAGAACATAACTTGATCCTGTGACAGTCCCAGCAGCACCTAAAATTTTTAACTTCATCTCTATACTCTACATCATTATTTAGAAAAATGTCTCAGTATCAGTATTGACCACCAAATGATGGGTCACTAGAAAAAACTTAGAATGTATTACACGCCGAAAAATCTCCGGAGTCAAAGCCTTTGGTAAACCACTCAACACGCTGTTCAGAAGAACCATGGGTCCACGATTCAGGATTGATTCTGCCGGTGACTTTTTCTTGAATTCGATCATCACCTACCGAAGCTGCCGCATCCATCGCTTCATTAATTTCTCCAGGCAAAAATACACCAATATCTTTAATAGAGTTTGCCCATAAACCGGCAAAGCAGTCTGCTTGTAATTCTTGTTTTATTGATAGCTCATTGGAGTTGCCAGAATTATTTACTTCATCGAGAATTCTCAACTGATTTTGGACATGATGCCCAACCTCATGTGCTATCACATAGGCTTCAGCCACATCCCCACCTTGAGCTCCAAGTCGATTCTGAAGCTCTTCAAAAAAAGTTTCATCCAGGTAAATAGTCTCATCTAAAGGGCAGTAGTGAGGTCCAACTTGTGAAGTGGCTGCACCACAAGCTGATTGTGTCGCTGTTCTAAATAATACTAATGTTGGTGGTTTATACTGTTCATTATTCTTTTCGAAGGTTTCTTGCCAAAATTCATTATTCGAACCCACAACAGTGGAAGCAAATACTTCGTAGGAATCCTGACCTTCAAATGCTTGACGATTAATACTCTGCTGCTGAGTAGTTTGAGCAGTTTCTAGTTGTCCTAAAACATCTTCAAGATTCACTTCTCCTCCAAGCAGCACGCTTGCTAGAAGATAGAGAGCGACTCCTCCCACACCTAGTCCGCCAATACCAATCGGTCCCATAGCCCGACGGTCTTCAACGTTTCCTCTGCTTGAGATTTTGTCCCAGATTGCCATAGCTCTCACTATAGCAGAAGTGCACCTCGGAGTACTTCAAAAATTGTAATAGTTCTGCAAGAAATTTGACTAGAAATGAGGTGTTATGATTAGGTATGGCTGCAAGTATTCAGAAAACTATTTTCATCACCGGTAGTAGAGGGGGTATCGGCAGAGCCACTGCTATTTTATTAGCTCAAAAAGGAAATAGAGTAATTGCAACCACGCATAAAGAAAGCGATGCTGTTGAATTGAACCGATTTGCAAAACAAGAAGGACTTTCATTGGAATCATTTGCCTTGGATGTGAACAGTGCTTCTGATAGAAAAAAAATTCTTGACTTCGATATTGATGTACTTATCAATAACGCGGGCATCGGTGAGACAGGCTCTCTGGCTGAAATTGAGATGGAGAAGGTCAGAAACAATTTTGAAGTCAATGTTTTTGGTCCATTGGAACTGACACAACTCGCTTTGAGATCGATGATTAAAAAAGATAGAGGAAGCATAATTTTTATTAGCTCCCTGCTCGGAAGAGTTACTTCCCCATTCTTTGGTCCATACAGTATGTCAAAGTTTGCGTTATCAAGTGGAGCTGAGATGCTGCGAAAGGAGCTATCCCAAATCTCTGAGCATATTCACGTATCTGTGGTAGAGCCTGGTCCTTACAGTACCGGATTCAATCAGAAGATGATGAGTACCAAGTTTCAATGGATGAATCAAAAATCTTACTTTTACAAAATTCTAAGCAAGATAAAAAAAAGTGAAGCACTCATGTTCAAGTTATCAGAACAAAAAAACTTAACGTCTATAGTTAATAAAATTCTAGGATTAGTTGAGGCCGATAAACCAAAGTTTCGGGCGGTAGCTCCCTGGTGGCAAGGGTTGGGTGTTCAATTTCTGCGAACATTGGGGAAGTAGTAGGTAGTAAGCTCAAGCAGATTGTATGGGGGCGTCTTTTTTCTCAATACTGCCCCAATTCAGAGCATTTTTATTCACTTCTTCAGTAGACATGTTGATAAAATTAATACCTTGATTAATTCCTACCACAAGACCTTCTATCAGTTTGCGGAGAACTTCGGCATCTTTAGCTGATAACTTTTCGACTTTAGCCCGATTACCTGAAGAAGTATCTGTAATCTCTACAGAAGAAAAAAAGAGACTCTTATATACCTTAATATTTACAGTTCCATTTAAAGGTATAGTTTGAACGCTTTGTGTAGCGAAAAAGTCTTTTTTTATAACATCTATTTTAAAGCGATCAACAATAATCTCTTCAGGAAATAGGTCGAAAGGGAAAAGAGTCTTAATCCATAATAAAGGAGTACTGGCATCGGTGACCTGTTGACTGGAAGGCTGTGGAATTACTTGAACTTGGTTGGCCATAGTAACAGTATAGTTTCAGAATGCAGAGATTTGGTCGTAAATATGTAAGAGAATTTCCAAGATGTGCCATTTGGAAAGGAAGATGATTTTGATTGGGCTATAATTTTGCTTTCAATCAAAGACGTTGTGGAGATTTTTAAGGAGTAGTTATTGGTAGCTAAATAGGAGTCTTAGAAGCTGGAATACCTGGAGGTGTAGCAATAAAGTATTTATATTTGCCAGAGTCTAATAGTGTAGGAATCCTTGGTTCAGATTTTTTAGCCCTGTTCCACAAAATCGAGCAGGACATCAACTAGTGACATCACTCTATTTCTAACAGTAGGCTTAGTAGGAACCGAGGTGCTAGTGGCTGATGAAGTTATTTGCAAATCAACTAGGATTTATTGACACGTTACATCCTCTCCCATTAAGAGTAGGATAAAGCAAATCACATTTCCAAAAATACACCATATAATAACTAAGTAAAAAAGGCTAAATTATGGCAGAAATAATTAAGGAAACCGTAATTACACAATAAGCTGCTACAGCACCAGTAGTCACTCCAGTAAGAGTTGAGGCAAGTAGCTTGCAAACAATTGAGTATGTCATTTATTTTCTGGTTGGAGCATTAAATATTCTGCTGTTGTTTAGATTGGTCTTAAAGTTGCTCGGTGCAAGTACCACTGCAGCATTTGTACGCATGATTTATGGATTAAGTGGAATATTCATTTTTCCGTTTGAGGGAATTTTCCGGCGGGCAGTTACTCAAGGCATAGAGGCAGCTTCAATCTTTGAGCCTTCCACTTTAGTGGCAATGATTGTCTATTCATTAGTTGGTTGGGGATTAGTAAAGTTAGCCAGAGTTCTTTCAGGTGAACAACAAGTGGAGTAGGTTATGTTGATGTTAATCATCTTTTTAATCATTGGCTCGGTTTTAGCATATATTTCCAACGACAACTTGATGCAGGTTGCTGTAAATGTGGGGCCATATAGCTTTGCTGAAATTCCGCTCTTTTATGTCATCATTGGTTCATTTATTACTGGTTTGGTACTGGCGTACGTGATTCATCTTTTTCATGACATTTCTACTTCGTTTGTGATCCGAGGCAAAAAGAATGAGATCAAGAAAAATAAGAATGAAGCACTGGAGTTGACTAAAAGAATTCACCAGTTAGAGCTAGAAAATGAAAAGTTAAAACATGCTCCGAGCACTGAACCTGATGATAGAAATGCGCTGTGAAACTACTTCTGGCAAAAATTTGGAAAATTCTCCGTCTACCTAAAGGGATCCAACTTTTTGTGATGCGTTTTTTTCAAGATCAATTTTTGATAGGCGTGACAGGTATTATTTTCAATGATAATAAAGAAATACTCGTCTTTAAGCACAGCTATCGTTCACATGCCTGGAGTTTACCTGGAGGTTACTTAAAAGGTGGGGAACATCCTCGTGAAGGATTGGAAAGAGAAATAAAAGAAGAATCTGGTCTAGTCGTAAGTATTGATGACAGGCTAAGAACACGGACTGACAGAGATACTGCCCGTTTAGATATGTGTTATATCGGCGTGCTGATTGGCGGAGACTTCAAGCCTACACATGAGGTGTCAGAATATGGTTTTTTTGCACAGGATAAACTACCTCTACTGAGGAGTAATCAAATTCTTTTGATTGACGAAGCCTTACGATATTTACAGCAAAAAAAGGCTTGAAAAACTCTTTACTTTTGTTCGGATTCAGCACCTGGGCTGACAGGAGCCTTACTCAAACTGTTTAGAAGCTACTAAATCTATAACTGCTAAATTGACAAAAATTTGTTTGATCATGTTAACATCCAGAGTTGCTTAAGATGAAAATGATATAATATGCTTATGGATTCTTCCAAATTTACTCTTGTGTTGCTGGGGATAGTCTTCTTTTTTTCCTTGCAAGCTTCAAAAGTCTCAGCTTTTACGAGTGGCCAACTTCCAGAAGGTCACTTTGAAGTGAGTTCTCAGGGTGAGCTTTTACTTGGGGATCGTATTAACGTCACAGTTAGAGTTACTACCACTGAAGGGAAGATTATTCCACTGGATCGTAAGTATAAAGTAGGTGTGATCCATGAAGAGGTTGGTCGAGAGTGTGAAACTACCGATGACACGTTGAAGGATGATGGTGTGATCAAAGGGTATTGCGAGAATAAGGAAAAGGTGGGAAATCTTGAAATCGTTATTAAGGCACAGGACCAGGGAAGTTTTTTATTTGAAGACAGATTCTATTCTTCTACTATTAATGGTCGTTATATAGCAGTATACAAAGATCCTAAAGAGTTCTGCGAAGGTGGAGTAGTTGCTCCAAGAGGTATTACTTTGGTCAAGCAAAATGATATTACTCTTAAGGTTGAGTGGCAGCCGGTGGAAAAATTTGTGGGATCATATGAAGTTCTATACGGAACAAATCTAGGTGAATTTCCTCACAAAAGAAAAGCTCCGGGTCAAAACTCTCTTATAATTGATGATTTAGAATCACAAAAAGAATACTACTTCAAAGTACAGGCAAACTCAGTATGTGAATGGACTGCAAGCTCCGACATTTTTAAGTACAGTCCTCGAAGTGGTGCCTCTTTACTTACAAATGATAAACCTAAAGCATCTCCACGCGTAACTCAAACACCCAACATAAAGTCCAAGTCGACTGTATTGCCAACGCCTACACCAAACTCCGCCTCAGGCAGCCCAGCATTACGAGACTCTACAATTATTCCTAGTCCTGTTGCACAACTAGAAAACTCAGAGCTAGAGGAGCCTTCTTTTCCAATCAGGATTTGGAATGGAATTACTTCCTTTTTTTAGGAAGTTACATTTATAAATTCACACCTTCAACTGTATATTAGATCTGAGTGATGTATGTCTGACAATAAAACAATTATTCGTTTTAACAACTTGACCTTTAACTTCGAGTTTAATAAACCGATTCTAGAAGAGGTTAGTTTTTCAGTTCGCAGTGGTGCAAAGATTGCGCTGATGGGTCAGAACGGCGCAGGCAAGAGTACTATTTTTAAGTTGCTTACTAAGGAGTTGCAGCCCCACTCAGGCGAGCTCTCTGTAGATCAGGGCTTCACAGTTGCAACTGCTCGCCAAGTTATTCAAATGGAGGATAGGGAGTTAACCATTGAGGCGTACTTTGCTAGGCACTCGGGATTAGAAACACATGAACTAAGGCGAGGTATAAGCGAAGTCCTAGTAGCGGTAAATCTGCATGCTCCCTTGAATAAAGTAGTGAAGTCATTTTCGGGAGGTCAACAAGCTCGACTCTTACTTGCAGCTGCGCTGATTAAAAAACCAGATCTACTTTTACTGGACGAGCCAACAAATAATCTTGACCCAGCCGGGATAGAACACTTAACGTACTTTCTGATGAGTTATGGCAAGTCCTGCTTAGTTATTTCTCACGATGCTAACTTTTTAAATGCTTTCACTGAAGGAGTTTTATACTTAGATGCAAACACCCATAAGGTAGAGCAATATGTTGGTAATTATTATGACGTAGTTGAAGAGATTACAGCCAGGATTGAAAAACAGAATCGTCTGAATGCTCGAATGGAAAAAGGAATTCTAGAAAATAAAGAGAAGGCCAACTTCTTTGCTCATAAAGGTGGAAAGATGCGCTTAGTGGCAAAGAAAATGAGAGAGAGAGCTGAGGAAATGGAGAGTGAAAAAGTTGATGTTCGGAAAGATGATAAAACAATTCGTGACTTCACCATTCCACCGCAAGACGACTTAGTGGGAGTAATTCTCAAAATATCTGCATTCACTATTATTCAGAATCATGAAGAAGTAACCAAAAAAGCAAGTGTTGTGATGGGCAAGAATGAGCATCTCCTAATAGCTGGTCCAAATGGGATTGGTAAAAGCACCTTAATTGAATCACTGGTAGCTGGAACTGCTGCCGGGTCCAGCATTGCCTCAGGAACACGTGTCGGATACTATCGACAGGACTTCTCAACCTTAAACTTTAGAGATACTGTTAGGCAATCGCTAGAAAAAGCACTCAAAGAATCCGGGAACTTAGTCCAAGAGGAAAGATTGCGTTCAGTTGCATCAGGTTTTCTTCTAACCTCCAGCCTAATCGATACCGAAATCGGCAATCTTTCTGAAGGATTAAAAGGTTTAGTCTCGTTTGCGAGACTGGTGCTTCTCAGACCTGGACTATTAATTCTGGATGAGCCGACCAACCATATTAATTTTCGTCACTTGCCGGTGATTGCAGCAGCACTTAATGAGTATGAAGGAGCCATGGTGCTCGTTTCCCACGTGCCTGAGTTCATTGACCAAATTCGAATTGATACAGTACTTGATCTAGAAAAGTAGCCTCTGGTAAAATAGCCTTCATGAATAACATCTTCAAAATAATCAAGTTATCAAAACCTCAGCATAAATGGATACTAGTTGCTGGCCTATTGATTACGATTCAGGCAGTCCTTCAGCAAGCTACTCCCCTCACTTTAAAGTACGTGGTTGATGAGTTAACCCTACAGATCAGTGATGGAACAGGTAGCTACCAAAAGCTGATTCTGTTATTTGCTTTTATTCTGCTAATTAATATAGTGGGTGTTTTTCTAAGTAGTCTTAATCAACGCTTAGGTGACTATATTTCTTCACGATTAGGTCGGTATTTAACAGAAATCTATTATCGAAAAATATTTACTTTACCGCAGAAATACTTTGACTCAGAAATCTCAGGAAAGATGGTGAATCAACTAAATAGAGGAATTATCTCTATTCGTGAATTCATTGGGGCAGCTACTAATTTCATTACACCCGCCTTGCTGCAAGCTATCTTTGGAGTCGCCATTCTGAGTTACTTTGACTTAGGCATAGGCCTACTAGCCTTGGCAGTCTTTCCTGTCTACATCTCTATCTCAAGTTACTCCACCCGCAGGTGGGGACAGATTCAGGAAAAAAAGAATGTCTTTGAAGACTCTGGCAGAGGCAGAATTCAGGAAGTAATTAGCAATATCAAGTTAGTTAAAACTTACAATACTCAGAGTCGTGAGTGGAACTATATTACTGAAAAATATGAAGCGATCAATAAGCTCTACGACAAGCAGTCCACCCAATATCATCTACTCAATTTTGTTAGAGGATTTGGACTAGAAATAGCGTTTGTGATTATTTTGTTCATGATTTTCAGTAAGACTTTTTATGGAGAGTTGAGTCTCGGAGAAATGGTTTTAATCATTCAGTTGCTCAATCAACTCCGATGGCCACTATTTGGGATGAGTTATATTTTAGAGCAAGTGCAACGGGCCGAGGCAGATTCTAAAGAGTTCTTTGAAGTCCTAGAACTAGAAGGAACTGAAGTGTTCCAAACAAAGAAACTCCCAAGTTTAATAAAGCAGCCCGAAATTACTTTTGAAGACGTTACGTTCCAGTATGAAGATGGAGTGCCAGTTCTTTCAAACTTGAATATAAAACTTGATAGTCAAGAGACAGTAGCATTAGTGGGTCACTCAGGAGCTGGTAAGACCACTTTATTGAACTTAATTTTGAAGCTCTATGAACCTACGAGCGGCCAGATTAAGCTATCAGGGAAAAGCTACAACAAAGCGGACCATTCCTGGATTCGTGATCATATCGCATTGGTTTTTCAAGATAATGAGCTCTTTTCCTCTACCATTCGTGAGAATGTTGCCTACGGTGTGAAGGATGCTACAGATAAGCAAATCATTGATGCGCTCAAAAAAGCAAATGCATATGAGTTTGTGCTGAAGTATAAAGAAGGACTTAATTCGCAGATCGGTGAGCGCGGGGTGAAGTTATCAGGTGGGCAAAAACAACGAATTCAGATTGCTCGTGCAATACTTCACAATAAACCAATTCTTATTTTAGATGAGGCAACCAGTAGTTTAGATTCCAAGTCAGAACGATTGGTCCAGGATGCCTTAGAGAAGCTGTTCAAGAATAAACTAGTTATTATTATTGCACATAGGTTCTCCACCATTCAAAATGTTGATCGCATCGTGGTTTTAGACCAAGGCACAATCGCTGATGCTGGACGTCCTGGTGAACTAGCAAAGCGTGAAGGTATTTATTCAGAACTGTTGAGATATCAAATTGAAGGTAATAAAAAGCTGCTTAGTAAGTACGAGCTGTACTAATCCCCTAAAAGTACTATAACTTTCTTCAACCATTGGTGAAATTTAGCTTTAACTACTTTACTTGACTAAAGTGAAACTTCTTGCTAAAATAACGAAATGAATTGGAAAAAAAGTGACAAAATGCAACTCGTTAACGCAGTTCTGACTTTAGAAGAGCCAGAAGAAGTGCAATGTTTCTTACGTGATTTATTAACGGAAAAGGAAATCGACGAATTTGCCAAAAGATTCCAAGCAGCTGTAATGTTAGATTCCAACATTCCGTACACCACTATCGTCCAAGTGACTGGCCTTAGCTCGACCACAGTGGCTCGCGTTTCTAAGTTCCTGCGCGGTAAAGAAGGTGGCTACGCTTTGGTCATAAATAAATTAAGTCATCATACCTCTCCTCAGCTCGGGAGAGGATTGTCTTGATGTTTTTCCAATAAATACAACATAAAGCCAGCCCCCTCCATCGCGGAGGGGGAATTCTTGTCTGCCCATCTAAAGAGACAAAGAACATTAAAAAACAAACAGGAGTAAGGAACGTGACCATCAGATTGCGGAAATTTAAGATGGATAAAACTGTCGTAGCTCGTTGCATTTATGGAACAGAGCTTCATCGAACGACAAATGTTGGGGTAGTAATTTCAGAAAATTCAAGATGGGAACTTTCAGAGTTTCTTCGTGGATATAACGAATTTGTTGGTGTTCAGCAAACACCATATTATCGAATTGACGCATACTTTGATGGCAGTACGCTGACTATCTTGGAGATCAATGCAAGCTTTGTTGACGGCTGGGGGACTGCGCTGAACTTGGCACGGGCCAGTGAGATTGCTATCAATCCATCACAATTAACTTTTCCAAAAAGCTTTACCTGTATCGAAAAAGTTTATGAACCTGAGCTGAGACTCTTCATTGACGAACTATCAGTCTTAGGTTTATCCAATTGCTTGGTCGATTTTCAGAGAAGTCCGCCGGTTCCCACGTACGTCTATGGCAGAGTTGGGTGGCCAAATGAGCACAACATTTTCCCGTACGATGGTGTCCGTCTCGATGATAAGTTCAACTTGGCGAATTATGACCGTGCGCGTAACTCTGATGTAATTAAAGTTCCCCTGCACTACTGGGCTCGTTACCAGACTTGGGAAGAAATTCCGACTGACGTAGTCTTGAAGTTTCGAGACAAGTCTAGTCCAGAGTGTGCCCAAGCACGCTTCAGCGTTCTCATTGGCAAACCAGTGGGTAAAGCTAAGTTTCTTAAGGGCTGTTACGCATCGGAAGTACTGATTGCACAGGACTTCATCCAGCCTACAGAACATGAAGGTAAAAATTGTCAAATTGTAATCATGGCAATTGGTAATACGCCCATCGTGGGCTATGTCCAATTTAGTGATAGTCGAATCATCAATGATGACTCAGTTCACGGACCCCTCCTGTTTGAGTAGAAGCTTGGGGGCGCAGCAATGCGTCCCCAATAAAATCCTTATGAAAACGCTTATCTTCGATATTGATGGAACGCTAACGAATCTTTGGCCTTTAGAAAAGACAGTATTACTTTTTCTGCTGGGCAAGCAATTTGAAAAGAGAATTGAAGAAATAAAGTTTACAGGTTTATTTGATAACTATAAAATTTATCGATCCATTTCCAAAAAGAAGTTGACGAAACATCAATATTTTATTTTATACAACCGAGTTGTCAATACTTTAGCCAAAAAAGACCTCTTGCCTCAACCCAAAAAATACCCGTTAGTTTCTTGGATTATCTCAAACAAAAATAACTATACATTTATCTATGCAACGGGTGGTCAGAGAACTGAAGCGCTGTATGTTCTAGCTCAGCTCAATTTGAGTTCTTATTTTGACTTGCAAAATTCAATTGATAAAACTAGCTGCAGCTTCTCCAAAACGACTGGAATCCCTCTCAAAAGAATCAAAGCAAAGTTTGAGGATTGCCTGCTCGTTACTGATACAGTTTCTGATTGCGAAGGAGCAGTAAAAGCTAAAATTCCTTATCAATTAATTAAGTCAAATTCTTTTGTTCCTTTTCTGCCCAACTTTGTCTAAAACTGGAGCATGAGTCCATCTCACTCAGTGACCTAGCTCACAGCTTCATCCTGAACATAGCCTTACCATAGAAGTCTATTGCTTGTATTATAGAAACAGGCTTAAGAAAGAAGACATATGCAGTGTGATTCTAGAAAAGTCGGAGTTGTAGGTTTAGGTAAAGTTGGCATTACTGCGGCCTATGCCATGTTGCTCAGAAATGTTGCTGATGAATTGGTGCTAGTGTCTCGTTCCCTTGATAAAGTAGAAGGGGAGAAGTTAGATCTGGAACATGGCTTGCCTTTCCTGGAACCCACCCAAATCACGGCCAGTGAAGATTATGCTGCCTTGCAGGATTGCGATGTAGTGATCGTTGCAGCGGGTGCTCCTCAGCAACCTGGTCAATCTCGCCTAGACTTAGTAAATGAGAATAAAAAAATTATCTCTGAGCTCGGTCAAAAGCTTGCCCCCTACGTTCAGAATAGTGTCGTAGTTGTAGTCAGCAATCCTGTTGATGTCTTAACCTATCAGTTAGCACATACCTTGGGGTTGCCACAGGGAAGAGTGTTGGGATCAGGAACGATGCTAGATACGGCCAGGTTTAGGTTTCACTTAGGTGAGTTGCTAGAGGTGAACCCTAGAAGTATTCATGCGTATGTATTAGGAGAACATGGGGAGACCTCATTCCCTGTTTTAGAAAGTGCTACGGTAGGTGGTCAACCGTTAACCAATTTCCCAAATTATTCTCTGGAACAAGCAAATAAAGCGTTTACCCAAACTCGTGAGGCGGCTGCGAAGATTATTGAAGCAAAGGGTTCTACTTACTATGCCATTGGCGTAGTTATTTCGCAGTTAGTCCAGACGATCCTTCATGACCATAAGTCAGTTCTACCAGTCTCGGTGCCAATTGATGATTACTATGGGCAATCAGGTTTAGCGATCAGTGTCCCATGCATTGTGGGTAGAGCTGGAGCACAGCAGGTGCTGAAAGTTCAGCTCTCGGAATCTGAGCAAGCTTTATTTGCAAAGTCTTGTGAAGTGCTCAGACCATTTATGTGAGATTCTTAGAGCCAATTGCTTGAGAAATGCTAGTGAAGTTATCCTTTTGTAAAAGGACATCCAAGCCTTGATTTATTTGGGCAATCACTTGCGGCCCTTGAAAAATCATCCCAGTAATCATTTGAATCAGCGATGCCCCAAGGCAAATTTTGAGATATGCATCCTCTGGTGTAAAAACACCGCCACAACCAATGATCACTAATCTTCTTCTATAGTGGCGATAGGTAAGAGCAATCAGGTGATTTGAGCGATCAAAGGTGGGTTTTCCACTGAGGTTTCCCGGACCCATGTTGTGACGCTCACTAGCAACGACAGCAGGATCAAGTCGGTTCTTTTGTAGATTGCCAATAATTACTCCAACAGGTGAGTGCTTCGAGATAACTTTGAGCAGCGCCATGACCGTTTCATCACTTTCACTAATTGGCATTTTGATAAAAACAGGTTTCTGCAGTGATAAATCATCAACTTGCATTAGAAGCTGGTCCAAAGATGTTGGGTTATAAAAATTAAAGTTATGACGTAAGTTGGGGCAACTAATATTTAGCTCATAGTACTGGTGGCAGACTGAACTTTCCTCGAAGAGTTTAAAGTTCGCTAGTATATCTTCGATGGCAGCATTTTGAGATTTGAGTCGTATACTGTTTGTTTGACCAACACTGATACCTACTGGGATATGGAAAATAAGCTTGGCGAGTTTATGAATAACTGCTTTTGCACCAGGGTTTTTAAAGCCTTTATTTACGAGCAGCGCCTGAGATAGGGGAAGTCTGCCCAAGCGAGGTGAGTGATTCCCGGCGCAGGCATGATTTGTAATTGTGCCAATGGTCTGAAGGCCAAATCCCCAGCTATAGAGTACCTGAGTCAGGCGGGCTTCGTAGTCAAAGCCAGCAGCCAATCCAATCGGTGTAGCAAACTGGGTGCCAGCTATTCTTTGAGTAAGTGTAGGGAGCGGTGGATTAAAAATGGAGCTAAAAATTCTCATCAAAAACCTTGAACCTCCGAGCTTTTCCCCAAATCGAACCATTAGCGTATGGACTACTTCAGCATCAATCAGAAAAAAAATTCTTTTGCATACTTTATATCCGACAGCAAGTAGCCATAAGGAGAAGGTTCTTTTATCCTTTATCAAGTTAAGCACGGTCAAGAAAATCGCTGTACTTATAAGGGCAGAAGCCATGCAGTATAAGCACAGCGCGTGTAGCACAAAAAGTTGGAGTAGAACAAAATACACTGAAAAAATCAACCCAAGCCCCGCTTGTACCAGCAGCCACCAGCCGATTTTGGAGCGATGTCTTTGGAGTAGAACTGAACTGAGTCCAAGGATCAAGAAATAATGAGTCATTCCGAATACTGCTACAGGAATACCTCGCCACTCAGCATAGCTACTTTTTAAGACCTTCCCACAATCTATCCACCAGTGGATGCTGCATGGAGGAATTGCTTGGCCAAAGTGTTCCCAAGTTAGGTAACCGGAGTCTACAATTCCAAGGATGGCGAGGACAAAGATGAGGATGAGAAGTTTTTTTTTCATCGAATGTAGACCCTGTCAAAGTACTGGCTAAATATTTCTTTCGCTGTCTGAATTTCTTCTGGCTTAGGTGGCTGCACTCCAGCTAAAGGATTTGGTACTCCCAAAGCATCATACTTGTAAGCTCCTAAGGTATGGAAAGGTAAAATCTCTACGCGTTGTAATCCTGGGGAACCGCGAAAATGCTGACCCCATTGATGCAGGGATTCTTCTTGATCCGTAATTCCCGGTACTAAAACATAGCGCAGCCAAAATGGTTTCTGAGTGGAGGCCAAGTGTTCTGCAAAGTTGAGCACAGTTTGATTACTTTGGCCAGTTAATTTTTGATGTTGGTCGTTATTGATATGTTTTACATCAAGTAAGACTAAGTTTGTAAATTTGAGTAGCTCTTTGGCAGCATCGTCAAGGATACTTCCATTTGTATCTAACGTCGTATGGATGTTCTGTCTTTGGGCTGCTTGAAATAATGGAAGTAACTCAACTCGTTGAATCAGTGGTTCTCCACCAGAGACAGTTAGACCTCCATGCTTCAAGTACGGTTTCTGCTTTTCCAGCAGTGCCATAATTTCTGATACAGCTATTCTTTTACCAATATCTACTGCCCAAGTATCAGGGTTATGACAGTAGAGACAACGGAAGTAACAGCCTTGTAAAAAAACTACTAAACGAATTCCCGGCCCTTCGTGTGTGCCAAAAGTTTCGATAGAGTGAACATTCAGAGACATACTAAATATTTTCAAAGAAAGTTCTGGCGAGGACTTCTTCTTGTTGCTGACGAGTTAAACGGGTGAAGTGCACTGCATAGCCAGAAACCCGAATTGTCAGTTGTGGATATTGCTCAGGATGCAGCATTGCTTGTTGGAGTAACTCTTTATTCAAGACATTGACATTGAGGTGTTGAGCGCCTTGGGAAAAGTATCCGGTCAGTAAATCAACCAAGTTTGGAAGTTGCTCTTCTGGATTTGCACCAAGTGCTTTGGGTACAATGGAAAAAGTATTAGAGATACCATCACGTGCATCGGTATATGAGAGTTTTGCTACTGAGTTTAGACTGGCAATTGCACCATGGGTGTCACGTCCATGCATCGGATTTGCTCCTGGAGCGAACGGGTTTCCAGCTGCTCTTCCGTCTGGTGTGGCTCCGGTCTTCGCCCCGTACACTACGTTTGAGGTAATGGTCAAAACAGAGACAGTTGGAGTAGCAGAGCGATAGAGTTTATGCTTTTGTAACTCTTGGCAAAACTGTGTCACTAACTCTTTGGCAATAGAATCTACCTTATCATCATCATTGCCATACTTTGGAAACTCGCCTTTAATCGTAAATGCAGTACTCAAATTCTCTGCAGATCGATGGGCAGTGACTTTCGCATATTTTATTGCAGCCAACGAATCAGCAACCACTGAAAGACCTGCAATACCAAATGCCATCACCCGTTGCACATCTGTATCATGAAGCGCCATCTGCGCACGCTCATAGTAATACTTATCATGCATGTAGTGAATGATGTTCATGGTGTTGACATACGTCTCAACTACTTGAGCAAGTGCCACTTGAAAATTCTTCATGACTTCTTTGAAGTTCAAGACATCAGAGTTGAGAGAACTGATGCCATCAACGAGTACATACCCTTGCATTTCATCCCGACCTTGATTGAGGGCAAGCAGTAGCACTTTTGCTAAGTTGCAACGCGCACCAAAGAACTGCATTTGTTTACCAAGCTCCAACTGAGAGACGCAACAACTAATTGCATAGTCGTCAGTTTGAGAAACAGTTCTCATCAGATCATCGTTCTCATACTGGATAGAGGAAGTATCTAAGGATACTTTGGCGCAAAATGTTTTGAACGTCTCAGGCAGTTTATCTGACCAAAGTATGGTTAAGTTTGGTTCGGGTGCTGGCCCTAAGTTGTACAGAGTTTGTAAAAAGCGAAAGGCTGTTTTCGTTACTTTGTGTTGACCATCTAGCCAAGCTCCACCGAGAGATTCAGTTAACCAAGTGGGATCACCAGAAAAAAGTTGATCGTATTCAGCGGTTCGCAGGTGTCGGACCAGTCTCAGCTTCATAACAAAGTCATCAATGAGTTCTTGGGCATCAGTTTCACTAAGGAATCCAGAAACCAAATCCTTCTCGATATAAATATCAAAGAAAGTGCTAACACTCCCCAAGCTCATAGCAGCCCCGTCGTGCTCTTTGAGCGCAGCTAAGTAGGCAAAGTAGGTCCACTGGATCGCCTCTTTGGCATTTAGTGCAGGTTTACTGATATCAAAGCCATAGCTTGCTGCCATATCCCTCATCTCGCCTAGTGCTTTGATTTGCTCACTCACTTCTTCACGCAGGCGGATCACTTCGTCAGTCATTTCTCGTTCTAAATCTGCCAGATCAGCTTGTTTTTGACTAATGAGCCGATCAGTACCATAGAGTGCCACGCGGCGGTAATCTCCAATAATCCGACCTCTGGCGTATGCATCAGGCAAGCCGGTAATCAAGCCTGCTTTTCGGTAGAGCTTGATCCTGGGAGTATAGGCATCAAAGACACCATCATTGTGAGTTTTGCGATACTTGTTGAAAATTTCTTTGACTCGGTCATCAAGGCTGCGACCTTTTTCTTCGCAGGCACGCTCTACAACCCTGATGCCGCCAAAAGGTTTGATAGCTCTTTTTAGTGGTGCATCTGTTTGTAAACCAGTAATTAGTTCAAGCTCCTTTTGAATGTATCCGGGTTGGTGGCTGGTAATGGTGGAGATAGTGTCTGTATCAATGGCCAGAACACCACCAAGCTCATGTTCTTTTTTGAGCAGCTGTTGACATTTTTTCCAGAGCTTCTCTGTTCTAGTTGTTGGACCAGCTAAGAAAGAGGCATCGCCTTCATAGGGTGAGATGTGTTGGTAGATAAAGTCGCGAACATTGATCTTTGTTGAACTCATAAGCAGAATGGTATCGTGACTTGTTTATTCCAGCGGTGATCTGGATCACTTCACACGGGAAGGAGTACAATATCTGGATGAACACCTCAACTCAGGTAGATGCTTTTTTTGGTCAGTTTCAAGCGTTTAGCTTTAAGGCAGAAGATTTAATTATTCATGCAGGGGAGAAAGCACCTATCATTTACTACTTAAAATCAGGAATAGTGAAGCAGAGCGCTATTTCTCAGCAGGGACAAGAAAGTACCATTACGTTTTATAAACCTGGGGCTTTTTTCCCATTGGTTTGGGCAGTGCAAGATAAACCTGTCCCCTATGACTTTCGTGCGGTCACCAATGGTCATGGTTGGAGCACTTCTACAGAGAAAGTGACTGCATTTTTAAAGCAAAATGCTGAAGTGACGTACGAACTTTGTCTGAGACTACTAAGTGGCTTAGAAGGGATGTCTAGAAAAGCTGAGTTTGCTTTGCAAGCTACAGCTAGTCTCAGAGTGAGAGAGGCCATTCTGACTTTGGCGTATCGCTTTGGGAATGGCGAAGAAAAAAATCTCGAAATTGAGCTCACGTTGACCCATCATCAGCTTGCTGAGATTACGGGACTGAGTAGAGAAACAGTCACCAGAGAGCTTACAACGTTGCGTGATCAAAACCTGATCCAAATTAGCAATAAATTTTTTACGATCCCTAGTCTGACTGCTTTAGAAGCGACGCTCGCGGCTACTCCACATTGCCTAGCTGCTGTCTAGATTTTCTTTGCTATACTTTTGCATATGTCATCTCTAACTAACAGAGTATTTACCAACGCAGATCAGGAAGTTGTCCCTTATGATGGCTCCCCCATTTCGTGGCGAGTTTCTGCGTATGTGATCGTGGAAGAAGATGGTGAAATCTTACTTATAAAAAACAAGACAGAGAAACTCTACGATATTGTCGGTGGGGGGATTGAGATGGGAGAAACCATCGAAGAGGCGATCAGTAGAGAATGTATAGAAGAAGCAGGGATTCGAGTAGAGCAAGGCAAGCTTGTAGCTTCACACGTAGACTGGTTTTATCATGAGAAAGGTGTCTTCTACCAGACTTTGCAGATTTTTTATTCGGCAGAGTTACTAGGTGAGTTGCAAGAGCCAACAGAGCAGGATATTGAATGGAGTGGCTTTGTGCCAATTGAGGAAGTGGGTGTGAAGTATAAAGTGCCGCCGATTGTGGAGAGAGTAATTAAGGAGTTGGGGCAGTAAATTTTTCTATGCACCTCTACTTATCTTCTTACCACCTAGGCAATGATCCCTCCCAACTCAAAAACCTAGTAGGAAAAAATACGCGTGCTGCCGTTATTTCAAATTCTCTCGATTTCAGCCTCGACCACGATCGGAAACGTAAAAGTATTCAGAGAGAAATTGCTGACTTAAACAATTTGGGATTTATCAGTGAAGAGCTGGATCTAAAAAACTACTTTGGGAAAGCTCCAGAGCTCGAAGCAAAAATGGAAGAGTTTGGCTTAGTGTGGGTGATCGGGGGCAACACCTTTATTCTCCGACGGGCGATGGCTGAAAGCGGTCTAGATAAAATTCTTCTTCACTATACTCACCTCCAATCGAAGCAAGATTTTATTTATGCTGGCTATAGTGCGGGCGTCTGTGTGCTTTCTCCTACACTAAAAGGTATTGAGCTCGCTGATGATCCTCACTTTATTCCCGAAGGGTATCAGCAACAAACACTTTATGATGGTTTAGGAATTATCAATTACTTTGTTGCCCCACATTACAAGTCCTATCATCCGGAGTCTGATTTAACAGATAAAACAGTAGAGTATTATATTGAACACAAGATGCTGTTTAAAATTTTAAGAGATGGAGAAGCGTTGGTGGAGAGGACTTGAATTCGCAGTAAGTAGTAGGTGGTTCTAATCTAAACTTGTAGAGCTTTTGACGGCGATGGTCGGTTTAAGTTCTTACCTCAATCTTTACAGTCTTCTAAGTGGGCATCTACGTTCGTACGTAATAAAGGTGTACAATGTGGAAAATTTAGAGGAGGAAAATATGGCAGGAGATCCTGAAAAAAAGAACAAAATTAATTTTGACCTAACCCCTTGGAAGTTGCGTCCCGTTCTTGAGGGCTGGCAGACTGCTAGTCAGTTAGAAAAGGTAACGGAGCGTGTTCATAATGAGAACTTATTGCAAGTTGTACGATTTTGACTTTATATGTTTGATCAAAGCTGGACAGTGAGTACAGATACTCTTTGCAAAGATTGTGGGGGGAAGCATTCATGGATTACTCCTTCTAATATCTTGTATGGATGTGTTTGTAACTCAACTCCTACAGGAGCCGTAATAATGGAGGAACCTACAGTGCGTACTGAACCTGTACTATATATAACCCGGGAAAATCCTACCACTTAGTATTGATCTTTGACCAGATACTTTTAGCTCTGCTCGCGGTAAATCTTTGTACATAGGAGGCGTCGTCAAGCCACTTAGACTGACTATTTATCCAGCCATAGCACAAAGCAATCTCCACGGCTTCCAAGTAACTTACAGAACCAACATTTCCGGAGAAAAATTTCACAGCACTTATAAAGAAAAATATTATTATCGGAAACTTTTGCCTTTTAGTATTGGCTGGAATTGGGTACTACTTTTTCCCAATCTTAAAAACATGGGCCAGAATCTGCAAGAAGAGAGTTTGATACGGCAATAATTGACACTACTTTTCACCAATAATTCTTTTTACAACGGGAATCTTCCTTAAAATAACTACAATCGCTACTGAAATTCCAAGTGTAAGTACTGAACTTATTAGTAAGAAAATGGACAAGTTTGGCATACTGGGACTATCAGCGTTGATCCCAAAAAATTTATCCAGAATGTTTATTACTAACAGGTGATTCAAGTAAAGTCCAAAACTCAGCGCTGCTCCATAGGAAATAATTCTTTTGACAGGAGTAAATAGTTCTAGCCTTTGAATGAAACGAGCTCTCATTAGTAAATTAAAGCTACTAATCGACATCAGCATAACTCCGAAACTAAAGTATGAGTCAGAATATGGTTGCTCCTTAATAATGAATAACTCGCTAAGCTGATTGTAGTGAAGCCATAGCGTGATGTATGCGAGTCCGACCGTAATCCCATAACCGATCAGAAACATGATGGTATAGAGACTAACCTCTTTTTTCGTTAGAGCTTGGGGTTTTAATTTAACGACGTAACCATATAGATAAAAACCTAGCCACATGAACCATAGAGTAAAGGTATTGAAAACTTCTCCTTCGCGAAGACTCAAGTAATAAAAAAGATGAGCTGCGGCACCAAGAATAAAGAAAAATCTTGTAACATAGTGAAGTATTGGCAAGTTCTTTTCTTCAGTGAGTACGTTCCACAAAGGATTCAGCAGCTGCAACAGAATTAACACTACTAAAAAGTACAAGATACTATGGGTGTTCTTACTAAGGTTGTGAAAGATATCCCAGTAACTAAAAGGCTCTGCTCTCAGCCAAGCAATTCGGGCTGCTACGATATTAAAAATAGCATAGTAGGCTGTGAGTGGGATGACTTAGACGTTGAATTACCTTCTGTGTATTCTGCCTGTTACTGACAGGCTTCCCTAAACTTAAGTATCCACTCAGCATAATGAAAAGAGGAACTCCACTTCTAAATAAACTATTCAGTAAAAATGTAATCCACCAGAAAAATCCACCAAAAAAGTCGGGCCTATTACTTATAGCGATCACTAAGTGAATTCCAATTACCGAAATAATAGCCAAAAATCGTACTACATCAGCGGAAAAAAAGTGGCTTTTCATCAGAGAGCTTAATCATATCATTTCTTAAACTTAAGACGCTACATTGTGTGCGTTAAGAAAGCGTTTCTTCATTTCTTGATTCTTTAAATCATCGGGCTGAATAAAATCAGCAAGCTCAACCACTACATTTATTTGACCTTGAGGATTTAGTCTTCGCATGAAGATCTTAAGAATTTGCTCAGGCTCCATCTCTTTAGGTACCTTGGGAAGTACAGCTTCCGCTCCATGAATATTGACGACAGCCAGAGGTGCTTTGGTTTGTCTAGATAGAACTACTGGCAGATCCTTCATCGGGGCATCTGGATCTCTAGTGCCTCGTGGAAAAATCACTAGTGAGGCTCCGATATTTTGAGCGTTGATCTTGACTCTACTTCCCAACGCTTCCAGTTGAGTTCTTGCTCCCTCAAAGCTTCCAGTTCTTCGATCAAAAAGGAAAATCTCACCGAAAAGGCGCTGAGCAAGTTCTTGCATACTGGGTTTCGACCAAGTATCTTTTGCTGCGACAAGTAAAAGATTAGACCAGTGCCCAGGGAATAAATCTTTGGCTATTGCCCAGCAGACAATAGGTGAGTCGGTGTGACCACGATGCTCAGCAACTGAGTAGATAATTGGTTTATAGCCACCTTTTAGGTACTCCTGAGCCGCATCCCAAGCCTCAGGCTTTGCCTCTACAGTTACTTTAACACTGGCAAGCCACAGTACAAATCTTGTGAGGAACATTTCTACACTAGGATGAGGGTGTTCTGGAGAACGAGCGCAAACCTCTTGTCTTCTTGACATAAGATCAAATCATATCACCATATCGTTTGTTCTTTTCATGGATCTTTTAGTTCTCATCAGAAATTAGAAACAAGCTGGCTCCCTGAGCTAGAACGAGAGCTAGCGGCTCTTGGCCATCGAGTGCTCTTTCCTCGGTTTCCCTGTGAGGATTGGGATGAATTTACAGCTTTGTAAAGCGCAACTCCCAGCAAAATCTTAGTTCAGCACTAGGCTGGCTAGACCTAAGAAAGCTAAGAAGCCTAAAACATCAGTCGCCGTCGTAATAAAAATCGTAGCTGAAGTTGCAGGATCTTTGCCAAGCTTCTTCATAATCACTGGCACCAGCGTGCCAAAGAATCCCGCTACTAATAAATTAATCGTCATCGCGACAGCCAGAACCACGGCGACTTTGACATCACGATTAAAGATAATCACAATTGCTGCAACTAGGACGCCATTAATAAGACCGTTGATGAGTGCAGCTAAAATTTCTCGCCGCAAGGTTGGTAAGCAACTCTGTAAATCAATTTGTCGCAAAGCAATTCCTCGCACCAGAACAGCTAATGTTTGAGTAGCAGCATTCCCGCCCATGCCAGCTACAATTGGCATATAGACTGCCAGCAAGACGTACTTGGAAATCGTCTCGTCAAAAAGGCTCACCGTGAAAGAAGCTAAAAACGCAGTCGCTAAATTAATAATTAACCATTTATACCGATACTTTACTTTTTGCTTTACCGAACCAAAAACTGTCTCTTCATTACTCACGCCAGCAAAATCATAAAGGCTTGATCCCTCAGTTTGTTGTAATGCTCTGAGTACATCATCGGAGTAAAGAATTCCTAAAATGGCGTCACTTTCATCTAAAACAACCACTTTTTGGTGAGGATGATCTAAAAAATGATCAACAACTTTTTCTCGACTTTCGGTATATCTCAGGGAAGTAATTCGCTGAATGTACTCTTTGACTTTTTCACTAGGTTTTGCCAAGAGTAATTTGTGAATGGGGAGAAAACCAACCAGCTTTCCAGTCTCCAGAACTAAAATTTCTGGTAGTCTACCGGTTCTTTTTTCATGAGTATGAATTTGCTCTGCAACACGATAAATTTCATCATCGTGATTAGCTTGTATGTAGTTCAAGCTCATCAGCCCCGCGGCTGTTTTAGGATCAAATTGGAGCAGCAGAGAAATTTTATCTTGGAGTTCCTCACTTAACTCCACCAATAGCTCTTTTTGTTTCCGCTTTGGGGTATTCTGCAGTAAATCAGTCGCATCATCTGGATCTAACTTCTCTAGGAGAGGCACCAAAACGCTGTTTGAGAGTTCTGCTAAAACTTGAGACTGAACATGTTTTGAGAGCTGGAGTAAAACGAGCAGCTGTTGATCTTGGTCCAAAGAAGTGAATGTATCTATTCTGGACTTAGCATCATAAGTAATTTCATGGAGAAGAGATCGGACAGATTGAGCTTTCACCTTTTTAATATATCGCTTCTGAAGAAAATTGTATTTAGTCAGTTTGAAAATATCACCATACCTTGATGTGGTCTGCCATTTTTCTCCCCCGCCTATTTAAGAAGCCAAGTAATTAAAAAATTCGACTCAGCACCCAAATAACAACCAGCACGCCGCCGGGAACTCCGAGTAACCAAAGAATGAGATACTTCATATTTTCCTTTCTGCTATCTCATCCATTGTAAAGTGACCGTAGCTATAAAAATGTAAAGGAAAAGTAAGAAAAAAGTAATTGTTATAATTTTTTACCCTTTACGTGCCGATCAAAGAACTCAACAGATCGCTGCAGCGCAATGCGTAAGTTACCGGCTAGGTTGTGATCGTCTCCGGGGTAGATAAATAGCTCAGCTTCTTTTCCCACCGCATCCAACTGGGTTTTTAGTTTTTCTGAAAATTCTACTGGCACCGATGTGTCAGCCGTACCATGATGAACTTGGACTGGGCCGGAAATGTCTGATAAGAAAGCATTAGCGGAAATCGAGCTCCAGAAACTCGGATTTGCTTGGGGATTACCAAAGGTTTCAGTCAGGCTTACTCGCCAGCTACGAGAGCTACCAGTCGGAGATGGGGTGGTTGTTGGCATAGGACTACGTCGTCGCCAGTTATTGAGTAGGTCATCATGCGAAGCTACCACGCCCGCCCAAATTACTCCCGCCTTAATGTCTTTATTTACGACCATGCTCCGCAAAGTAATAAAGCCACCCATCGAGTGACCCCACATCCCGATCCGTTTAGGATCACTGTCCTTGTACTTTTTAACCGAGGCGAGCGCATTGAGTACATCAATCGTATAGGCATTTGAGCCATACCCTCCCGAGGCTTGCCCTTCAGAACTGCCGTGACCCCGATAGTCTGGCCGGAAGAGAATATACTCGTTCCGTGAAAAGGCGTCAGTATACGCAATATAGCGCTCGGTAGTTCTGTACTCTGCAGGCGGGATATAGCCGTGGTTAAAAACAATCACTGGCCAGCCTGTTTCTGGCTTAGTTCCCTTCGGTACAGTCAGCAATGCATAGATCTTTAATCCTTCGGACTGGTAAGAAGTCCGGTAGCGGTCGTAGTTACTGCCCGGGGGGAGCGTTTCTTCAATCGTAATTTCGCTTCCTGGATACTCACCTTTTCGTAAAGCCTCGATTGTGAGAGAGTAAGGAGGCAGGATAATGCTTTCATTTTCTGGACTGAGGTTTTCGGTCAGCTCTGCCAGGATAGTAGCGCGTCTTTGTCTAATGACATAGGTAGCAGCTCCTACACCTAGAAGCAGGAGAAAAAGAAAGGGGAGAATGATTTTCAACTTATTCATAGACTCAGATATGATACACCTCATGTATTGGAAAGAAATTCTTGGCCTGATTGCCACTTTAATCGCATTCGTTAGCTATATCCCCTAAATCCGAGATATTTTGTCGGGAAAAACCAAGCCACACATTTTTTCTTGGCTAGTTTTTTTGATTCTCACATTTACCGGATTTTTAGGCCAGATCTCTGATAATGCTGGACCTGGAGCATGGGTGACAGGATTCACTGCAGGTATTTGTTTGGTGATACTTATTTTGTCTTTGCTAAAAAGCAGGGGAAAGGTAAATATCGTTTTCTTGGACTGGATTAGTTTTGGGGGAGCTTGCATAGCCATGCTGTTGAGCACCTATGTTTTGAGTGGCGTGAAGTATGTGATTACCCTCTTTGCGCTCACAAACGTTTCAATAGTTACCGCTCTGATGCCTGTCTACCTGGTCATCATCAATATTCTGTTTGTAAGTATGCTGGTGATTCGTCGTCGGCAGATAGCTGTAGAAGGAGTAGACTTAAAAAAGGAGTTACTAAGAAAAAATTCACCCTAGAACCACGAGTAGAAATCCCCGTTATCGGTTTTGGCACCTGGCAACTGAAAGCTGAAGAGGCGCGCCAATCCGTGGAAACTGCTTTAGAGCTCGGCTACCGCCATCTAGATACAGCAGATGTGTATCAGAACCACCAAGAAGTTGGCAAAGCCATTCAAAGCAGCGGTATTCCTCGCTCTGAGCTTTTTTTGACCACTAAAGTATGGAGAACTGAGTTCCATCATGACAATGTGCTCGCTTCAGTGGCGCGTTTTCAGGAAGAGCTGCAGACAGAGTACTTTGACCTGATGCTCATGCACTGGCCAAATAAAGAGATCCCAGTTGAAGAAACCTTGGAAGCACTCCAAGAGCTTAAAGAGGCTGGAACAGTTCGCTCAATTGGTGTCTCAAACTTCACCATCAAACATCTAGAGCAAGCACTCCAAACTGGCGTCAAGATTTCTACCAACCAAGTTGAGTTTCACCCCAGTCTGAACCAAAAGGAGCTAAAAACCTTTTGTGATCAGCACAAGATCTTGATTACAGCCTACTCGCCGATCGCTCAAGGCAAAGATCTATCTATAGAAATTATTCAGCAGCTCTCAGCAAAATATGACCGTTCACCTGCGCAAATTATCCTCAACTGGCTGATCAGCAAAAACATTGTCGTGATCCCTCGTTCCACTAAGCCTGAGCGAATCAAAGATGGCTTTGGATCAGCAGACTGGACAATGCAGCCCGCAGACATTGCACTGATAGAAGCGCTGGATCTCCACTCTCGCTTAGTGCAGCCTGACTTTAACGAGTTTGAGCTATAGAATGGATGGATGGAAACTGCGCCAGTTTTACCAAGCTCGCTTACCTGCCCCAACTGTCATGTTGACGTCAGAATTACCGACTTTTACTGCTACAACTGTGGGACCAAGTTACATGCCTCTACAACAAGCCAGAGCGCGGTAGGAACCCAAGCCTTGTTATACGTAGCCAGCGCCTTGCTGCCTCCCGCAGGGCTTTTTTGGGGGCTGAAGTACTTGCGAAAGCCTGATTCCTCGTCCAAAGTCTCGGGGCTAGTGATGATTGGAATTACGATTGTAGTAATTATTCTAAGTTTGGTTGTATTGATCAACTTTATGAGCACTCCTGGCTTGAGTAAAGCAGCCCAGAGCGAAAATCCTGCTCAGCTGCTGATGATGGATGGTGAATTTTAGCTCCAGATCCTATACCTACTACACCAAACATTATCAATCCCATAATAATTGCTTTTTGGCAAAAATGGTGTATAATTCCCTTCATAACAAGTTGTTGAAATTAAGATTCCTCAGTTAATATCTTCTTTTTTGGGTAGATTCGCAAAATTCTCAATTAGACAGTTTCTTTTTTTCTTCAGATAGCGCCTTCTCTTAACAGTAGGTGTAGTAAAAGTATGTATAAACAAAGCTCTCAGAGAGGTTCTTCTTCTCGCTTTTCTTCTCCTCAACGTGGTCGTTTTGGAGGTCGTCGTGGTTTTGGCGGTGGCGGTGGTGCCCCTCGACGTAAATCATTTGATCCATCCATGTTTGTCAAAAAGGCCAGTATTGAGCCTGTAGAAGCTCCTGTCGTATCGCAAAATACGTTCCAGAGTTTTAATCTTGACCAACAGTTAGAACGAAACATCACTTCTCACGGCTATACCGTGACCACCACGATTCAAGATCAGATCATCCCTCACGTCTTAAATGGCAAGGATGTGATTGGAATTGCTAACACTGGTACCGGTAAAACGGCTGCCTTTTTAATTCCTTTGATCCAAAAAGTCTTTACTAGTCAAAATGAGCGCGTTTTAATCGTGGCTCCGACTCGTGAGCTCGCCGTCCAAATTGATCAGGAACTTCGCCAACTTAGTCAAGGTATGAGAATTTACTCAGCCGTCTGTATTGGTGGTATGAGCATGTATCAGCAGCAGCAAGCCTTACGCCGCCGTCCAGATTTTGTGATTGGTACGCCAGGCAGACTGCGTGACTTGGAAGCTCGTCGCTCTCTCTACTTCTCTGACTACAACAACATTGTGCTCGATGAAGTTGACCAGATGCTTGATATGGGCTTTATCCAAGATGTGAAGTACATTACTTCTATCTTGCCTCAGCCTCGCCAATCTATGTTCTTCTCGGCGACTTTACCAGACAATGCTCAGATGATTATGCGTCAGTTCTTGACTGATCCAGTCAAGGTGTCTGTGAAGACCCGCGACTCCTCTACCAACATTGATCAGGACGTCGTCCGGATGAATGGCAAAGAGAAAATCGATGTGCTTCATGACCTCTTAGTTCAAGTCGAGTTTGAGAAAGTGCTCATCTTCTTACGCACCAAGCGTGGGACTGAGAAACTGGCTGAGACGCTAGACCAACGTGGCATCTACGTCGAAACCATTCACGGGAACAAGAGTCAGAGTCAACGCCAACGCGCCATTGAGAAATTCAAGGGCAACCGCGTCAAAGTGTTACTCGCTACTGATATCGCTTCTAGAGGTTTGGACATTCATAACGTGACTCACGTCATTAACTATGATTTGCCAGAGTCCTACGAAGACTATATCCACCGGATTGGTCGAACTGGTCGTGCGAACCAAAAAGGCATTGCCTTAACTTTCATCTAAAAAATCAGGCTATACTGAGGGAGTGAAGAAGTTCCTGCCCCAGCTTAACTCAGCTTTTTTAGTGAAGCTGCGTACAGCATCTTTGCTTCCGTTAGTTGGTATTTTGCTGATTGGCGTAGCCAGTATGGCGATTGCTGCCAGAGTCTACTTTTTGCAGTGGCAGGCAGAACGCCAACAGCTGATCGGCGATCAGGGCAGAGTGACGACAGCCCGAGATAGATTAACCAGCGAGTTAGATCTGGTGACTGCTCAGCTGAGTAGCGCTTCTGCCGAGTTAGAGACCCTCAAAACCGAAGACCAACGAATCAAAAATTCTCAACTCCAAGCCGATATTAAGAGTATCGAAACCACTTTTAGCCAGGCACTTCTCGCCTACGAAGATCTTTTGGAGCTGCGTGGTGATGCTGCTAAGACGCAGAAGCTGGAATCCCAGTTTAGTTTGGTGTTAACCCAGCTGAGCAAGCGCAACTATGCTAGTGGTAGCGCGACGCTCAGAACGCTCAATCAAGATATTGCTACTTTGCGAGCGCAGTTAGCCACAGCTGCCGCCCCGATTCCTAGTAACGTTCCTAGCTCTAATACTGCACCTGCGGCCGGGTACTCACGCCAAGTTGTAGAGAGCGACGCGGGCAGCTTTATGGTCGATATTTTAGGTGCAGACTTAGGCTCAACTCGCGTTCAGGTAGAAACAGCCTCTGAGGGGGACTGTCGAGATGGGTGTCCGGTTGCTTCACTCTCTGACTTTGTCTCACGTAGCGGTGGCTTTGCCGGTATCAACGGACCGTATTTTTGTCCAGCCGAGTACCCAAGCTGTGCTGGTAAAACCAACTCTTTTGATACGCTCTTAATGAACAAGAAAAAAGTGTACTTTAACTCAGATAATAACGTCTACAGTAGTGTGCCGGCCATGATTTTTAGTGGCGGTGGAGCCAGGCTGGTTGGCCAAAGCTCTGAGTGGGGTCGAGATACTGGAGTGGATGCGGTGATTGCAGGGCAGCCAATGTTGCTCTCAGGAGGAAATGTCACTTTTGGTGGGGATGGAGATCCCAAAAAAGGGAGTCGTGGATCGAGGAGCTTTATTGCGTCCAAAGATAACAGTGTGTACATTGGTGTAGTTCGCGGTGCGACTGTGGCGGAGACTGCAAGAGTGCTCAAAGCATTGGGCATGCAGTCAGCTCTGAACCTGGATAGCGGTGGTTCGACCGCATTTATGGTCAATGGCAAGTATCTTGCTGGGCCAGGGCGAGCCACGCCGTTTGGGATTGTGCTTGTGAGGAAGTAATCTGTTAGAATCGAGCATATGAAAATAGGCATTATTGGTTCGGGAGATGTTGGACAAGCGTTGGGTAAAGGTTTTATTGGCCTTGGTCATCAGGTGAAGATTGGGTCTCGGGATCCTGAGAGTGAAAAATTAAAGCACTGGACCAAGTCTCAGGGAGAGCTTGCCTCGACGGGAACTTTTTCAGAAACAGCGGTCTTTGGAGAGCTGTTAGTCGTTGCCACCAAAGGAGTTCAAAATTCTCAGGCTATTACGCTTGCTGAGCCGAAGAACTTTGCCAATAAAGTTGTCATTGATGTGACTAATCCATTAGATTTCTCTCACGGCCCACTCCCTACACTTGCGGTAGGATTTACCACATCAGGTGGGGAGCAACTACAGGCTCAGCTCCCAGAGGCGAAGATAGTCAAGACGCTCAATATTGTGGGGAACCCAATGATGGTCAGCCCAAGTTTTGAAGAAGGGGATCCTGACATGCTGCTCTGTGGTAATGATGAAGGTGCCAAGCAACTAGTCACTCAGCTGCTCCGCGACTTTGGTTGGAAGAATATTACTGATCTAGGTGGAATAGAACAATCGAGAATTACTGAGCCGTTGTGTATCCTCTGGGTCTACTATGGAGCCAAGAATAATACTTGGAATCATGCCTTTAAGATGCTGAGGAAGTGATAATTATTGGGGTAAAGCCTTGGCCCATTTACTCTCAACAGTAATAACTATTCTGTCCCAAATGCAGTCTAATTTTTTGTAAAGTAGATCGATTGAGACCACTGGGTTACAATCCATAAATGTGAATAAGAGAGCGAGGATTTCTCGGAAATAGCTTTCTATTTCTTCAGGATCTTTTAAGCCCGTTACTAGAAAATCTGTCATTTACATAGCACGTTTGAACTCAAGTAATTGTTCTCCCTCACTGTTATCATCGTCAATACTGGCAAAATACTGCAGGGTAATACAGTCCATCCACTGAGTAAAACTTTCGGACTCAATGACTTCTTCTTTGTTATCAGTAGGAATCAACATTTCTCTCACTTTTCTAAAAAGTGAGTCAAGAGAGTCTTTTGCGTCTTGTTTGTTTTCTAAAAGCTCAACCATATGTGTATCTACTACTTATGAGAGTCGGTAGTATGGGGCAGGAGCTTTTAAATGTCAATCTGCATAGCAGATTACTTTTTCTGAAGCAGTTCAACCATTTGGTCAGGTGAGTTCACTGCTCCCGCTCCTAGCATTGCCAGCTTTGCTGCTGCATCTTGAGAAACGGTTCCTGCAATAAAAAAGACCGGAATTTGTGCATGCCTGGCCAGTATCACTGAGTGGATTGCTCCACTATTTGCTCGTTCAATCCCATGCGTCAGCACAACTCCACTCATCCAGGTAGTTATGCGATTACGATCATAGTACTTAGGACTCATGGCTACCAACTCTTTAGGTCCGTATTCAGAAAGAATGACATTGCCTGGGTACCCTTCACCCGCTTGAATAATACGGGTATATAGATCTGTGTGTTCTAGAGGGTGAGGCACATCTATCTCTGTGGGGAGTACCGCGACGTTTGGAATGCCATGTACCAGAGAAGTGTCATGGCCGATTTGGTCACCACTGAGCGCTAAGCCAGAAACAGTAATTCACCAATCTTATATAGCTTGGTGGGAATAGGTCTTTCTGTTCTTTGATATTCCGCGTTGCGAAAGCTTTTTCGCGGCCTTGATACTAAGGGCAGGTTTCTGGGATATTGAGGATTGTCTTTTGGTATTAGAGTATTTTCTCACGTCTTTCTTACGCTTTCCACACGGGAGATTGTTTTTTCTCTTCTAAGCTATATTCTTCTATGAAGAAAAGGATTCTGGTGGCCGATGATGATACTGCTATATTAGACGTAATTCAGATTGTTCTTGAAGATGCTGGATATGATGTAGACGTGGTCACGAATGGAAAAAAGGTGCTTGCTTCTTCTAAGAAAGAATCAATCTTACCCGATCTGGTCTTACTGGATATTTGGATGGCAGGAGAAGATGGCAGGGAAATTTGCCGAGTGCTTCGTTCCCAGCAGCATACCAAAGATTTACCTATTATCTTGATCTCAGCTAGTCGAGACGTAAAGCAATCAGCTTTTGATGCTGGGGCAGATGATTTTATTGCTAAGCCTTTCGAGATGGAAGAGTTACTCATCAAAGTGGCAGAGAAAGTCGGAACACCATACCTATAATTTGCTATACTCCTTCTCCGAAGTGAAAAAAGTTTTAATCCTCATTCTGCTAGGTCTGGTTTCTCTCAGTATGGGATTTGGATTTTTCTTATATGGAAATTTCCAAAAAATTTCGGTGCAGCCAAATACTCAAGACAGGGATTCGGCGCTTACGCCTGCTCATACTCCAGTAGACAGCTTTAATAATGCCTTACCGTATGCCTTCATTTTGCTTGGATATGGGGGTGGAGCCCATGAAGGTGGGAAGCTGACAGACTCGATGATGGTGGTGCACATCTGGCCAGAGAAAAAAAGTATCACTCTTATTTCCTTACCTCGAGATTTATGGGTGTCTCTACCATTAACTCCTGAGCAGAACAGCTCTTGGAAAATCAATGCTGCCTACGCAAATGGGGCAGATGATCGGAGTTACAGGTTCAAGCCGGCCCGGTATACCGGAGAAGCTGGTGGAGGTGAGCTAGCCAAGTATGCTGTAAATCAGGTGACAGGATTAGAAATAGATAACTTTGTAGCTTTGAATTTTCACGGCTTCAAACGCTCGGTTAATGTTCTAGGAGGCGTTAACGTCAATGTAGAGAAAACCTTTGACGATTTTCTTTACCCAATTGAAGGAAAAGAAACTGACCCCTGCGGCAAGACAGATGAAGAGCTTAAGGCTCTGGCAACCGTTTCCGCGAGCATAGCCGAGAAAGAGCTTCCCTGTCGCTATGAGCAACTTCACTTTGATAGAGGTCGAACATTAATGAGTGGAGAAACAGCGCTGAAGTATGTTCGGTCTCGCCACTCCGCTCAAGATGGAACTGACTTCGGTCGAGCTGCACGTCAGCGGAATCTTTTATTGGCGGTCAAAGAGCGGGTCTTTAGTCTAGATTTTTTCCCTAAAGTACTTCCTTTTATCTCAAGTTTATCGAATGATCTGACCACTGATTTAACTCTAGCTGACATGCAGATGTTTTTGCGTTATAAGGACGAATTACGTGGCTTTAGTATCCACAGTTTCGCATTAACCGAAGACAATGCCTTAATGTTATCCCGCAGCGCAAATGGGCAAAGTATCTTAGTTGCCAAAGATGGGGTGGGAAATTGGCAGGGAGTTCATGAATGGGTTAGCACCCAACTGGTCGCTCCGATTACGGAGCCTGCGGCTTCTGCCTCAGCTAGTCCTTCTCCAAGCCTGTGATTTTTTATGATACAGTTACACAGCTAGAGAATAAACGGAGATCATGATGAGTTTCTTGCGTCATTTTTTAATGGGATTTGTCTACGCCTTTAAGGGGTTAGTCAGTGGCTTTGAAGAGCGGAATATGAAGATTCATATTACTGCTGTGGTAATAATCGTTATTCTCAGCGTTTTTTTCCGAATCTCATCCGTCGAATGGATTATTGTTATTTTGCTATTTGGTGTAGTCATCAGTGCTGAACTTTTTAATACCGCAATTGAAGAGATCTGTGACCGTTTGCGGGATGATCTAGGTCTTCCATATGTTGCAGCCGGACGTGCTCGCGATATAGCTGCTGGGGCAGTTCTCTCAGTAGCAGTCACAGCAGCCATTATTGCCGGAATTATCTTTTTACCCAAAGTACTCGCATTCTTATTGAGTATGTAGTTAGGTTAATCCTACCTTTTATGCTGCTCATGCGGGAAGTCCGGCAGAGCCTTCAAGTTCTTTACTTTTTTCAACTCTCACGGCCTTCCAATTCACACCAATTTGAGTTAAAAGGGCACTAGAGCTCATTCTCAGAGTTAATAAATATTTAACAATTGCGGAATAATCTTAATACTGAGGACTGGATAAAATCTACACATCAGTGAAGTATTGATCTATCAAGCTATAATCTTCCACATAGGAGAAAAAATGTTAAGAGAAGGAAAAAGATTAATAGATGGATCTGGAACTGAAGGACAAACAACTTTGTATGGTCTAGAAGATGTTAATTATCTTGAAAGTATGAGGTTAGTAGTAGATCTTGAGAAACAAAAAATTACTAAGAAAGTTAGGAGTGTTATTAGAGAAATAGAAAGGTTTAGATCTCCGGGACTAAAATCACTGGAGCTAGAAAGTATGGCACATATTTTTGCTCTTCATCAGGAGTTGTATTACGAGAGTTCCCACCCTCTGAGTATTGTAAGTCTACCTACTTATCATTTTTATGATAAAGCTTATTGGTATGTAAATAAGGATCCCGACTATAAAAGTATTTCAGAAAGTGCAATTCAAGTAGAGATAGATGGCCAAAATTTAAGCTTGTGGTGCGGACTAATTCAATTTTTAAACTTAGGATTTATTGCTCAAATCGTTGATATGTCAACCCATATATATGCTAGAGAACTCCTCCAAACCTCTGAAGTAGCCGAAAAAATAGCATTAGGTACTCTAAGTGCATCAGGGAAAAAAGTCACTGGAAAAAATTACGAACGGCTGCAACTCCGCTACCGCCAGCAACTAGAAGCTGAGTTACTTCTAGCAATGATGCATTCTTTTCGAGACGACTACTTGGTGGCACTAGTTATTGCTTCACATCAGGGCAAAAAGTACATAGTAGGTTCAATGGGCGCCATGCGTGGAAGTGGGGAAAAATCCCTAAGAGAAACCAAGATTGAGGCTGGAGCTCCCCAAATTCATCCTAGTCTTTTGAGCTCTTTACCAACTCAAGCCGCTCTCAGTTTTGCTTACAACCAAGATGGAGAGGAGCTTGCTGATCTTCCGGAAAGTTCTTTAGCTGAGATTACACGGCTTAATGTAGTGTCGGCAGATTTACTCAAACAAGTTGCTTCTGAAGCTGATAGGGCGACTGTGAGTGCAAGTTTAATGATGATTATCCATGAAGGAATTGCTCGAAATTGGCCTGATGTAAGTCATGAAATATTTAATACTCAGCCGGCTCTTCACCGCGTGCTGAGAAAACACGGATTGCCAGTAAAAATTATTAGTGAACCGAATAGTATTCAACCTACAACTGTAGTGGGAGAAACTATTCACGGTGTGTACTTTAAAAAGAAACCACCCATCCCTCAAAGCTTGAGCGTAGCGGCGGCTTGTGTGGTTGCAGAACAATTCTTTCAACAACTATCCAACAATCAATGATTATCTACATTGCAGTCATTACTATTGTTACTAATCTTTGTTTAGCTACTTTAGTTTTTCTCAGAAATAGAAGACATCCAGTAAATATTTTGGTAGTGATTTTTATACTTCTGCTGACCTTGTGGACAGTTGCAAATACCTGCTCGTTATTGCCTGTTGATGCAGCTCAACGCTTATTTTGGGTGCGAGCAGTAATGTTTGTTACTACTCCAATTCCACTGGTTTTTTTTCTGATTGCTTACTTTTTTCCTAATAAACCTGAAAAAGTAAACAGAGTATTGTTAGTCTTTCTTACAGCGGTAACAGCATGCGTTCTGCTATTAACGCCCACGTCGTTAATGTTTTCTAGCTACAGCTTTGTAGGTGGGAAACCTAGCTTAACACCCGGCCCTGCTGCTGCCCTTTATGGCTTGAACTTTTCCATGCTTAGTCTGGCTGCATTTTTAAGTTTAGTTTCAAAGTATAGAAACTCAATGGGAAGGCAGAAAGCTCAAGTTTTCTTTGTAGTGCTGGGTTTGATTTTGACTGTAGCATTGGGTTTTTCTACTAACTTTCTTGCAGTAGTAGTTTGGAATAACTTAAGCATGGTTGCTTTGGGTCCAAGCTTTTCACTCATTCTGGTTATATTTCTGACTTATGCGATTGTCAAACATCGTTTGCTGGATATTAAATTTGTTATTGTTCGCTCGTTCGGGTATCTATTCTTTATGTCTACAGTTGCGCTGCTCTATATTGGAGGACTTTTTCTCTTAGGAGAATTTTTTACAGAACAGCAGCGCGATACAGTAGATGTAGTTTATGGGGTGATCGTTTCCGTATTTGCGGCACTTACTTTCCAGCCACTTAGGCGATTCATCGAAAAATTAACAGAAAAAGTTTTTTTCCGGAACGCGTATGATGCTCGAAAGTTACTGCATGAACTGGCTCATATTGCTTCCACCAATATTGTCCTTCAGGAACTTATTTCTTTGTTCCTCAAAAAGCTTCAACAGGAAATGAAGTTTAGCTCCTTAACTTTGGTTATACCAGGTAGTCAGAATGCTGTTTTCAGCACCGATAAAAAAAACCTTACTAGAGAAGCTGAGAAAAGATTCTATTTGTTGAGTTCGGATTTTTCTTCTGTAAGGAAAATACTGCTTTTTAGTGAAGTTCCAGAATCAGATGGAAAGGAAATGGCTAGAAAATATGGGCTAATGGCCGCCTTGGATCTAAGAGTTGGGGAGAAATTAATGGGCACTTTATTTCTAGGAGAAAAATCGTCTGGTGATGACTTCACTTTAGAAGACCTAAGTGTCTTAGAAATTTTGTGTCCTCAACTCTCGATTGCAGTGAAAAATGCTCTTTCTTACGACGAAATTTCAACCTTTAATCAAAAACTGGAGCAGGAAGTGGCTCGAGCGACTCGAAAGTTGCAAAAGACCAACGCTACCCTAAGACAATTAGATCGATTGAAGGACGAGTTTGTTACTATCGCTTCCCATGAGCTGCGAACTCCTTTAACTGCAATTAAGAGTTATCTTTGGCTGTCTCTTCAAGGATCCTCAACTCTTTCAAATGAGGTTCGACAGCATTTAGAGATTGCTTACGCGTCATCTGAAAGACTGATTCATCTTGTAAAAAACATGTTGATGATTTCTAGAATAGAGGGAAATCATTTCGGACTGAAATTGAAAAGTTTTAATGTAATACATCTTATATCTCAAGTAAAAGAAGAACTCCAAGTAAAGGCAGATGAGAGAAAAATACGCTTCATTTTCAACCCAACAACCAAAAAAGTAAATATTATTGCTGATCAGGAAAAAATACGGGAAGTTCTGCAAAATATTATCGGGAATGCTCTGAAGTTTACTCCAGTAAATGGAAAGGTAAGTGTGGAAGTAAGCCATATGAGCCTCATAGTAGGTATTAAAGTTATAGACAGTGGTCCGGGTATTAATAAAAAAGATCAACAAAAGCTTTTTCAGAAGTTCAGTAGAATTGAGCATTCTTATCAAAAAATGGTCAACTCAGGAACAGGATTGGGGCTGTATATTTCCCAGCAAATTATTCAGCTACATAGTGGAAGCATTCAGGTGACTTCTTCAAAAAAATCAGGTACATCTTTTTCAATTCAATTACCGGTAAATTAAATTATGGATTCAAAAATACTGATTATTGAGGATGAACCAGCTCTACTGGAGTTATATATTTTTCTGCTCAAAAAAGCAGGTTTTCGGGTGGAGGGAGTTGGGAATGGCATGCTAGGACTCAAAAAGATTATTAAAAATACCTACGACCTAGTTTTATTGGATGTAATGCTGCCCCAGAAGGATGGTTTAGAGCTATTAGCTTCTCTTCGGAAAAGAAAAATAAAAAAATTACCCATAATAATTCTGTTAACTAACTTAGATCAGGAAAGTATTTTTGAAAAAGCAGCTCAATTAGGAGTTTCAGATTTTCTTATTAAGAGCGATGTCCTTCCAGATGAATTTATTGTTAAGGTCCAAAAATGGCTGAGTTAAGATAGCTCATCCATATTCTTACGTTCCTCTTACCTAAGCTTCACACTGTTATCACTGATAATGATGAGAATAGAACACAGATCCTAATTAACAATTTATAAGGAGGAGCAACATATGAACATTATTCTCTGGATCATTTTTGGAGCAATTGCTGGCTGGGTTGCATCAATTCTAATGAAAAGCAACGGTAGCCAAGGACCAGTCGGAGACATTGTCCTGGGAATTGTAGGGGCGATTGTAGGGGGCTTTGCAATGAACTTCTTTGGCCAATCAGGCGTAACAGGATTCAACCTCTACAGCCTCATCGTTGCCGTTATTGGAGCTGTGTTAGTAGTAGCGGCTGCCAGAATGCTGCGAAGGGCCCAATAAGGTAGACCACCTTAAACAAGACGGAAGGGGCAATATAGTGAATCTGTATTGCCCCTTCAATAAAGAAAGAACCAAATGAAAAATACTCAAGATAAAACTCCTAAAAAATCAATGATGGGTCCTCTAGTGGTAGGAGCTGCAATCGGAGCCGCCGCCGCCGCAGTGGTTTTAAGTGATCAGGAAAGAAGGAAAAAGGTTGTAGATAAAGTGGAGCAGGTAAGTGCTGATGTGAAGAAAAAGGTAGAAGAAATTCAAGGCCATGCAGAAGAAAGTGTTTCGAAAGTAAAAGAAGGTGCTCAAAACGCTCGTTCACAAGCAGGAGAAAAAGTAGAGAAAGCTACTGATGATATAAAAAGAGAAATAGAATCTAAAAAGAATAATTTGTAAAGATCTGTCATAATACCCAACTAATGAGTAAGCACGTCCTCTTAGTTGATGATGACCAAGGCATACGCGAAGTGCTGAGTATTATCTTAGAAGAAAATGGCTATCTTGCCACTAGTCTGAGTCACGCTACTAGCATAGAAACCATGCTTTTGAAAGTAAAGCCAGATCTGTTAATAATGGACATGTGGATTGCAGGAGAGGATGGTTGTGAAGTAGTGAAAAGAATCAAAGATAATCCAGTGTTTGCCTCAATACCGGTTATTATAGTGTCAGCAGAAAATGACGGAGAAGTACTAGCGAAGAAGTGCGGAGCTGATGGTTTCATTTCTAAGCCTTTTGAAATGGAAGAATTTTTGCAGAAAATTCAGCTTTTTATTTCTTGAAAAGAAATGTTAAAACAAAATGTCTTTCGAACAATAAATCAGAGTGCGGTTCAGCTACTTCTGCCACTTAGTCTTGCAGAAACGTATAAAACAATTGTTAACGAAGCAATTAAGATTCTTGATGCTAAATATGCTTCAATCTTTCTCAAGAATAGTCGGCGGTTAGAGAAGGTGTATTCTAGCTCGGCTGAACTTGCAAAGCTCAAGCCACGGATGAGAGGGAATATTTACAGAGCTTCGCTGAGAAAAACTCCGATCATCCTTTCAGCAACACAACTTGTTGATCCCCAGCCGATCATTGCTAAGCTAGGAATTAAGTCTGTTGTTTTCATCCCGCTCTATTATCAAAAAAATCAATTGGTGTCCTGAGTGTTTCTTCTAATAAAGAAATAGCGTGGCAAAAATCAGACTTAGAGGCATGCAAGCTCCTGGGTACAATGGCTACCCTAGCGATTCGAAAGGCTCAGCTTTACAGTAAATCAACTGAAGCCCTGCAAGTGAGAGATAAGTTCTTATCAATGACCGCTCATGAGCTAAAAACCCCCTTAACCAGTATCAATGGGTATATACAGTTGCTGGAAAAACGAATTGTAAGTAGTAACTTAGAAAAAGAAAAAGGTTGGCTCAAAAGTTTGCGGCAAGAGAGTTTGCGCTTAACCAGAATGGTGGATGAACTTTTGCTACTAAACAGAATTCAGGCAGGAAAATTAGAATACACATTCGAAAATTGCAATCTTGGTCTGATTGTTCAAAAAAACGTTGACGAAGTAGTTATTGCCTGTCCATCCTGCACTTTCTCGTATAAAAATCTGCTTACAGAAGAAAATGATCAATTTATTGGTGACAAGGATAAAATTGGACAAGTGATTTTAAATATTTTAGAGAATGCCTCTAAGTTCTCTAAATCCCTGAGTGAGGTTTTTATCGTATTGAGACGTACTAAGAAACAACTAATTTTAGAAATTACAGATCAGGGTCAAGGTATGTCAGAAGAAGTATTGGCGCGCATATTTACTGAGTTTCAAAAAGGAAGTACTGATAATGTGCAAGAAGGAATGGGCGTAGGTCTGTATATGAGCAAGAAAATTATAGAGCAACACCATGGCGAAATCGCACTATGCTCAAATCTGGGGAAGGGAACTTCCGTAACTATTTTTATACCCGTCCAGCCAGTAACTTAACCCTTAATCATGTAGCCAAAACCTCGAACCGAAACAAGTAATTTTTTCGGATTGACTTTATCAATTTTCTTGCGCAAGTATCCCATGTACACGTCTACGACCCTGGTTTCAATATCAGGAGAGTACATCCAAATTCGATTTAAGATCATTTCCCGAGTCAAGATCTGACCCTTGTTATTCATTAAATATTGCAGGAGCTTGAACTCCTGAGGAGTAAGAGAAATTAATTCTTCGCCTCGGTGGACTTCTAAGGTTTTGGTATTTAATACTAAATCTCCTACAGTTAAGACAGCTGATTTTTGTTCTCTCCGTCGTAATCTGGCTTTGATACGAGCCAAAAATTCATCTGCCACAAATGGTTTGGTCATGTAGTCATCTGCACCTAAGTTTAAGCCTTGCACAATATCATTGACACTATCTTTCGCAGTTAAAATAATTACTCGCATGTCCGGGTAATTTTTTCGAATTTCTGCACAGACAGTTTCTCCGCGCATATTGGGAAGATTTAGGTCAAGAATAATTAAGTCGGGAAGTGAGTTTTTGACTGCTTCTAATGCGGTAATGCCATCTCCAGCTGTTTGGACTGAGTAGCCATTATCCAGCAAAAGTTCGCGGAGATACTTTTGTACACCAAGATCATCTTCAACAATAAGGATTGAGTAAACCATACCGTATCTTACCAAGAAATGCCTCTGCACTCAATTGTTTTTCTCTTGATCCTTACGTATTTCTTACAATCCTGAAGACATCTCTCTAACTCCGTAAGAAGTTGTTTTATTGTCAAAGTAAAAAGAAAGCCGTAAGATATGTATAAAGATGTCTCCTACACAAGAATTTCCTAATAATCAAAGTTTCCCAGAAAAATTTTATCAGGATCCCCTAGGTCTGGATCGGTACGTGGTCCAGGAAAAAATGCTGGTAGAGTGGCAGGCACCCAATAAATTGACCAAAAAACGTGCTTCCTCAGAGAAAAAACATTTATTTATTTTGATGCTTTTAGTATTGTTATTGTTAATTTTGTTGCAGGAGATCTTACTGGCTGTGGTTCTACTGGTGTTAGGGTTTTTATATATGATACTTTCCGCAGTGCCCCCAGCTCATTTACTATGCTCTGTTACGACAATTGGGATCAAGTATGGTGAACGCTATTTTTTTTGGCCAGATCTTTCTCAATTTTGGATAGAAGAAAAAAACACTGGACAAGTTCTTTTTATTAGAAGTATTTTTCCGCGTATTCAAGTTTGGAAGTTCATCATTCCTGATGCAGAGGAGGCAAAAATAAAGAATGCTATTGGCACGTACTTACTTTACAAAAAGCCTTCTCAATCAACCTTAGAAAAAGTGTTGCGTTCTTGGGCCGAGAAACTGCCTTTTGATATTAACTTTTTAGAATTCTAATAGTTTTACTCCAGTTTGTTTACGCGTATACTCGGGGACATGTCTAATTTCTTTCAAGTAGTCATTGTTGGAGCTGGCCCTGGTGGTCTCTCTGTTGCAGCGGCTTTGATAGATGCAGGTTTAGAGCCAAAAGAACTGTTGGTCATTGATCGTGGAGTCATAGGTCAAGCCTGGTTGGAGTACCCGAATGACACGAGACTGATCTCTGAAAGTACTAAATCCCATGATGATAATATGATTGCAGATGTTAAAACCAGTGATGTCTTTAACAATATTCCCCACCCTAGTCACAGGATGTATCAAAAGTACTTAGCACATGTAGCTGACACAAAAAAGATTCCTACTCGTCAGAATACCCAGATAATGAAGGTTGCTTTTGATCAAGTAAAACAAGAGTTTGTCCTCTGGACCCGAGCAGACGAAGAAGTAAGAACTAAGTATTTGGTGTGGGCCACAGGAATGTACTCGAATCCGAATGAGAGTTTGGAGTCTGAAGGCGCCTATACTCACTATGCTCGCTTGGCTTATCTAGATGAACTAGATGCTACCGAAGTGACGATTGTGGGTGGTGCCAATGGGGCAAGCGGCTTAGTTATGCAGCTAGCTAAACCTGGCCGGGTCGTAATCTTAGTGACTGCGCATGACTATATAGTTCCAGAGCCAGTGGATTGCCTATGGAAGGAGCACATGAAGTTTGTAAAAGAACTTGAGCTGCAAGGACTAGTCAAGATAATAGAAAATTTCCGGGTAAAGCGAATTTATAGTCAAGATAAACACTTTGTTCTAGAGAGTGAATCAGGGCAGCAACTCGCTTCTGCTACTCGGCCGATTATGTGTACAGGATTTCTGCCCAACATTGAGCTGATCAAAGAGTTTGTGGCTGAAGGTCAAGATGACAGAGCAGAGTGTTTAGATTTAGATACACATCATCAATCCAAGAAACAACCAGGATTATATATAGGCGGAGTCATTGGGAAGTTAGAGCATGACCAAGGTTTTATTGCTCAGTTCCGACTTTTTGGCAAGAAAATAGCTCGGAGTTTAATGCAGAAAATTAGCACCCAAGCGGCATAAACTGCGACGGATGATTTCGTTAAATTTGTAAGAGGTAGTAAATCCCAAACTGTTGGGTAGGGATCATTTTTTCAAAAACTTTTAAGCCAGAAAGATTAGAAAATTTTGAGCTCAGTAGACTCTCAAAAAAACTTTGGTCTGAGTACTCCACCAGCGTTGCATTGGAAATTCGAGCCAGATCTTCGGTTATTTTGATAGTGGTTTGAAAGTCACCCAGCTCGTCTACTAGCCCGTTCGCTTTTGCCTGCTTGCCACTATAGATTCTGCCATCAGCCAGTTTGCGAACACTCGCCTCATCCATTTTTCGACCGGTCACAATCGCTTGAATAAATTGGTCATAAGAATCTTTAATAATGGAGTCGAAAATTGCTTGTTCTTCAGCCGTCGTGTCTCGTGACTCCGAACCAATGTCTTTGAACTCGCCAGACTTAATAGTACGCATCTCAACTCCGATTTTTTCATACAGCCCACTTAATTGTGGCAGCTGAGCAATTACCCCAATTGAGCCAGTGATACTGGCCGGATTAGCAACAATTTTATTTGCCCCACTAGCAATGTAGTAGCCACCGGAGGCCGCAACGTCACCTAGACTAGCAACGACCACTTTATGTTGTTGAAGCAATCTAACCTGTTGATAGATTTCATCTGAGGCAACTACGGCACCGCCTGGGCTATTAATTTTGAGAATGACGGCCTTAACATCATCTGCATTTTGCAGCTTTTCTAGTAAGTGAGTGACTCGTTGGGCTGAGATGGCTGCATCACTACCAGAAAATGGGCCTGCATCAGTGTCGAAGATTGGTCCATTCAAGTTCACCACGGCAATCTTATCAGGTCCATTTTGACGAAGAGTTTTTTGATTTAAAGAAGGCTCCGTACCCTGGTCGGAAGAACTTCGCAGCATCACGAATAAAAAGAGAAAACCCCACACTACTAATGTCCCAATAACAGATGTGCCGATCACCCAAAGCCTGCCGAAGAGCTGGAGAGTTTGGAGAGGCAAAGAATTTTTCACGTTCATAGATTCTAGCACGAGAATGTGCTATTCTATGAAGACTTACTTGAATCCTGACTTTAGATTCGTCTCGAAATAGCTGCAAGCAAAGTAAAAACCGCTGTACTACAGCAGAAGGAGGGATGAGACTTCATTTACGATTGCAATTATAATTTCAGTTTTGAAAGGTTTATATGAAAAAAGTAGCAATTTTTGCTGGCGGCTTATTAATGACATCCTTATTTTTGGGAGCTTGCTCGCCTCAGAGTGCGCCTGCAGCCTCACCATCGAGTAAGATTGAAAGTTCAGATCAAGCGATGATGGCCAGTACACCACCCATGATGAAAGAAGACGGCGTGTTGGTTGGGGGTGCGATGATGGTGCCTTCTAAGAACATCGTGGAAAATGCGATGAACGCGAGTACTGTGACGACCTTAGTGAGTGCAGTAAAAGCTGCCGGTTTAGTCGAGACACTGAGTGGACCAGGTCCCTTCACTGTTTTTGCTCCAACCAATGCAGCCTTTGATAAAGTACCTGCCGCTACGCTTCAAGGTCTGTTAAAGCCAGAAAGCAAGGCGCAGTTGGCGAGTCTTCTGAGCTACCACGTCGTCCCCGGTCGTTATGTTGCGGCTGACCTTAAAGATGGTCAAAAGCTCAAGACTGTTCAAGGTGAACAACTGATGGTGGTGGTACAAAATGGCACAGTCATGATTAAAGATGCAAAGGGCAACTCTGCCACTGTGGACACACCTAATGTGATCTCGAGTAATGGTGTGACACACGTCATTAACTCAGTCTTAATGCCAAGCAAGATGTAGTCTTGGCTCTGCCGCTCACATAGCAGCGCAGACTTTTAGTAGGGGGAGAGGTATGACGTTACTTATTTTATTTGCTTTTATTGCTGGATTGGTAACGATCCTCTCCCCCTGTATTTTGCCGATTTTACCAATTATTCTGTCTGGTTCGGTGGGGGAAGGTAAGCGGCGACCTTTTGGAATTGTAACTGGCTTTATTCTCAGCTTTACCTTCTTTACTTTGGCTCTGTCCAGTTTAGTAAAAGCAACCGGGCTTTCCGCGGATGTGCTGCGCACTCTTGCTGTGGGAATGATTATTTTTTTTGGAATCTCTTTGTTGGTTCCCCAGACTCAGGTTCTGTTGGAAAAGTTGGTTTCCCGCCTCTCTCAGCTAACTCCTAAAAATTCTTCAAACTCTGGGTTTTTGGGAGGTATCTTGGTCGGACTCAGTCTGGGTTTGATCTGGGCCCCCTGCGTGGGTCCCATTCTGGCTTCAGTGATTACTTTAGCCGCGACTAGTCAGGTTGGTTTCTTAACTTTATTTATTACACTGGCCTATTCTCTGGGTACAGCTATTCCGATGTTAGCCATCACGTATGGAGGCAGGCAACTACTACAAAAAAATCCCTGGTTACTTCGAAATACCAATAAAATTCAGAAAATATTTGGGGTAGTCATGATTCTGACTGGCATGGCAATTTTCTTTAATATAGATCGTCAGTTCCAAGCCTATATACTAGAGAAGTTTCCCCAATATGGCGCTGGTTTAACTGCAGTTGAGGATAATAGATTTGTGCGATCTGAGCTTAGTAAGCTGAGTGGTAACTCAAGTGCTGGACCTGTAAAGCTGCAGACTACGGGCGTAAAAGCCGCTGACTTCACCGCGGGGGGAGCATGGATAAACTCTGAACCACTTAGTCTAGAAAATGAACTCAAAGGTAAGGTAGTGCTGGTAGATTTCTGGACTTACTCATGCATTAACTGTATTCGTACTTTCCCATACCTGAGAGCTTGGCATGAAAAATATAAGGACAAAGACTTCGTGATTGTGGGGGTCCATTCACCTGAGTTTGAGTTTGAGAAAAAACTCGCAAATGTTGAGAAAGCGGTGAAAGATTTTGAGTTGAAGTACCCGGTAGTGTTAGATAATGAGTTTAAGATCTGGAAAGCCTATCAGAATCAGTACTGGCCAGCTCACTATCTGATTGATAAAAATGGCCAGATTCGCTACAGCCATTTTGGTGAAGGGAAGTATTTAGAAACGGAAAATGCAATTAGAACCCTTTTGGATGAAGCTCCGTTGGAGAAAAGTGAGATCGAGGAAGGGCAGGCAACGCCGCGAGTCAAGCTAACGCCAGAAACCTATCTAGGGTGGCAGCGTGCCGCCTCCTACACCCGTCAAAACTCCATCCAGATAGATAAGACCGCTTTGTACCAGTTGAGCGATCCACTTGCTAATGATGCAGTTGGGTTAGAGGGGAACTGGACCGTCCAGGGAGAGAATGTGCGGGCAGAAGCTGCTGGTGCACGCATGACATTGAGTTTTCTGGCACGAAAAGTCCACCTAGTTTTAGCCAGCTCTACAGGAAGTCCAGGTAAAGTGAGGGTGCTGCTTGATGGACAGCCACTCCCAGAAGCTGCATTTACACAAGATACTTTGCAGGGCGGAGAAATTATGGTTTCTGAGCCTCGTAAGTATGATATTTTGGATCTGAAGAGCTCATCACAGCGTCATACGTTGGAATTAATTTTTGATCCTGGAATCGAAGCCTATGCCTTTACCTTCGGCGGATAAGTGTTGAGAAGAGAAAAATCGTGCCTGTCAGCACAGCAATTGTGGGTCCGGTGGGAATATTGATCACTACTGACGTAATTAACCCCAGCATCACACAGCCTACCGCAATCGGTGGCACCAGCAAGAACAGCTCTCGCAGAGAACGCGCATATGAGCGTGCAATGAGTGTTGGCAGAATCAGCAAGGCATTCACTAAAATCACTCCAACTAAGCGGCTGCAGAGTACGATGGTGATAGCAAACAAGGTGCTCAGCAAGGCATTCACGACCCATGTGTTGATCCCTCGTAAGCGAGCGTATTCCTGATCAAAAACCACCGCGCTCAGCAGAGTGTGATAGCGAAGCACCACCCCAATAATAACCACACCAAAGACGCTGATCAGTCCAATACCTGACCACGTCACGCTCAGAATACTCCCAAACAAATAACTCATCAGCTCTGGTTGATAACCAGGCAGAAAGCTGAGGAGAACGACAGCCAGCCCTACAGAAATAGACAAAGTAAAACCAAGTAGGTTATCCATTGAGAGGTTTGTATTTTTTTCTAACCAGGGGAGAGACAGGGAGAGAAAAACCGCAAATAAAATGGCGCCCAAAAGTGGTTCAAATCCAAGTAATAACCCAATGGCAACACCAGTCAGTGAGGCATGAGCTATCGTCTCACCAAAGAAAGTGCTTTTTTTGAGTACCATAAAAACACCCATTAAGCCGCTAATAATAGCCACCACAATACCACCAATAATCGCTCGTTGAAAAAATGGCAGAGCTAAAACTTCAATGATGGACATACATTCCTACATGGGAGCCAAATACGCTCGCTAGGTTCTTGGAACTGAGTATTTGTTTAGGAGCGCCACTGCACAAAAGCTGCTTATTGATACACACAACTTGGTCTGCGTACTTGGAGACGATTTCCAGTTCGTGTGAAGCAATAATGGCAGTTAAACCAGCCTGTTTGACTTGGCGGAAGAGCAGCTCGTAAAAAGATTTTCCACCTTCCACATCAATTCCAGTTTCAGGCTCATCTAAGATCACCAACCGAGGCTGGTGAAGAAACGCTCGAGCCAGCAAAACTCGCTGCAGTTGTCCGCCTGAAAGCTGGCTAAGCTGTTTGGTGACTAGCTCTAGAGCGCCAAATTCTTGCAAGGACTTCATCAGGAGTTCTGGCCGCTGCGCTACTGGAGTGTCGCAGTGAAGAAAGGAGATAGAGAGAAATTCTTGAACGGTAATTGGAATTGTAGGATCAAAACTAAAACGCTGAGGCACATACCCAATCTGGGGATAACTTTTCCTTGGTTCTTGGCCAAAGATCTGAATCTGGCCCGTGTAATCAACAATGCCAAGCAGTGACTTTAAGAGTGAGGACTTACCAGAGCCATTTGGTCCGATTAAAACCGTCAGTGAGCCAGCGGGGACAGTAAAGCTAACATTCTCGGTGGCGAGCTTATCCCCACCGTAGGTGACGCTGACATCTGAGAAGGAAACAGCAGCTGATTTTTGCTTCAGTGACGATGTCTTCATAGCGAGGCGGCTGTTTTGATTTGTTGAGCATTGAAAAGTAAAAGCTTGAGGTAAGAATCTCGGCTAGCATCTGCTCCTCCGAGGTCATCTAAAATCAGGATCTTGACGCCCAAGTCTTCGGCAATTGGTTCCAGGGCTAATGCTGGTGATTGCGGCTCGGCGAAAATAGCTTTCAGCTGACCTGCCTTTACTTTCTGTTCAAACTTAGCCAGGTACTGTGGGCCTGGCTCCTGGCCGGGAAATTCTTCAAAGGTCGAAACTACTTCTAAGTCATATGCAGCGGCAAAGTACCCAAAAGCATTATGAAAGGTGGCAATCTTCCGAGTAGGTAGATCACTGAGCATATCTTTAACTTGCTGATCTGTTTTCCGAAGCGAGGCAATGTATGCCTGACTGTTCTCTCGAAATACTTCTGCTTTGGCTGGAAATACTTGACTGAGCTCTTCGGAGATTTGCTGTACCATTCCCTCGGCGTTCTTGGGATCTAGCCAGTAGTGTGGATCATTCCCATCACTTTCTGCTTCACCTTCGTGATCTTCTTCCGCTGCTTGAAGTTGAACGTTTTTATCTACCACTACTTGCTTAGCATTAGAGTTTTTTGTTAAGGGCTCCAACCAGGTATCGAAGCCATGACCAATCATAAAAACTGCTTGAGACCCAGCAATGTGCTGGAGATCTTGTGGGGAAGGTTGAAAGCTATGCGGATTAGCTCCTGGCTTAATGAGCGTGATCACTTCTAGTTCATTGCCAGCAACTTGTCTAACCAAATCTCCTAAGGGATAAATGCTGGTCGTAACGAAATCTTTTTGAGGTGGTGGAGATGGCTGCAGAAGTCGGGTTAAAGTTCGTGCAAAGAAGATGCCATTCGCCAGCAGCGTAATTCCCAGCACAGTAAAAAGAAGCAGTAGAATATTTTTTTTCATAATTACTGGCAGCCTTTACATAATCCATAAAATTCTAGATGATGGTGTTTGGTTACAAATCCACTCTCGGTGTGTGGCAACCCTACTCCGCAAGAAGGAACATCTTCGACTTTTTGACACTGAGTACAAATCAAGTGGTGGTGATGATTTTCATCAGAGCGTAGCTCATACAGCGCTTCTTGGCCAATAAAGTACATCCGACAGGTTAGCCCTTTTTGTTCAAATACCTCTAAGTTGCGGTAGAGAGTGACTTTATCAGCAGCTTTGAGCTTGAGGCGCATCCTCAGGAGAATCTCTTGGGCAGAGAGAGGTTTAGCTGAAGTCTGTAGTAGCTTGAGTAGGCGTAACCTAAATTCAGTTTTTTTTAGATCACTTTCTTGAAGCAATTTCTCAAATAGCAGTTTTTGATGCTTGGGCATATTATTTGTGAATCATAAAGGAGAAAGTTTCTTTTTGCAACTGGGTTTCATTTAGACGTATTTCTGCGATAGAATTTTGGAAAAAATAACTTAATGAAAGTTACTATAAAAAAATCAGTCTAAGTTCGACTTGGCGCCGACTAATTCAATATGTGAGAAGCGGCCTTTTACTTCAGCCCAAAATTTTTCTGAAAGTTTTGAGGAGAAAACAGCATTGTTACCACGCTCCATGCCAGCACAGAGTCGATGCTCCCAGTCTTGGACAACCTCTACTACTTTTTGACCTTCTTGATGAAATTGTTGACTCCATTTTTTACGGTCTTGTTTGTACCCATCATGAATCGGTTGGAAGTTACTGAAGAGTAGCTCGTACTGATCAGACATATCTTGAAAGTATTTTTTGTACTTCACCGGTGCCATACGTCCTTTTATTGTGTGATAGGTACAACTTGCGCACCTTCGATTAAGGGGTCATCAGGAGGTAATGGTTTAGAAGAAAGGACGGCAATCGTTGCTGCCAATAGAGTCACAAAGGCAATGAGTGCCCCGGCGAGTAGTACTTTTACAGAGGTGCGTGATGTTTTCATTAATTGATAGTATAACGAATTTTTATGGCTGCTCAATTAGTGTAAGCAATTGCGTGGCACCACTTACTAACTGCGCTTGACTTGCATCCACTGGCGTATATCTTACTTCAAGTAATTTTTGGTCAGCATAGTGGAACAGAGTAGTTTGGGCTACTTCTGGAACAAGATTATGGACCGCCACTAAGTTCTCTTGATCGCTCAGCCTCTGAAAGCCAAGTTGCTGCTGCAGTTCTGAGAGCAAACTGTTCCATTCTTCCGGTGTGTAGTCTTCCCTCCAAAGATATCTAATTGATGGTGATACCCCTCGCAGAGGTATTTCAGCCTGATATGAACACTCAAGCTGCTTAGTCTCAGGGATATAGTTTTCTCTGAGCAGCATGAAGGCAGAACCCAGTACTTTACTGACGTCCTTGTCATCCTGGCAGCTGGGATGAAGCTTAGGAGTACCTGGAGTAGTAGTTGAAGGTGATACATTTTGCAGTGTTGAGCTGGGAGACGGGATTAGCGATGGTCTAACCTGGGAGAAAATACCTCCAATCACCACTAAAACAAATACCCACACCACCGGAGAGTGCCAAAAACGCTGATAGTGACGAAGTGCGGGCATAGCTTGAGAAATATACCATGCTGGACATGTTACAATCACTAGTAAGGAGTCCCATGTCACCTCTTAAAAACCAACTTACCGAAGATATGAAAAATGCAATGCGAGCCAGAGACTCGTTGCGCTTGAATACAATTCGTTTCCTACTCTCGATTATTAAAAACTGGGAAATTGATAATGGTGAGCAGGATGACGCTGGTGTGCTCAAGTTGATTGCTAGTGAAGTCAAGAAAATGAAGGACGCTTTGATTGACTTTGAAAAAGCGGGTCGCCAGGATTTAGTTTCTGAAGAAACAAGTAAAGTTGCAATTCTCGAAGCCTACCTTCCTCAGCAACTGAGTGAGGAAGAGTTAATGAAGTTGGTCGTAGAAGCAAAGCGAGGTACAGAAGGTGCCAACTTTGGTGAAGTAATGAGGGCTGTGATGGCAAAAGTAGCTGGCAGAGCTGATGGTGGTCGTGTTTCAGCAGCAGTGAAGCAATTGATGACCACCTAAATTTGAGTGTATAGTGAACTGTGAAAACAAAAACAATTGGTGAAATTCTGCAAGACGAGCGGTTACGACATCATCTTTCAATCAAAGAGATGGCGCAGCGAACTAGAATTCGGCCAGAATATCTGGAGGCTTTAGAAAGAAATGAGTTTTCCGAGTTACCTGCTTCCACTTTTGTCAAAGGTTTTATCAAGACCTATGCTGGATTGTTCAACTTAGACCCTCTTCCATTACTAGGAATTCTGCGCCGAGATTACAAAGAAAGCGCTTCCGGTACCCTCGTTCCACGAGAATTTATTAAGCCAGTTTTAAAACGCCGACTAGTTTGGACGCCAATTACAGTGACTGTTTTGGCCTTAGGCGCAATTTTTTTTACCTTGATGAGTTACTTGGTTTTACAGTGGTATAACCTGCAAAAACCACCCATACTCATCGTAGAGTCGCCACTGGAAAATGCTTTTGTGTCCCCTCAGATTAAAGTAGCTGGTCAAACAGTTTCGGATGGCAAAGTCATGGTGAACTCCCAACCAGTCAGCATTCTGCCTAATGGGACATTTGAAACTGACGTCTACTTGCCTCGTGAGGGCATTCATGTGATCACAGTTGAAGTGGCAGATCGTCGGGGTAAGAAAAATCAAACTCAGCGTTCAGTTCACGTACGCTTTTGATGATTGCGTGGATTTGATGTGTTATAGTTACTGTTGAGGAGTTCATATGGAAGTATTCATGAATATATTACCAATCGTATTAACAATTGCTGTCAGTTTATTGACGATCACGTTAGTTGTAGTAGGGGTCTACGTCGTGCAAGTCCTCCGCAGGCTGACCGAAACTTTAGATCGAGTTAACATGACTATTGATATGGCTGAGAGTAAAATTAACGCCATTGCTTCTCCTCTTCAAAGCCTAGTCGGAATGACTGGGAGTCTGAGTGCAGGATTTAAGATATTTGAGTCTTTTACTCGCTGGTTGAACCGAGGAAAGCAACAAGATGAATAATTCTGATCTGAATAATCTTGAAAACCCTGCAGAACAAGGTTCGTTCATGGTGGGTTTTACTTTAGGTATTTTTGCTGGAGCAGCTGGTTACTATTTATTTGCGACAGAAAATGGTGAAAAGTTACGCAAGAAATTGACGAAAGAATGGGAAGAAGCAAAAGCTAATATGATAGAGGAAGGTGTAATCGTCAATAATAAGATATCGTTGCGTGAGTTTTTACATGAGTTCTTTATTAACACCCTCAACACATCACTTCCAACCTCACTCATGAATCCTACCGCAAAAGGCAAAAAGCTGTCTCGCCCATCTAGTAAAGTGAAGAAGTTTGGTGGAAACCGCTTTAAAGGTGTTTAACCTTTTACTGGTATAATTGCTTTCATGTCTTTACCGTTTTCTCCCGCTCAATTACGCCAAAAGTACCTGAATTTTTTTGCAGAACATGGTCATGCTATCTTGCCGTCAGCGCCCATGACTCCAGAAAATGATCCAACCACACTTTTCACCGGCTCTGGTATGCAGCCGATGATGCCGTATTTACTCGGGGCAGCTCATCCTAAAGGTATCCGCTTAGTAGACTCTCAAAAATGCTTTCGTTCTCAGGACATCGAAGAAGTGGGTGATAATCGACATACTACCTTTTTTGAAATGTTGGGGAACTGGTCACTGGGTGATTATTTTAAGCAAGAGCAGCTGGAGTGGTTTTTTCAGTTTTTAACCAAAGAAGTAGGTCTGAATCCTGAAAATTTATATGTGACGGTATTCCGAGGTCAGCCTGACCTCAATATTCCTCGTGATACTGAAGCGGTGAAGATCTGGAAACGCTTATTCGAAACCGTGGGAATTGAGGCGAAAGATATCGATTTTTCTGAGCAGGAAGGCCTGCAAGCAGGCCGAATTTTCTACTATAACGAAAATAAAAACTGGTGGTCACGTGTGGGCGCTCCTAAGAATATGCCAGTGGGTGAGCTAGGTGGTCCAGATAGTGAAGTATTTTATGACTTTGGTGATGAGCTGCAGCTACACGAGAACTCAGTTTTTAGCACTCAGCAGTGTCATGTGAACTGTGATTGTGGTCGCTTTTTAGAGATCGGCAATAATGTCTTCATGACCTATATTCGTACAGAGAAAGGTTTTGAGCTCCTCAAGCAAAAGAATATTGACTTTGGTGGTGGGTTTGAACGCATTTTGGCTGCGTTGAATAACGATCCAGACATATTTACTACCGCCCTTTTTCAACCTTTGATTGCCAAGATTGAAGCAGTCAGCGGCAAAAAATACAGTCCAGAAGATCTCAACACGCAGCGCTCATTTCGAGTTATCAGTGATCACTTGCGAGCTGCAACGATGCTAGCGGCTGATGGCGTCTATCCTTCCAATAAAGAGCAAGGGTATGTAGCGCGACGCCTTATTCGGAGGGCTGTTCGCTATGGTCGGATGATTGGGATTAGGCAAGCTTTTGTCAGCCAAATGGCGCAGGAAGTGATTACTTTATACGGAGATGCTTATCCAGAAGTACAAATTCAGGCTGACCAAATTAAGAAAGTCTTGGGAGATGAAGAGGAAAAGTTTAACAAAACTCTAGATAAAGGCTTGCGAGAGATAGAGCATTTTCCAGAACTCACAGGAGAAATTGCTTTTCAGTTATATGAAACCTACGGCTTTCCGTTAGAGCTAACTAAAGAAATTGCTGTTGAGAGAGGTCAACACGTCGATACAGAAGCCTTTGCGAAAGCTTTTAATCTTCATAAAGAAAAATCGAGAACTGCTTCTGCGGGCAAATTTAAAGGTGGGTTAGAGGAACACTCAGAAGTCACCACCAAGTTCCATACTGCCACTCACTTACTCCATGCAGCACTCAGGAAGATCTTAGGTACTCATGTGCAGCAAAAAGGCTCCAACATTACAGTTGAGCGGCTACGCTTTGACTTTTCTCATCCCCAGGCTTTAACACCGACAGAAATAGAGCACGTTTCTGCCCAGATGAATGAGTGGATCAAGGCTGATTTGCCGGTCACATTACAAAAAATGAAGAAAACTGACGCGCTGAAATCAGGCGCAATTGCCTTCTTTATTGAAAAATACCCTGATCAAGTCACTGTCTATACCATTGGCAAAGATGTTGAGTCGGACTGGATTTCTAAAGAGTTCTGCGGTGGCCCTCATGTGTCTTCAACTGGCCAGATTGGCCCTGTTCGGATCCTCAAAGAGCAATCTGCTTCTGCCGGAATTCGGCGCATTTACATCCAGTTCCAGTAAGCAATCTGTCGGTATCCCTTTCCAAAGCCTCAGAATTTTGTTTTAATGATAGGACCTATGATCATGAAGCTCCCTCAGTTGTTATCAAATCAGGAAGAAACTCCTACCCCATTATTTTTTGCGATTCACTTAGCAGATGGTCAGGTTCAAGCCGTTTTGTGGCAGGTGCTCAATGGAGCAGTAAAAGTTGTCACTCAATCCTCACCCCATCAATGGCAAACTGACGAGCAATGCGTAGAGGCGGTTGATCTGAGTTTGCAGGAACTAGGGAAAGAGTCAGAAAATGTGAAGCAAGCACTCTTTGCCCTGAACCCTGAATGGGTAGACAAAGAAGGAATTCAGCAGATTCGTAAACCACTTTTCCAAAAACTCGTTAAAGAATTATCGTTAGAAGCAATTGGCTTTGTGGTGACCTCTGAAGCCTTAGTTCAGTACTTAGCTCACAACTCAGAACCGCAGCAGCATTTTTTCCTAATTGAGTTGACTGCTCATGCAGTTTTTGCTTCTTTAGTCAAAAGTGGGCAGATTTTGCAAACTGAGCAAGTTGGTCGGTCTGGTGATGGCGTCTCAGATTTAACGGAGGCATTTGCTCACTTTACCGAAAAAGTATTTCCAACCAAGTTTCTGCTCTTCTCCAGCACTCTATCTGCCGAAGAAGTAGTGGCGACTCAGCAACAACTCCTTGGTTACGAATGGGCGAAGCATCATCCTTTTATGCACCCACCCATAGTAGAGGTCTATCCACCTGAAAAGTTTTTGGAGGTGATGGTGGAGACTGGTGGAAAAGCGGTTGCTCAGGCTCATCATTTGATCGCTGAGACTACCTCTCCCGAGGATGGGGAGCTTGGCGAAGCAGAATTGTCAGTTGCGAATGACTCCAAAATTGAGGACGAAGTCTCTGAACCAGGAAGACTGGGAACAGCTGTGCCAGATAACTTCAAGAGAGTTGAAAGGAAAGAAGCAACTGCTGTTCCAGATGTTGTTGTCTCACACAATACGCAGGCATCCACTTTTGGGATTCCTGTATCATTAGACTCTATTCATTCCCACGACGCTACCACTGCTGCAGAACTAGATGTAGATGCCTACGAAGACGCTGTCCCTAGTCATGGAAGGTTGCATCTCTTTCATCGTCGACCAATCCTGCTCGTCATCATCGGTGTGATCACTGGGCTCGCTCTACTGGCTCTTTTTTCTACCGTTGCTGCCAGGAACATGATCTCTGCCAACTTTATAGTTCGCCTTCGCACTCAGCCAGTCAGTCAAGAAATTCAATTAATTTTAGACTCTCAGGCGGTCAGTAGTGATGTAGAGAAAAGAGTCTTAAAAGCCGATGTGGTGAAAAAAGAAGTTTCAGGTCAAAAGACGGCTGATTCCACTGGAAAAAAGATCATTGGAGATAAGGCAAAGGGAAAGATTACGATATTTAATCGAACCTCCAGCGCTAAATCTTTTTCGGCAGGAACTGTATTGGCAAGTAAGACGCTGAAGTTTACCCTCGATGAATCAGTCACTGTTGCCTCTGCAAGTACTGGGACAAACTTCGAAACCAAGCCAGGCACTAGCGAAGCAGGGGTTACCGCAGCAGAGATCGGTGATACGTCTAATATCCCGGCACAAACAGAGCTGACAATCGAGAGTTTCTCTCTGGAGACCTACGTTGCTCGAACGAATGCTCAGTTAGCTGGCGGCACCAGTCGAGAAATCCGAGCGGTTTCTCAAAAGGACCGAGATAGTTTACTCGCTACGCTGCGAAAAGAGCTCAGTGATCAGGCTGCAACTGAGCTGAATGCTCAAGCAGCTGAAGGTCGTTTTATTGTTCCCACGAACCGAGTAAAAGTTTTGGAAACCAAGTACAATGCAGAAGTAGGCAAAGAAACAAATACCTTTGATCTTTCTCTAAAAATGGAAGCTGAGGCGCTCTCGTACTCGCCTGAAGATTTGAAGCCGTTGGCAGTCGCTATCTTGTCAGCTCAGGCGCCAGCAAATTATAAGTTGATCGAGAAAGACCCGCAGATTTTATCTGCACCAGCAAATAGCTCCACCACTTCTGCGCAAGTGACTTTAAATGTAAATCTCTCCTCAGTTGTCCAACCGGTAGTTCAAGTGGAAGACTGGAAAAAAGAAGTAGCAGGCCAAGCAGAAAAAGTGGCAGTCGCGACTTTGCAAGGAAAGCCTCAGATAGAGTCAGTTCAGGTGAGCCGTTGGCCAAAGTTCTTTGCCTTAATCACCCAATCAGTACCAAAGCAACTCGAAAAAATTACCATTACGATTACTGAGTAATTATAATAGTGCTAATTTATGCCTTCCCCAAGTACCAGAGCAATTTCAAAAGACAAGCTCATTAGTCTTTATCGTCAGGCAGTTTTAGGGAACATCCCTTTAGATACAGTGCAACAAAAAATTGATACCTTTTTGCTGCGCTCTCAAACTACCCTGAAATTAGAAGAAAAGGATGATCGTCAACACCTCCAAAAGATTAAAAAAAAAGGTCCGTTGCTAGCGAGGGTTTTTGCACACTCTTTACCTATTATTTTTGTGAGTTTGGGTATTTTCTTAGTCGGGAACGCAGCTTGGCCGATCTTATCGTACTTTGTTTTTACTTCTCCTGATCTCTCCAGTACTAATCTCTTGGCACCAATTCCACGAGAGCAAGTCCTAGAGGCGAGAATTCCTGGAGTCACTCAGGTACAGGCGCAAGGGAGCAATGATCAGGCTGAAGCTTTTTCAGCTGGAGAAGTTTCTAGTATTGAACCGACAATTTTGAACGACCAACTTGACTATAGTAATCTTTCAAACTGGTTCCCCGAAAGCTCTATACCTGAGCTTGGAGAAAGTGAGACGAGTACTAGCCAAATTGAGTATCGAGTTGATATTCCCACCTTAAATGTGGAGAATGCCAAGGTGCGAGTTGGGGGCACCAACTTGGATCACAGTTTGATTCAGTACCCTGGAACAGCTATGCCAGGTCAACTAGGCTCGCCGGTGATTTTTGGTCACTCTGTCTTGCGGCAGTTTTATAACCCCAGCATTAAAAATCCTCGTCGCTACAACTCGATTTTCAGTAAAATTATGATCTTAAAACCTGGAGATAGAATTTACGTCACCCATGATGACGTTCGATATACCTATATTGTGAGGGAAAAACGAGAAGTTAAGCCTGATGAAACTTTTATTTTGGAGCAAAATTATCAGGTAAATCAGTTAAAATTGATCACCTGTGTCCCAGAAGGGACCTACTTACGTAGAGGAGTCATCGTGGCTGAGTTGGAAACACAGCCATTATAGTAATCATTCTATGTCATTTCCTCCAACCACCCTTTCCATAGATTTTGGGACGAAGCGAATTGGTTTGGCAATTTCTCGAGGGATCTTGGCAGAGCCATTGGGGATACTAGAGAACTCAGCTCGGACCATCGCAGAACTCAAAGACTTGATTGCTCGTGAGTCTATTCAACAGATCATAGTTGGGCTCTCCGAAAATACGATGGCTGAGCAAACTCGCCAGTTTGTTCAACAGCTCCAGGCAGAAGTAGCTTTACCACTTGAGTTTGTCGATGAGACACTCAGTTCGGTCGTAGTAACACAGAAACTCCGAGCAGGGGGGAAAACGCACTTACGACGTGGCACAATTGATCAATATGCGGCCGCTGAGTTTTTGCAAGAGTACTTAGATGCCTATCCCAAATGATATACTCAGGGAGTGAAAAAAGGCATTCTCTTCTTAGTCATATTTCTCCTTCTGGGTTTAGCTGTTTCCGGAGTAGGCGTTTTTGCTGGGTACCAGCAGCTACAACCCGTCAGTCCAGGAAAAATAGAGGCTGTCACTTTCGTAATTCCTAAGGGTCAATCAGTTACAGCTATTGGTCAACGTCTCACCGATGCTGGTCTGATTCGCCATCCTCTGGCTTTTCGTTTTGTGACTTGGCGAAGTAATCTGTCTAATAAACTTCAGGCTGGATCTTTTAAAATTTCCCCTAACATGTCTACAGCGCAAATTGCCGACAAACTCACCCAAGGTAGTAATGATGTCTGGATTACTGTCTTAGAAGGGTGGCGAGTAGAAGAGATTGCCGAGATGATTGAGCGGCAAGAATTTTCAGAGTTTGATCAAGCAGAGTTCTTAGCTTTAGCTAAACCAGAAGAAGGCTACTTATTCCCAGACACCTATCTAATTCAGAAGTCAGCCACAGCAAAAACATTTTTCCAGTTATTTAGAAATACTTTTGCAGAGAAAGTTGAAGAAGATTTAGCAGCTGAGATTGACGCGTCTGGCAGATCTTTGGAAGACATTGTAACCATTGCTTCTATCGTGGAACGAGAAGCCAGCGATCCTGACCAGATGAGAACCGTGGCCGGCATTCTCTGGAATAGGATTAAGCTTGGGATGGGATTGAATGTAGATGCAACACTGCAGTATATTCGTGGCTATGACACCGCCCAGCAAGCCTGGTGGACGCCGCCCTTAATCGCTGATAAAGAGAGCACTTCCCCGTTTAATACCTACAAGTATATGGGCTTACCACCCCACCCAATTGCCAACCCGAGCCTAGAAGCACTGAAGGCCAGTATGAATCCTCGTGCTTCCAACTACCTCTACTATATCCATGATACCAAAGGCCAAATTCACTTTGCTGAAACACTTCCTGAGCATAATGCAAATGTTCAGCAGTATTTACGGTAGATGATGATACAATTCGCCATTGCATTAATTAAAAATGATTGGTAAAATCACCTACGCGAAAACTGCAATTTCGCGTCGTAAATCGAGAAAGTTGGCTTGCCAAATACATTTTCTTTTTGACTAAACTGCGTCTAACAGAAGGAGGTCCTCTCGGAGGGCAGCCTTTTTTTGGTTCGCATTTGCATACAGATCAGGTCCGTTTATTTAACGGAAAAAGGAGCGTTCATGTTGCAAACTTCATCTTCACCGCATCAAAGCGAGCGCCAGTACTGGGGGAAAACCGGTGTGGCTCTGCCTGAGCTTGACTTGACTAAAGTCCAGCGCGAGAGTTACGAACAGTTTCTCGAGATCGGCATTCGTCTATCTCTTGATGAAATTAATGGTGAAAATGGCATAGAAGACTTCACTGGTAAGAACTGGAGTCTTAAGTTTGGCGCATATCACTTTGGTAAAGCCAAGTACACTCGCTTCCAAGCCAAGAAAAAAGCCGTCTCCTTTGATATTCCCATTCGTGTTGAAGCAACTTTGCTCAATAAACGCACTGGTGAAGAGCAAACCCAAGAAGTGTTCTTAGGTGATATTCCTAAAATGACCTCAGCTGGCACCTTTATTATTAATGGTATCGAGCGTGCAGTGGTCACTCAGTTAGTTCGTTCTCCAGGTATTTTCTTCTCTGGCGACATGGAGCCTTCAATCGGTAAGATGCTGTATCAAGCAGAGTTGAGGCCTTTACGTGGCTCTTGGATTGAGATCAATGTCGGCAAACGTGATGTGATTACCGTCAAGATCGACCGACGTCGTAAGATGCCAGTCAGCGTGTTACTTCGTGCTATGGGTTATGGAACTAACGAAGAAATCATGAAGTTATTTGCAGATGTGGATATCAAAGGTGCAACTGACTACATTAAAAATACATTACAAAAAGATGCTACTCAAAGCCAAGCTGAGGCTTTAATTGAGCTGTACGAAAAAATGAGACCAGGTGAGCCAGCCGTCTTGGAAAATGCGAAACAACTTTTACAACAAATGTTCTTTGATTCTCGCCGCTATGACCTGGGTGAAGTGGGTAGATACAAATTAAATCGCCGCTTAAAGATTGATATTAACGAAACCTCCACAGTCTTGACTCCTCGAGACATCGTGGCCGCAGTTCGTTACTTAATCGTGCTCCAACATGGTAAAGGGAAGGTTGACGACATTGATCACTTGAGTAACCGCCGTGTGCGCCGAGTCGGTGAGTTGGTGCAAGCAAATGCCTTCCGCATTGGCTTAATTCGTTTAGAGCGATCTATTCGTGAGAAAATGTCCTTAACCAAAACAGATGAAGTTTTAACTCCAGCTGCTTTAGTCAATGCTCGACCATTGATTGCCACTATTTCTGAATTTTTCCGTCGCAACCGTTTATCAACCATTCTTGACCAAACGAATCCTTTGGCTGAGATTGATAACTTACGCCGTTTGTCAGTAATGGGTAGTGGTGGTGTGACCAGAGAGCGCGCTTCTTTCTCAATGCGTGACATTAATGCCTCTCAGTACTCCAGAATCGACCCGGTTCGTTCTCCAGAAGGCCCAAACATCGGATTAGTCACCTACTTAGCACTCTATGCCAAGGTGAACAACTTTGGTTTCTTAGAAGCTCCATATCGAAAAGTAGTCAACAAAAATGGCAAGATGATGATCCAAGATGAGATTACCTATCTTTCTGCTGATGACGAGGAAGATGTCAAGATTACTCATGCTGGTGTCGAGATCAGTGATAACAACGAAATTACTCAGGAGTGGGTGCCTATCCGTCACATGAATGACTTTATGGAAGGTCCAGCAACTGATGTCGAGTACATTGACGTCATTCCACGTCAGGTGATTGGTACTTCAGCTTCACTGATCCCTTTTATTGCTCATGACGAAGCGAATCGCGCCCTGATGGGTACGCACATGCAGTGTCAAGCAGTGCCATTATTGAAACCAGAAGCTCCAGTGGTTGGTACTGGTATGGAAAATGCCGTGGCTGTAGCCATGGAACGCACTGTTTCTGCCCGTCACGCTGGAGTAGTTAAGTATGTTGATGCCAACAGAGTTGTTGTTGAGTTAGATAAAAAAGAAAAAGATCATGCCAAGTTACTCCAAAAGACTGATGAAAACGAACGCATTGTCCTGAACGATGAAACCGAAACCTATCAGGTAGAGAAGTTCTTTAGAACCTCACAAAGTACCTGTTACTCTCAGAAACCAACAGTCGTAGTTGGCCAAAAAATCAAGCGTGGTGACGTCATTATTGATGGACCAGCTACTGATAATGGAGAGTTGGCTCTTGGTTCAAACTTATTGATCGCCTATTCTTCATTTGAAGGACTCGGCTACGAAGACGCCATCGTTATCTCAGACCGAATTGTGAAACAAGATCTGTTGACCTCTATTCACATTAGTGAATACCGAGCCACTGTCATGGATACCAAGCTTGGACCTGAGGAATTAACCAACGATATTCCAAATGTGGCTGAAGCGTTCTTAGGCAACTTAACTCCAGACGGTATCATCCGGATTGGTTCAGTTGTAACTTCGGGTGATATCTTAGTGGGAAAGATTGCTCCTAAAGGTGAGACAGAGTTGACTCCTGAAGAGCGACTACTCCGAGCTATCTTTGGTGAGAAGTCTCGCGAAGTCCGAGACACCTCGCTACGCATGCCTCATGGTGAGAGTGGTGTGGTGATTGATGTTCAGATCCTCGATCGAGATCTCGGTGATGAGTTAGATCCAGGAACTATTAAAGAAGTGACCGTTAAAGTTGCTCAAGTTCGTAAGATTACTGTCGGAGACAAGGTTGCAGGACGTCACGGAAACAAAGGTGTTATTTCCAAGATTGTGCCAGAAGCTGACATGCCACACTTGGCCGATGGTACGCCAATTGATATTATTATTTCGCCACTTTCTGTCTTGGCTCGTATGAACCTTGGTCAGCTGTTAGAGTCCCACTTGGGGTGGGCTGCAGATAAGCTGGGCTATAAAGTAGCCATCCCAGCCTTTGAAAAAGTCAATGAAGCTAAGATTTGGGAAGAGCTCGAGCGCGCGGGCTTGCCAGCCAGTGGAAAAGTCCGTTTAATTGATGGCCGCACCGGAGAGCCATTTAGCGAAGACACCACCGTCGGTATCGGGTACATCTTGAAGCTGATCCACATGGTGGAAGATAAGACTCATGCTCGCTCAACTGGACCATACTCCTTAGTTACACAACAGCCTTTGGGTGGAAAAGCTCAAATGGGAGGACAGCGACTTGGAGAAATGGAAGTCTGGGCCTTGGAAGCACATCGAGCAGCTCACATGTTGCAAGAAATGTTGACGATTAAGTCAGACGACGTCGTGGGAAGAGCCAAGACCTTTGAAGCTATTGTCAAGGGAACTGAAATTCCTGATCCAACAGTCACGGAGTCTTTCCGAGTCTTCTTATGTGAAGTCAAGTCTCTTGGCCTGAACATCGTCCCTCATGGTGAAGAAGTTGTCGATGCAGCTGATGAAGCCGATAAGGCAGTTCTCCCTCTGAATGCGACTGATGACATTATCGATTTGACTTTAGTTCAGGATGAGGCTGCAACTGGCGAAGAGCTGACCGTCACTGATGAGGAAGCCGTGATTGCTGGTGACACTGAAGTCGAGACAGAAGAAAAAGAACCCGAGCCTGAAGACCTCGAAGCAGTCGAAGAAGGAGCATTATGAAACAAATAGTAGACTTTACATCCCTAGAAATTCGTATTGCCTCCCCAGAGATCATCAAGTCTTGGTCTTATGGCGAAGTCAAGAAACCAGAAACCATCAATTATCGATCTTTGCGTGCTGAAAAAGATGGTCTTTTTGATGAAAAGATCTTTGGCCCGATGAAAGACTATGAGTGCTACTGTGGGAAGTACAAGCGGATCCGCTATAAAGGTATTATTTGTGACAAGTGTGGCGTCGAAGTAACTCAATCTCGAGTACGTCGTGAGCGCATGGGTCACATTACTTTAGCGACTCCAATCGCTCATATCTGGTTTTTCAAGGGAGCTCCTTCTAAGTTGTCACTCTTGCTCGACATCTCACCTCGTAACTTGGCTTCAATCATCTACTTCTCTCAGTACGTAGTATTGAGTGTAGATCAAGAAGAGCGCAATCAAGTGGTCGAGAAGCTCGACAGTGAGTTGGTGATTGCTCAAGATGAACTGAAGGAAAAGACCAAGTTAGATATGGAAAAGGTCAAGACAGATCTTGAAGAAGCCAAAGCCAGTCTACAGAACAAGGTCAAGAGTCAAGAAACTTTGGAGCTGCGCGTTACCGAAATTACGCTCAAGGCCAAACAAGCCCTGACCAACCTCAAAGAGCAGTTGGAAACTCAGTTAGAGCAAACAGAAGAAGTCTACAAGACACTCAAATCCATGCTGAAGCGAATCCGCAAGGGTTCTATCTTGAGTGAAGATGAGTATTTGAAGTTAGACGAGTACAACGCCGTGGATCACCTTCGGGTGGGAATGGGTGCCGAGAGCATCATGGAGTTAGTCCAAGACGTTGACTTGATAGAGTTAGTTGAGAAGTTGCGTGCTGAGATGGCTGAGGCCAAAGGTGCCAAGAAAATCAAAGCAACCAAGCGCCTTCGCGTAGTGGAAGGTTTAATAAAAGCCAAAATCACCCCTACCTGGACCTTCTTAACTGTTTTGCCAGTTATTCCCCCAGATCTGCGACCGATGGTGCAGCTGTCAGGCGGAAGATTTGCAACTTCAGATTTGAATGACCTTTATCGACGCGTGATCAACCGCAATAATCGGTTAAAGCACTTGATCGAGTTAGGTGCTCCAGAGATCATCTTACGCAACGAAAAGCGTATGCTGCAAGAGGCAGTGGACTCCTTAATTGACAGTAGCCAAGCTCGCCAAGCCAAGCGTCGTTCGAACCGTAAGCCATTGCGTTCCCTCTCAGAGATGCTGCGCGGCAAGCAAGGTCGCTTCCGCCAGAACTTACTGGGTAAGCGTGTTGACTATTCTGGTCGATCTGTGATCGTGGTAGGTCCAGAGCTCAAGTTGAATGAGTGTGGACTTCCAAAAGACATGGCACTCGAAATGTTTAAGCCATATGTGCTCCATCAATTAATCATGCAAGGCACTGCACCAAATGTAAAAAGTGCCAAGCATCTGATTGAACGTCGCGAACCAGAAGTCTATGACATCTTGGAAAAAGTCATCTATGACCACCCTGTGGTACTAAATCGCGCTCCTACGCTTCATAAACTTGGTATGCAGGCTTTTTTCCCTCTGTTAATTGAAGGAAAAGCGATCCGCTTACATCCATGTGTTTGTTCTGGATATAACGCTGACTTTGACGGCGACCAGATGGCTGTTCACGTCCCTTTGACTGTTGAGGCCCAAGAAGAAGCTCGCACCTTAATGCTGGCTTCTCGCAACCTCTTAAAGCCAGCCAATGGTGATCCAATTACCGTGCCAAACAAAGAAATGGCTATGGGTTCCTACTATCAGACATCTATTGACGTTGATGCTCCAGCTCACCCATCGATCTTCTCTTCTCAAGATGAGGCATATCATGCTCATCAAACAGGAGTGATCTCGATGCGACAGCTGATCAGTGTTCGTTTAAAGGATGCTGCTGGTAAGTCCTCAATTGTCAAAACAACTGTCGGCCGTTTGCTCTTTAATGACGTCTTGCCTGAGAGTCTGAGATTTGTGAATGACTCAATTACCGCCAAGAAAATTAAAGAGTTAGTTACGGTTGCAATTCACACTGAAACTTCAGACAGAGTCAGTGCCTTAATTGACGATATCAAGGACCTTGGCTTTGAAGCAGCCACCACCTCCGGACTTTCAGTCTCGGTCAGTGACTGTAAGATGATCGCTGAAAAAGATGTCATTATTGAAGGAGCCAACAAGAAGGCTGAAGAAGTTCAGCAAAGTTATCTTGATGGTTTAGTCACTATCGAAGAGCGTCGCCGTTTAACTTTCCAAATTTGGATGGATACGACAGAGACTGTGGCCGAAAAGACCTGGGCTTCATACCCAGAAAATAATGCGGTCAAAGTCATGATCAACTCTGGAGGTACTCGTGCTTCCAAGGACCAGGTGAAACAGCTGGCTGCTATGCGTGGACTCGTCGTTGACCCACTCGGTAAGATTGTGGAAATGCCAACCAAGTCAAATTTCCGCCAGGGATTAACCATTTTCGAGTACGTGACATCCTCACGTGGTTCTCGAAAAGGTTTGACTGACTCAGCGCTGAAGACTGCTGACGCCGGGTACTTAACCCGTCGTTTAGTAGACGTCTCTCACGATGTCATCATCCGGTTGCAAGACTGTCAAACTGACAAAGGCTTAGAGATTCACCGTGAGCCACGCGCAGCAATCTTTGGTAACCGCTTAGTTGGTCGGATTGCTTTGAACGATATCGTTGATGGCAAGAAGACTATTGTGAAGGGTGGCGAGATGATCACTGATGAGATTTCAGTCCAGATTGAAAAATCTAAAGTTGCATCAGCATTTGTCCGTTCACCTTTAACTTGTAAGGCTTCCAGAGGAATTTGTGCTCAATGCTACGGTTGGGACTTCTCTACTAGAGGTATGGTGGAGATCGGTGTTCCAGTCGGAGTCATTGGTGCTCAATCAATCGGTGAGCCAGGAACTCAGCTCACGATGCGTGTCAAGCACTCTGGAGGTATCGTCGGACTCGACGTGACTCAAGGTCTGCCACGTGTAGAAGAGCTCTTTGAAGCTCGTATCCCAAAGACACCAGCCCCAATGGCCGAGATCTCTGGTAAAGTTTCTGTTGAAGTGACTGAGATGGCCAACGTCATCACCATCAGAAGTACTTCTCAGCCAGTAGAAGAGCGTGTCTACACTGTGCCCAAAGCGTTGGCGCTGAAAGTCGCTGAAGGCGAGTTAGTGAATACAGGTACTCAGTTGACCAAGGGCAGCTTAGATGTGCGCGAGATTTTACAAGTTCGTGGCATGTTAGCCGCTCAAGAGTACACCATTGAACAGATTCAGAAAGTGTACGAGTCACAAGGTATTCCAATTCACGACAAGCACTTTGAAGTGATTGTGCGCAAGATGAGTGACAAGGTTCAGATCGAGTCACCAGGCGACACAGAGTACTTAACTGGTGAAGTCAGTGAACGAGCCAAGTTTGTGCAAGCCAACGATGCCGTCATGGCAGCCGGCGGTGAGCCAGCAACAGCCAAGGTGATGATTCTCGGTATTACCAGATCATCTCTCTTTACCAGTTCATGGTTATCAGCGGCATCCTTCCAACACACCAAGAACGTCCTCACCGACGCCGCGGTGACAGGTGCCATCGACTACCTCGAAGGCTTGAAAGAGAACGTCATCATCGGTCGCTTAATTCCGACTTCACCAGATCGGGCAATGATTGAGGCCTAAGCGAAAAGGTAAAGTAGGCGAGTTTTGAAAGAAATCTAGAAAAGCCCTGGCTGCAAAGTTGGGGCTTTTTGGTATGCTAGACTCATACTACAGAAAATAGAGGAAAAAATGATTAGTCCTGCTTTACGTTCAGAAGTCCCCCCCCACCAGAAAGACATCATCAATATGCAATCAATCAAGCAGGAGCCTTTGAAAAGGGAAGTGAATTTCCAGTAATGGATCAGCAAGATTGGCGGGGAACTAACCCTCAAGAACAAGCAGATAAGCTCAATCAAGTAAGAGCTGCAAAAGAACAGGGGGTGGAGACAGTTCAGCTTCAGTATGGAATGAGAATAGCGGCTGTTCGTCTAAAGCTAGATGCTTTGAGTTTAAAATTACAGACTGAAAATTCCATAGGTATCACTTTAACATCCCATGAGGGTAAAATTTTTTCAGCAGAGTCAGCTGTGGGAGATCTTTCAACCATAATCTTCAGCAAGTTCCAGGGTCAAAACACTATTAAGCATCTTGACCAGTATGGTCCACGAGAGAGGTTGGAGACACTGCGCACATTTATGGAAAAGTATGCATTTAGCTATCTATCTGGGAGTGAGCAAACCCCCCTTGCTGATAAGCTGGGTGTAGTTTTTGAGTTGCGAAAAATTATGAAGGATCTACTCAAGGTTGATATATCTTTTATGATCAGGAATTTTTCAGGAGTTGATACCCGGCTATTCGTAAATAAATCCTTTCCTGTCGCTCAGGATGCTGTCACTCGTTGGCTGCTGCTTGATAGAGACTACCAAATGCTAAAAGAGTTTGGCTTAGGTGACTCTCCTTTACTTGAAAGAGCTTATCAAGCCGCTAAGAAAGCTTATGTGGAATCCTATAGTTCGCTTTGACGTGAACCTGTATAGAAAGAGGGTGGCTAACCTCGCTTTGCATTTCTCCCCACCCCCTGATACAATACCCAAACTTGTGTGAAGAGATTGTTCGGTTTTTCTCAGTTGAGATAGACACAGCAGAGTAGAACAACACCTCAAAAAGGAGTAATACAAGGAAAAACTTTGCAAGTAGAGTAGGCGCAATAGTCTCTCTTCCCCTCAAGATTTTCCTTCTCTTCCTCCTCCTTCACTCAAGTGTTAGTTTTAGTAAGGAGTTTGTTCATGCCAACAATTAATCAATTAATTCGTAATAAAGCTCGTCGGAGTAATCCAAAGCGAATTAAGTCGAGTGCTTTTCGTCGCAGCTTCAACAGTGTGACTGGGAAGCCAACCAAAACAATAAATCCTCAAAAACGTGGTGTTTGTACCGTGGTCAAAACCATGACCCCAAAGAAACCTAACTCAGCTTTGCGTAAAGTTGCTCGTGTCCGTCTTTCTAACAAGGTGGAGGTGACTGCGTACATCATGGGAGAAGGTCATAATCTTGCTGAACATAGTATCGTCTTAGTTCGCGGTGGACGTGTGAAAGACTTACCAGGTGTGAAGTATCACATCGTTCGTGGAAAGTACGACGCTGCTGGTGTTGAGAAACGTAAAACAAGTCGTAGTAAATACGGAATGAAGAAACCAGCTGCCGCTGCTTAATCAAATCAAGGAATACCAATATGCGAGCTAAACGCGCCAAAATCATCGAAGTCCAACCAGACTTAAAATTCAACTCTCCCAAGATCACTAAGATTATTAATCGGGTGATGCGAGATGGCAAGAAGTCAGTTGCTGAGAAGCAGGTCTATCTGGCACTGGATCTTCTAGCCAAGGAAACAGGCAAAAAGCCTCTGGAGTTAGTTGAAGAAGTGATCAGAATGATTACTCCTCAAATGGAAGTTCGTTCCAGAAGAGTTGGTGGAGCCGCCTATCAGGTGCCAATGCCAATCCGCGGACGTCGAGGCCTTTCCCTTTCAGTCCGTTGGTTAGTTGAGGAAGCAAATAAACGTTCAAATAAGCAGTATCACAGCTTTGCTGAGAAGTTGGCCGCAGAGATGCTCGATGCCTTGAACAACACTGGCGGATCCATTGGCAAACGCGATGGCGCGCACCGCATGGCTGACGCGAATAAAGCATTTGCTCACTTCAGATGGTAAAGTTTTGGTAAATTCTCTACACTAATTGGTAAGAAATATAAAGGAATGTATGGCTGGACAGCAAACTGTTAAAACAACTGAGCGCAATCTCCCTCTTAACCGTATCCGGAACATTGGCATCATTGCCCACATTGACGCCGGGAAAACCACTACTACTGAGCGCATTCTTTACTACACCGGTAAATCCTACAAAATTGGTGAGGTTCATGATGGGGCAACCCAAATGGACTGGATGGAGCAAGAGAAAGAGCGTGGTATTACCATCGTTTCTGCGGCTACTACCACCTTTTGGACGCCAGTCTTTGATACTCACCTCGAAAAAGAGCAGTATCGTTTCAATATTATTGATACCCCCGGTCACGTCGACTTTACCGCTGAAGTAGAGCGCTCATTACGCGTGCTCGATGGTGGTGTGACGGTTCTGGATGCCGAAGAGGGTGTCCAGTCCCAATCTGAAACTGTATGGCGTCAGGCTGATAAGTACAGTGTTCCTCGTATCTGTTTTGTCAACAAAATGGACAAAATTGGAGCGGACTTCTTACGTTGTGTAGATGATATCCGCAATAAATTTGGGGTCAACCCAGCGATCATGGTGTTACCAATCGGTGTCGAAAATACATTCAAAGGAATTGTCCAGTTACTCGAGAAAAAGGCCTGGATTTGGGAGAAGGGTGACCTTGGAGCTGAATTTAACGAAGTTCCGATCCCAGAAGAAATGGTCGCAGATGTAGAGAAGTATCGCAGTATGTTGGTAGAACAAATTGCCGCCTTAGATGACACCTTAATGGAAAAATTTTTAAATGCAGAAGAGATTGCGGTCAATGACCTGAAAGCTGTACTGCGTAAAGCCACGATTGGCTACACCTTAGTGCCAGTTTTCTGTGGATCTTCTCTGCGTAACACCGGTGTCCAGCAGCTGCTTGATGCAGTCGTTGAGTATCTGCCGTCTCCTCAGGATATTAACGAGATTAAAGGACTGGATCCAAAGACCAATGAAGAGATTGTTCGCAAATTAGTTCCAGAAGAGCCATTTGCAGGTCTTTCCTTCAAAATCCAGACTGACCCACACGTTGGTCGTTTAACCTACGTTCGGATTTACTCTGGGAAGTTAACATCAGGCTCCTATACCTTTAACTCAACTCGCAAAGTCAAAGAGCGCGTTGGTCGCTTACTACTAATGCATGCCAACCAGCGAGAAGAAGTGACAGAAGCGCTTTCTGGAGAGATCGTCGCCATCGTCGGTTTGAAAGACACCAAAACCGGTGATACGCTCTGTGATGAAGGCCACCCAATTATGTTGGAAGGTATTTCTTTTGCAGAACCTGTCATGTCTCTAGCCATTGAGCCAAAAACCAAGTCTGACCAAGAAAAAATGGGTGTGGCACTAGGTAAGCTGTCCGAAGAAGATCCAACCTTCCGAATTAAGTCTGATCCAAATACCGGCCAAACGATTATTTCTGGAATGGGTGAGCTGCACCTCGAGATTCTGGTTGATCGAATGAAGCGCGAGTATAAAGTCGAGGCCAATGTCGGTGCTCCTCAAGTTGCATATCGTGAAGCCATTACTCAAAAAGCTGAGGGTGAAGGCAAGTACATCAAGCAAACTGGCGGACGTGGTCAATATGGTCACTGTTTACTCAGGATTGAACCATTACCACGTGGTACTGGTTACGAGTTTGTGAACGCCGTCACCGGTGGCTCTATCCCTCGTGAGTTCATCAATCCAATTGACAAAGGAATTCAGGAGTCCATGGAGCGCGGCTTTGTGGCTGGCTATCCAATGATCGACGTCAAGGTGACTGTATATGACGGTTCTTTCCATGATGTTGACTCGAGTGAGCTGTCATTTAAGATGGCCGGATCACTTGGTATTCGCGACGCTGTCTCCCAAGCTGGAGGCGTCATTCTTGAGCCAATCATGACCGTAGAAGTAACTACCCCAGAAGAGTTTATGGGAGACGTGATTGGTGACTTAAGTGCTCGCAGGGCCCAGATCCAAGGAACGAGTAACCGCGGCAAAGCAGTCATCATTAAAGCACTCGTACCTCTGGCTGAGATGCAGGGATATGTTACAATTTTGAGAAGTATGACCCAAGGTCGTGCCAGCTCAGTGCTGTTACCAAGTCACTACGATGAAGTGCCACAGAGCGTTGCCGCCAAGATTGTCGAAGAGCGAAAAGGAATTAACGTACGGTAGGAATTGATTTCGCTTTGTCAAACAGAAGATAAACGTATATAATCAGGCGCTAGTTATTTATCGGTACTCATTACATAAATAGTAATTTTATTAAGTACTGCAATTAGGAGATATATGGCAGACAACAAATACGTCCGCAATAAGCCTCACGTCAACATTGGAACCATTGGCCACGTTGACCACGGCAAGACTACTTTAACCGCAGCGATTGCCACCACACTTTCGAAGCGCTATCCAACCCCACTGAACGTGGCGAAGACTTACTTAGATATTGACAATGCTCCTGAAGAAGCAGCTCGTGGTGTGACTATTAACATTTCTCATATCGAGTACGAGACTGAGAAGCGTCATTATGCGCACATCGATGCTCCAGGCCACGCTGACTACATCAAGAACATGATTACTGGCGCCGCTCAAATGGATGGTGCTATTCTCGTAGTCGCAGCCACTGACGGACCAATGCCTCAAACTCGAGAGCATATCCTGTTGGCCAAGCAAGTAAACGTTCCTCAATTAGTCGTTGCTTTGAATAAAGTCGACATGGTTGATGACGCAGAGCTACTTGATCTGGTCGAGATGGAAATTCGTGAGCTCTTAACCAAGTATGGCTTTGATGGCGAGAAGACACCAATCATCCGTGTATCTGGTCTCAAGGCTTTGGAAGGCGACGAAAAGTACATGGACGCGATCATGGAGTTAATGAAGACTGTCGACACAACTATCCCAGATCCAGTTCGCGAACTCGAAAAGCCATTCTTAATGCCGGTTGAGGACGTTTTCTCAATCAAGGGCCGTGGCACTGTCGTGACGGGTCGTATTGAGACTGGAACTGTTAAAGTTGGTGAGGAAATCGAGATTGTGGGTATGAAGGCTCCTCAGAAATCAGTTGTAACCGGTGTGGAAATGTTCCGCAAGCTCCTTGATCAAGGTCAAGCAGGTGACAACGTAGGTATTTTGCTCCGTGGTATTGAAAAAGAGCAAGTTGAGAGAGGCCAAGTGCTCGCAAAAACTGGCACCGCCAAACCTCACACCGAGTTTGAGGCTGAGGTATACATCTTGAGTAAAGAGGAAGGTGGCCGACATAAGCCATTCTTCACTGGATACAGACCTCAGTTCTACATCCGTACTACTGACGTCACAGGTGAGATCAAGCTTCCAGAAGGTGTGGAGATGGTTATGCCAGGTGATAACGCCAAGATGGTCGTAACCTTAATCGCTCCAGTCGCCATGGCCGACGGATTACGCTTCGCTATCCGCGAAGGTGGTCACACAGTCGGAGCTGGTGCAATTACGAAGATCTTAAAGTAATTGAAGATTTATTAAGAAAAGAGAAACCCCGCCGAAAGGCGGGGTTTTTGGTAGGATAGGGAGATGAAGCGTATTCGTGATTTCTCTCTAGGAAGTCTGACATGTTTACATTCCAACTCCACTATTTACATATGAACTGCTAATCTGTATAATCACGCTTTGTCTTTGAATTGACTTAGTCGAGGAAAAGACTGTACACAGAATCAGAAAATTGCACATGGCAGCTCCTACTGACAAAAAACCAGCACAGTATAAAATTCGAGTTCGTTTGAAGTCATACGATCATCGAGTGATTGACGAAGCTGCACGCAAAATCTTAGAAACTGCTGTTTCTACCGGAGCAAGTATTGTTGGACCAGTTCCCTTACCGACGAGTAAGAAGTGGTTTACAGTTCTCGCTTCACCGCACACTGACAAAAACGCTCAAGAACATTATCAGATCAAGACCCACAAACGTCTGATCGATATTGTGAATCCAACGAGCAAGACGATTGACTCATTGATGCATTTGGAGCTGCCCGCAGGTGTGGGAATCCAGATCAAGATGTAGTAATAAATGATAAAGAGGCACTGGATGACTATCTTTCTTATTGAGGGATGGTGCATAAAGAGAATAACGGAAACGTATGATTGCGCAAATGTTTGCGACCAAGCAGAAAATGACGCAAGCCTGGACCAAGTCCGGGAAGCGTTTGGCTGTCACTTGTGTAAGTGCCGACCATAATGCTGTCGTCTCTCAAATGCTTGATGCAGAACAAAAACCAACTTCTTTTGAAATTGGTTACGGTACTAAAAAACTCAAAAACATGACTAAACCACTCCGTTCTAAACTAGAAAAGAGTGGTTTTTCTTTTGGTGTGAAGTACTTAAGTCAAGTTAAAGCTGGTATAGATGAGGCGCTCAAGCCAGGAGAGGTGATTAAAGTTCAGGATGTGCTCCAAGTTGGTGATGTGGTCAAAGTTCAAGGTACTACCAAAGGTCGTGGATTTGCCGGTGCAATGAAACGACATAACTTTAAAGGTGGACCAAAGACCCACGGACAATCTGACCGTGCTCGTGCCGTTGGTGCCATTGGACAAAGAACTACTCCAGGTCGCGTTTTCAAAGGTAAGAAAATGCCAGGACATTATGGTGTAGACACTCAGACAGTGATTGGGTTAGTAGTTCTTCACATTGATCCAAGTACTCAGCAGGTTTGGTTAAGTGGTCCTATCCCAGGTTCCATCAACAGTACCGTTAGGATTTCTAAAACTGGTCAGCAGAAAATGATTGAGATCGATGAAAAAGCGAGTAACTTCCCTACAATAGTTCAGCCAGTTGAAGCTGCTCCAGAAGCAGAAGCTCAGCCAACTGAAGTAGTCGAACTAACACCAGCAGTCGCAGAAGGAGCAACCGTATGAAGTTAAGAGTTGCTTCAACTATTGGAAAAGAAACTAGCTTAGAAGTGCGGGATGACGTGTTTGGTGTAAAATTAAATGCACCAATCATTTCTCAAGCTGTACGTGTCTACCTTTCCAATCAACGCCAAGGAACCAGTAAAGTCAAAACCCGTTCTGAGATCAATAGAACCAAACACAAGTGGTTCAAGCAAAAAGGAACCGGTAATGCTCGACATGGTGCTCGTACCCCAAACATCTTTGTGGGTGGAGGAATAGCTCATGGACCCACTGGTTTGCAAAACTGGAACCTAAAGATGTCTAGCGCACTGCGACGTAGTGCAATTGTTTCTGCGCTAAGTGCTCAAGTCGAAAACATTATCATTTCAAATGATATTGCTCAGCTAGACGGCAAGACCGCTTCAGCCCAAAAAATGCTGAACAAAATGGTTCCAGATGCCAAGCACATTTTAGTCGTCTTAGATAAGCCAACTAACCTGGTGTTACGTAGTTTGCGCAACTTAGAAAATGTCTATGTGACTCAAGCTGGACGACTCAATACCTATGAAGTGGCGTATGCAGATGTCCTAATCTTAACTAAAGAAGCCGTAAAGATGTTAGAAGAGCGTTTGGGGCAAGCAGAAAAGGCTGAAACTCAAGTTGAGCCAGCAGCAAAACCAGCTACAAAGACAGTTAAAAAAGCAAGTAAGGTCAGTGAGAAGTAACCTATGAATCCTCATATCATTAAACGACCAATCATTACCGAAAAGACATTGTTCTTAGTGAATAGAACCAATGCCTATACCTTTGAAGTCCAACCCACTGCGAACAAGAATCAGATCGCGCAAGCGGTGGAGGAAATGTTTAACGTCAAAGTCACTGGTGTGAGTACAGTAATGCGTGGCCGGTCTTTACGCAGAACTGGCCGCCGACGTGTGACCACTTTGGTGCCTCGTACCAAAAAAGCGATCTTGACTTTACAAAAAGGACAGACGATCTCACTTTTTGATGTTTCTGGAGAAGCTGCCAAATAAAGTACTGTATGTTAATTAAGCAAAAAGCAACCAACAACTCAAATCGCCACTATATTCGTGTAGGACATGCGCATTTGTCGTCTGAAGGTCCTGAAAAAACCTTACTCCAAAGTGGCCATCTTAAAAGACAGGGCCGGGGTGCTTCTGGTCATATCACAGTCAGACATCGTGGTGGGGGCGTTAAAAAACGACTTCGCATCATTGATTGGAAACGTGATAAGCGTGGTTTTGCGGCAGTGGTCCAACGAATTGAGTATGATCCAAACCGATCTGCCAATATTGCTTTGCTCTTTTACAAAGATGGTGAAAAACGCTACATCTTAGCTCCAGAGAACTTAGAAATTGGTCAAGAAGTGATTGCTGGCGATGATGTAGAAGTCAAAGCTGGAAACGCTTTACCTCTGAAAAACATCCCAGTTGGTGTGCCAATTCATAACATTGAAACTCGAGTTGGCAAGGGTGCTCAGTTCGTTCGTGGAGCCGGCACAGCTGCAATGGTGCAAGCCAAAGAAGGCTCATTTGTGACGATTTCTCTGCCTTCTCGAGAAGTGCGATTGATAAATGGCGACTGTTTCGCTACAATCGGCCAAGTTGGAAACCTGGATTGGAAGAATCGCAAGCTCGGAAAAGCTGGTCGCAAGCGCCTCATGGGTATTCGTCCTACAGTTCGTGGTACAGCTCAACACCCAGATTCACACCCACACGGTGGTGGTGAAGGTCGTAGTGGTGTAGGTATGAAGTATCCAAAGACTCCATGGGGTAAGCATGCACATGGTACCAAGACTCGTAACAAAAAGAAGACGACCAATAAATATATTTTGAAAGACCGTCGCGTTAAATAAACTGGAACACTATGTCTAGATCAAGTAAAAAAGGACCATTCGTAGACGCTAAGCTGCTGAGTAAAGTCATGGCTCAAAAAGCGTCGGGCGACAAAACTGCCATCAAAACCTGGCGCCGTAACTGTACGGTGTCTCCCGATTTTGTTGGTCATACTTTTTTAGTTCATCAAGGCAAGAACTTTGTGGAAGTATTTATAAATGAATCAATGGTCGGACATAAATTAGGTGAGTTTGCACCAACCCGTGTCTTCCGTGGTCACGGTAAAGTGGTCAAGCGTGTATTGGCAAAGACATAAGCTATATGACAATTCGAGCGACCCAAAAGTACACTCGTCAAACTCCCCGCAAGGTGAGATTGGTCGCGAATGCAGTCAGAAAGCTAACCTTAGAAGAAGCCTTTCGACAGTTGTCAGTGATTGAGCGCAAAGCAACTGAGGTTGTGTCAAAAGTGATGAAGCAAGCAGTGGCAGATGCCGTGAACAATCATGGTTATCAAGTGAGCGACTTGGTTTTAGATAGTATTATTGTGAACGAAGGTCCCCGCTACAAGCGTTTTAACGCCGTCAGCAGAGGTCGTGCTCACAATATTATTAAAAGAACCTGTCATGTCAGTGTGGTCTTGAAGACCAAAGATGAAGCAGCTACAGTCAAGAAACCAAAAGTTGCTCTAGAAGCTGCCAAGATTGAGGAAAAGGTAGCGGCTGCCCCTGTGAAAACAGCAGTAGCAGTAAAGAAAAGTAAAATTGAAAAGGTAAAAAGTAAGGAGTAAGTCGTAATGGGACAAAAAGTAAATCCGACTAGCTTTCGTTTAGGTAATTTATTTACCTGGAAATCAAGATGGTTCGCCGAGCCACGTACTTACTCAGATACGATGTTGGAAGATCGGAAGCTGCGTGAGTTCTTAGGGAAAAAGTTAGCCAATGCTGGTATCGTCCAGATTAATATTGAGCGCTCTTTGACAATGATCAGTGTAATTATCTTTGTTTCTCGACCTGGCGTAGTGATTGGTAAAGGTGGAGCGAACTTAGAGGTAATCAAAAAAGATGTCGAGAGAATTCTAAACGTGGCCAAGCAGAAAAAGAATCGTGTTAAAGTAGATTTACAAGTTCAAGAAGTGAAGAAGCCAGATCTGAGTGCGAAGTTGGTGGCTGAGCGAATCGTGGATCAGTTAATTAAACGATATCCACATCGCCGAGCCGTGTCGCAAGCAATGGAGAAGGTGATGATCGCCGGAGCCAAGGGTGTCAAAATCCAGCTCGCAGGCCGCATCGCTGGTGCTGAAATTAGTCGCAGAGAAAAATACTTTGAAGGTACAGTACCAACTCAGACCTTACGGGCTGAGATTGATTACTACGAGGTTCCAGCCAAGACTCGTTCTGGCTACGTGGGAATCAAGGTTTGGATTAACAAGGGAGAGTCTGTTCTTTAAGGAAGTATGTTACAACCAAAGAAATCAAAATATCGCAAATCATTTAGAGGTACCCTTGGTGGGACATCTACCCGTGGTACCACGGTTGTGTTTGGTGACTTTGGTCTGAAAGCGATGAGTTCTGGATGGGTGTCTGCAAGTCAAATTGAAGCTGCACGTAAAAAAATTACCTATGCAACTAAGCGTGCAGGTAAATACTGGATGAGAGTCTTCCCTGCCAAGTCCGTGACAAAGAAAGCAGTGGGAGTAAAGATGGGATCTGGAAAAGGTGATATTTCTGAGTACGTGGCAGTGGTAAAGCCAGGTATGGTGCTCTTTGAAATTGGTGGAGTTACTGAAGAAGTGGCAAAAGGCGCATTCAGTAAAGCCTCACATAAGCTTTCCGTTAAAACCACGGTAATCGGAAAGTAATACGAATATGAAACGAAACGATATTAACGCACTGCACACAATGACTGTTGAAGACTTACGCAAGAAATTAACTGAGCTTTCACAGGCATTTGCAAAAGCAAAGTTAGAAAAGAAAGTTGGAAAATTAGCAAATCGTCGCTTTGCCGCAACGCTCAGTGACGACATCGCTCGAGTCAAAACAATTTTGACTGAAAAGGAAATGGAAGCAAGTTTATGAAATTGATTCAAGGAATCGTCACTTCAGCGAAAAATACAAATACTGTCACAGTAACTGTAACTCGCAAGTGGCAGCATCCACTCTATAAAAAATACGTCAAGCGGACTAAAAACTATGCTTGCCACGTAGAGAACTTAGAGTTAAAAGAAGGCGATACCGTCTCTATCAAATCATGTCGGCCAATCAGTAAGACTAAGAGTTTTATTGTGACAGCCAAGATTGATCCAAAAGGTGGAGAGAGTGTATTACCTACAGTGAAAGTGGTGAAAAATGAAGCTGAGGTAAAAGTTGCTGTTGAGGCTACCAAGAGTGAGAAAAAAGCAACTCCAAAAGCAAAAGCCGCCAAGCAAAGCGTGGCGGACGGCCGGAGAACTGCAGTGAAGAAAGCAAAGTAATAATAAGAAATATATGATTCAGTTACGTACAGTACTACAAGTAGCAGATAACAGCGGAGCCAAGCGGCTGCGCGTGATCCAAGTTCATGGTGGTTCACACCGTCGATTTGGATATGTTGGTGATGTAGTCACTGCTTCGGTGATTGCGGCAGATGCCAAGGGTACAATTAAAAAAGGTGAGAAGGTGAAGGCAGTGATTGTTCGCACGCACAAAGAAAAGCGTCGCCCATCTGGTGAGTACATTCGCTTTGATGATAACGCTGCAGTTATTATTGAGTCACGAACTGTCGAGAACCCAATTGGAACTCGCGTGTTTGGACCAATTGCTCGTGAAGTAAAAGAACGTGGTTTTAATAAAATAGCTAGTTTGGCACCTGAGGTATTATGAAATTATTAGTTGGCGATACAGTCTTAGTGACTGGTGGCAAAGATAAAGGCAAGAAAAGTAAAGTAGTCCGAGTAGTTCGTGCTCGTAATGCGGTGGTTCTAGAAGGCGTAAATCTTTATGTGAAGCATGTTAAGCCATTTAACGGTCAACCTGGGCAGCGCGTACAGCGTCCAAGACCCCTCAATGTGGGGAATGTGGCGATTATTAATAATGAAGGTAAGCAAGACAGAGTCGGCTATAAAGTAAGTAAGGATGGAAGTAAAGTTCGGGTGTTTAAGAAGACTGGAAAAGAAATTCCAACTCCAACACCAACAAAGAAATAATTATATGAACCGTTTGAAACAAAAGTACCAGCAAGAAGTCGTTCCAGCTCTTCAAAAAGAGTTTAAGGTCACGAATGCATTTGCTATCCCAAAGATCAAGAAAGTTGTGGTCAATATGGGTGTTGCAGATGAGCAGAATCGCGAAGCAGCTATTAACAGTGTTGTTGAGCAGTTCAAAGTAATTACCGGCATGAAGCCAAACATTACTCGTTCTCGCCAGGCGATTGCCAGCTTTAAGACTCGCATTGGTGATCCACTCGGAGTCATGGTGACGCTGCGCGGTGAGTACATGTGGGAGTTCTTAGACAAGTTAATAAACTTAGCTCTGCCTCGTGTCAAAGACTTTCAGGGTGTTTCACGGACTGCTTTTGATCAGAATGGTAACTATAACTTAGGAATTGAAGAGCAGATCGTCTTCCCTGAGATTAACTATGACAAGATTCAGTCAGTTCGGGGACTACAGGTAACTATGGTGACCGACACTAAAAATAAAGACCAGGCATTTAGAATGCTTGAATTATTAGGAATGCCGTTCACAAAGTAACTAAAAGTATATTATGGCAAAAACATCAAAAATCGCTAAAAACAATCGCCTTCGTGCTCGCAGAGATGCGTTAGTTGCGTCAGGTGAGAAGAAAATAAATAGCGTTTCGACAAGAGTGATGAACAGATGTAAAATATGCGGACGCCCAAGGGCCTACATTAGGTTCTTTGGAGTATGCCGTTTGTGTTTCCGAGAGCTCGCCATGCGTGGTGAGTTAGCGGGAGTAACGAAAGCAAGTAAGTAATATGAACGATCCGATCGCAGACATGATCATCCGAATAAAGAATGCTTTGCTCGCTAAGCACGACAAAGTATCTGTACCTCATTCACGAATGAAAGAGGAAATCAGTAAGATCTTGCTCAACAATCAATATGTTGAGGAATATCACATTGAGCCAAAAATGCCTCAACCAGATATTATCTTCCGATTGAAGTACATTAACAAGACGCCTGCTATCACAGATGTTCGCCGGGTATCTACCCCGGGACGACGTGTGTATATGCCGTCAAACAAGATTCCACGCGCGTTAGGTGGATATGGAATTACGATCGTTTCTACGAGTAAAGGAATCATGACTGATAAAGATGCCCGCAAACAAAATGTTGGCGGTGAAGTTCTTTGTCAAATTTGGTAAAGCAGATATGTCACGTATAGGTAAAAAAGCAATTACAGTTCCAGCCGGCGTCACCGTCCAAGTTACGGCGACTGAAGTGGTGGTCAAAGGGCCAAAAGGGGAATCAAAGATTCATCTTTTCCCTTCCATTGTCGTCACTCAAAAAGAGAATGAGATGTTTGTGACTCGAAAAGATGATGAACGACAAACACGAGCCTTTCACGGTCTAATTCGCAGTTTGCTGCAGAATGCCATTAGTGGCGTATCCGCAGGCTACAAAAAGACTTTAAAGTTAGTTGGCACTGGATATCGTGTGGCGATGAAAGGTCAGGGCGTTTCTCTGTCCTTGGGTTTTTCTCACCCAGTTGAAGTAGTTGCTTCACCAGGAATCAAGTTAACCACTGAAGGCAATGACACGATTCATATTGAAGGCATTGATAAACAAGCAGTCGGACAAGTCGCAGCGAATATCCGTAAGATTCGTCCACCAGAGCCATACAAAGGCAAGGGTGTCAGATATGTTGATGAAGTTGTAAAACGCAAAGCCGGGAAAACAACTACAAAGTAAGATATGAAGATTTCGCATCAAAAAACAGCTATTCAAAAACGTAAGTTACGCGTCAGTTCTAAAGTGCGCGGCAAAACTGAGAGACCTCGTCTGTCTGTGTTCCGCTCAAATAAAGAAATTTATTTGCAAGTCATTGATGACTCACAGGGAAAAACAGTTGCCTACTCAAGCACCAAGCAGCTTTCTGCAAAAACAGGCACCAAGGTGGAGCGCGCCCAAGCAGCAGCAAAGCAGTTAGCCGAAAAATTAAAAACAGCCAAAGTCAAGAAACTCGTCTTCGATCGCGGCAGTTATAAATACCATGGTCGCGTTCGCGCCGTCGCAGAAGTCATGCGAGAACAAGGATTAGAGGTATAAATCTTTATGATAGATCCAACCAATACCATTTCTAACGATAAAAAACTCAAAGTAGTCGCTCAAAACGTTGCCGCAACTCGTGACGATAAAGAGTTTGAAGAAAAAGTCATCTCAGTTTCCCGTGTGTCTAAAAAAACCAAGGGTGGCAACAAGATGGGTTTCTCAATTTTAATGGTAGTGGGTGACCGCAAAGGTCGCGTTGGTGTCGGACTTGGTAAATCTAAAGATGTTCAATCTGCAATTCGCAAAGGTGTCAAAAAAGCCAAGAAGAAAATGATTACCGTTCCTTTAGATGGAACCACCATCCCTTTCTCGATCGTGGCCAAGCTTGGTGCTGGCCGAGTCATGTTAAAGCCAGCCCCAAAGGGTTCTGGAGTCATTGCTGGTGGACCAGTTCGCGCTGTGGTCGAAGCCGCTGGGATCCGTGACATCTCAAGTAAAATCCTAGGCTCAAGTAATCAGTCAGTGAGTGTCTATGCAACTTTTGAAGCCTTACGTCGAATTCAAAAAATCGTGGCCCTGAAAGGGATTCGCTTAAAGTCAATTTCTGAGATTGAGCGTGAAGAGCAAAAGAAGTTGCGCGAATTAAGTGAAAAAGCAGCTGCAGCCAATAAACCTGCCGCCAAGCCAAGCGTGGCGGACGGCCAGAGAGCTGCAGAAAAGGGTGTTAAAACTGAGACTACTCCTGCTCCTACTCAAAAGCCTGTAGTCAAAAAAGTTCTTAAAAAAGTAGTCAAAAAGTAGCTCTGTATGTCTTTACTGAAAACCTTAACCAAAATTGTCGATAAACCAGCCAAACGACTTGGTCGTGGCACTGGATCTGGCAAGGGAAATCATACGGTGGGTCGTGGTTCCAAGGGTCAACGATCTCGCAAGAGTGGTCAGGCTCCAGCCTGGTTTGAAGGTGGCCAATTACCTTTAATTAAGCGTTTACCAATGTTGAGGGGTAAGAAACGTTTTAATGTGTTGGATCCAGCTGCAGCAGTTTCTTTATCTGAGATCGACAAAATGAAAGCTGATATCATCACCCTCGATACATTGAAGCTCGAAAAAGTCATTGAAGGTCGTTTTAGAAAAGCCAAAATTATCAATAATGGTACTTTAAGTCGCAAAGTGATCGTCCGTGGTATCCCGGTTTCCAAAAATGCTGCTACAATAATTGAGCAGCAAGGTGGTACTATCGAAGCTGCTCAGTCATGAAGCAAATTCTTGCCGGTATTCAACGCATTTTTTCCAATCCTGTCGTTCGAAAAAAGATCTTTTTCACGGCTGGAGTATTTTTTATTTTCCGCCTCCTGGCTCACGTGCCAGTTCCAGGCGTAGACGTCTCTCAAATTCGTAGTCTTTTTGCTTCAAATCAACTCTTGAGTGTGCTCAATATTTTCTCTGGCGGTACATTGGCCAACTTCTCAGTGATGGCGGTCGGTATTAACCCATATATTACGGCTTCAATTGTGATTCAGCTGGGAGGGATGATCTTCCCACCACTCAAGGAAATGCAGAAAGAAGGCGAAAGTGGTCGAGAACGTCTGAATCAATACACTCGACTGCTGAGCGTGCCGATTGCAGTGGTCCAAAGCATTTCGGTCCTAGCCTTTCTCCGTTCTCAATCCTTACTAAGTGCTAGTGACCCTCTCTCTATTATTGCGATGCTCTTCACCCTAGTCGCAGGTGCAATGGTGCTAATGTGGTTAGGAGAGTTGGTGACCCTTTATGGAATTGGCAATGGTATCTCGATGGTGTTGTTTGCTGGTATTGTCGGTCAGTTACCAATCGCTACTGCGCAAGTCCTTTCAGTTACAACCACTCAAGACTTTGTCAAAGTTGGAATTTTTGGACTCTTATTCCTGGGAGTTATTACTTTGATGGTCTTTATGAATGAAGCGATTCGTAAGGTCCAGATTCAATATGCGAAACGACTCAGAGCTGGCAAAGCAATTGGTGGCCAAACCACTCACTTTCCAATTAAGATCAACGTCGCTGGGGTGATGCCAATCATCTTTGCCGTGACGATTATGTTGGCTCCACCTTTAGTAGGTCGATTCTTCCTCGGTCTTTCGCAGCCGCAGCTGGCTCGCTTAGGTCAAAACCTGACGATTTGGTTTGCGCCCACTGCTCCAATCTACATCATTACTTATTTTTTGATCGTCTTCTTGTTTACCTACTTCTCAGCGCTTATCTTCTTCAATGCCGGGGATATTTCTGAAGAGCTGAAGAAAAGTGGCGCCTTTGTCCCAGGTATTCGTCCGGGTGGACCAACCAAAAAGTTCCTTGAGTATGTGGTGGTCAGAATTACTTTTATTGGCGCGCTTTTCCTAGGCTTTATTGCAATTTTACCTTCAGTGGCCCAAGGCCTCTCAGGTTTCCAGTCGCTGGCTATCGGGGGAACCAGTATGCTGATCGTGGTTTCAGTAGTCTTAGAGACTGCCAAACAACTGGATGGTATGCTAGTCGGTGAAAACTACGATAAATATATTTAACAAATTACCCAAAACAAAAAACCTATAAGGAGCAGTATGAAACTTGTGTTGATCGGTATTCAAGGTGCGGGCAAGTCCACTCAAGGAAATTTGTTAGCGGAAAAGTTTAAGATTCCGTACCTGTCTTCAGGTCACATCTTCCGAGAAATGTCTAAGGACAAAGGCTCAATCGGCCGTACACTCAAGGAAACCTTAAATGCAGGACTGCTGGTTCCCGATAAATTGACCTTAGAAATTATCATGGAGTACTTAAAGAAGCCGGAGTATGCGCATGGGTATATCTTGGATGGTTTTCCTCGCACAGTGGTTCAAGCTGAAGCTTTCCAAAGTGGCGTGGATAAAGTTATTTTCATCGATGTGAGCGATAAAGAAGCCTTGTGGCGTATTTCAGGTCGTGTAACAGACCGCGAAGATGAGAACTTACAAGCGATTCGCAAACGAATTCAGCTTTTCCACGAGCTTACAGAGACGGTCATTGAGTACTATCGCAACAATGGTCAGCTGATCCAGGTCAATGGCGAACTTTCTATGGAGCAGGTTTTTGAAGTCATCGTGCAGCAATTGGCCTAATTCCAGAGTTAGAAAGTTCTATGGAAGCTCAGACCCAAACTAAGATTAAAGCCATGACTGAAGGCGGCCGTATTCTCGGGATGATCAGGGAGGAGTTAGTCAAGTTTGCTGAAGTTGGTAAAAACTTTTCCCAGATCGAGGCTTTGGCGCAGAAACTAATTCAGCAGCATGGCGCGGTGCCCAACTTTGCTTTAGTTCCTGGCTACCACTGGGCAACCTGCATCATGAAGAACGATGAAGTCTGTCACGGTATTCCTAGTAAAGACAAAGTTATTCTGGATGGTGACCTGATTACGATTGACGTTGGTCTGCTCTATCAAGGCTTTCACGTTGATACCACTGCCTCGGCTATTTACGGGAAAGCTCCAGCTGAAGTTCTCGAGTTCCTAAAAGTTGGTCAGAATGCTCTAGATAAGGCAATTTCTCAAGCTGTAATCGGCAACTCCGTATATGACGTCAGCTCTGCCATGCAAAAGACAGTGGAGCGCCATGGCTATGGCGCGGTGCACCAACTCACTGGGCATGGAATTAGCAAGCAGCTACATGAAGATCCGAGCATTCCTTGTGTCGCCATTAGGCGAGATAAACGGGTGCTGTTCTTTGAAGGCCAAACTGTCGCTATTGAGATCATGTACACCATGGGAAAACCAGATCTGTATGTCGATGCAGATGGCTGGACCCAACGAACCGTTGATGGTTCTTTGTCAGGGATGATCGAACACACGGTTTTAATTACTAAAAATGGGCCGCAGATCTTGACTGCGTACTAAAAAAACTGCAGCAGTTATCCCAGCTTCTCTGAATGGGGGTGAGGAGCTGCGCCTTCTAGGCGGGCACTGCCTTCGGGTTTGGCCCAAGGAACTTCACCGCGGAGGAGTTTAAGAAGTTCTGGATCGATAAACTTCTCTTGATCTACCCCGTTTAGTTTACCAAACCATATCTCCACATCGCGATGGAAACGCTCACCCACCTGCTTCGCAAAATCTTCTAGCATTGAACCTTCTCGAGTAACTCCTTTTTTTTGTAAATATGCTTTACATTCCTGGCTCGGTAATAGGCCCGCGGGACAACCGAGTGCTTTGCCTAATCCATAGGATTTAAGCTGATCCAAGTCTAGATGATGTTTCGTTTGGGCATTGTGGTCAAAAGCGTGATACTCTCCTTTAGAAGTGAGTCCAGATCTGACATCACTTACATGATCAATCGTTACTTTTGAAATAATCAGCGCTGCTTTAGCCAAATCATACTTTTGAAAGACATTTCTCATAGCCACTAATGAGCCAGCAGCTTCACTTCCAGTGCGACTTCCTCGCTGGAGTACATCCCTCAAGGAGTAGCCTTCTGCAGCTGTACCTACTCGAGAGATGAGTGGTCCTAATAGTTCTGCCTCACTGATGAGTGACTTTACAAAAGGGTCTTCTACATAAGGTCCCTTTTTCCTCCTAAGAAAGCGTGAAATTACTTTTTTGGCCTGGCCAACACTTTCTTCGGAGCCACCAAAAAAATTATTCCAGCTTTTACTTAGTTCTTGATAGATGCCGTCTGTATAGAAGCTGAGAATATCTTCATGTTCTCCATCTTCAAGGTAAAAGCCTGTGCTGGCATCGTTTAATTTTGGCTTACTGTGAACCAGTACTTCTGGATTAAAGGGGATTCTCTCACATCATCTTTTATAAATTTCTCAGTATTAACCATTGAGGAAAAACTTCTTCTCCCCTCTTCAATTTCCTGAAGATGAAATTGCCAAAATATTGCGATCAGGTCAGTAAGTACTTGAAAGTAGCGGACAAAATCAGGTTTATCGCGACTGGCGTAGAGCATAAAACAGACAACCTAAGAATAGTCTTATTTCACTTTATCGAGTATAATACCCCCTATGGGAAAAGTCCAAGAACATAAGCGTGCCGCTAAAGCCAGAAGACAGGTTGATGCTGGTAATGATGCTGATAAACGTGATGACATCTTCGATATGGAGGGTGAAGTGGAAGAGTGCCTGCCAAACACCATGTTTCGGGTCAAGATTACAAATGCCACTGCACCTCAGCTGGTAGGACAAGTTTTGTTGGGTACATTGGCGGGAAAGATGCGATTATTCAGAATTCGCGTACTTCCAGGCGATTTAGTCAAGGGATATGTCTCTAAATATGACCTCAAAAAGTGTAAAATAACGTATAGATCAACCCAAAAAGCCTTGCATTCAAACTAGGACTTTTCAAAAATACGCTTTTAAGGTATATTTCACCTCTGTTGTCATTCGACTCACATCTAGTGAACAACAGCGAAAAAGTTATGAAAGTACGATCATCAGTAAAAAAAATGTGTCGAGGCTGCAAACATCTGCGTCGTAAAGGCGTGTTGTATGTAATCTGTTCAGTCAGTGCCAAACACAAGCAGCGCCAAGGATAATTGAGACATGCCACGTATTTCCGGTATTGATATTCCAGACAACAAAAAGATCTTCATCTCGTTGAGATATTTGTATGGAATTGGTCCAAAAACTGCTATGGAGGTCTTAAAAGAAGCCAATGTGGACTCAGATAGACGTGCCAAAGACTTAACTGGTGATGAAATTAATAAGATTCAACGCGTTCTTGAAAAATATAACGTTGAGGGGAACCTCCGTCGTTTAATTCGAGAAAATGTGGATCGTTTAAAGAGAATTGGTTCATATCGTGGTCTTCGCCACAAAATGGGCTTACCAACACGTGGCCAACGCACCAAGTCAAATGCACGTACTCGCAAGGGCAAGAAACGCATGGCAGTGGGAGCAATCAGTAAAGAAATGGCGACCAAGCTTGACGCAGCTAAAACCACTAAATAATCACTTAATATGCCAACTCCTTCCTCAACTACAAAAGCCGCACCACGAAAAGTCATTAAAGTGATTCCTCGTGGCCGAATTTACATCACCGCCACCTTTAATAACACCTTAGTGAGTGTGACAGATGAAAAAGGCAGCGTGATCTGCTGGGCTTCTACGGGAGCTTCCGGATTTAGTGGCTCACGCAAGTCTAGTCCATATGCAGCGACAGTCACTGTGGAGAACGCCGTCAATAAAGCAAAAGCTTTTGGAATGAATGAAATGGACGTATTTTTGAAGGGGCCAGGCCCCGGACGCGATGCAGCCCTTCGGGTGTTGCGAGCACAAAAGATTCGCGTTGGCATGATTGCTGACATGACTCCAGTTCCACATAACGGAACAAAGCCTCGCAAAGCAAAGCATAATCGGTAATATTTATGTCAAGATACACAGGTTCTAAAAACAAGCTAGCACGTCGAATTGGTGAAGACCTTGGTCTGAAAACCAACTCAGTCAAAGTGGCCCGAGTGATTGCCAACCGTCCAGGTCAACATGGCGCTAAAGGTCGACGTAAGTTATCAGACTACGGTATCCAGTTAAAAGAAAAACAAAAAGTGAAGTACATCTATGGCGTGACTGAGAAACAGTTGCGACATCTCTATGAAGTAGCGACCAAAAATCCAACTTCTACTGGTGCGGCATTACTCGATCTTTTAGAGCGTCGCTTAGATAATGTTGTGTACAGATTAGGTTGGGCCGGGACACGCAGTGCTGCTCGTCAAACCGTCTCTCATGGCCACATCTTAGTCAATGGCAAGAAAATGGACATCGCCTCCTATACAGTCAGAGTAAATGACGTCATTACAGTCAAGAGTACCTTTGTGACCAGTCCAGCCATTGCTGAGCGTCTCAAAGAAGAGTCTGCTGAGATTCCAGCTTGGTTACAGCGAAAAGGTGCGGCTGGGAAGATCACTCGCTTTGCTGAGCGTTCAGAAATTAGAGAAGCGATTGAAGAACAATTAATTGTAGAATTTTATAGTAGATAATAATAATCCAGACACAGAGTCCCACATGGGGCGGCGAAACAAGGAGAAAGATATATGAATCAAAACTTTGACCAATACGAGGCTATGAACCCTAGCTTTACCGTGGTTGATAACGATAGTACTGCTACCCAAGCAACGATCGTCATTGAGCCATTAGAGCAAGGGTATGGACATACTCTAGGCAATGCTCTTCGTCGGGTGATGTTGAGTTCTTTACCAGGAATGGCAATCACCAAGGTGCGCATTTCTGGTGTTGATCATCAATTTTCAACACTCGAAGGTTTGAAAGAAGATGTTTTGGAAATGATCTTGAACATTAAAGAAATTCGGATTAAATCTAGTAGCTCTACTCCAGGCGTCTTACGCTTAGAGCTCAAGGGAGCCAAAGAAGTCACAGCTGCTGATATTGATCCAGATTCAGGCTTTGAAGTAGTCAACAAAGACCAATACATCACCACCCTCGCTGCTGGAAAGTCTCTCAAAGTAGAGATGACTGTTGAGCCAGGTGTTGGCTACTCAGTGGCCAATGAGCGCAAAGAAGTCAGTTTGGGAGAAATTCCAGTGGATGCCTTGTTCTCCCCAGTGGTTCGAGTTGCCTACAATGTGGAATCAACCCGTGTCGGTCGCCGCACAGACTATGATCGAGTTCTGTTAGAAGTTCAGAGTAATGGTGCAATGACTCCTTTGGAAGCAGTGCAACAATCTGCTCGCATCTTAGCCCGCCAGTTCACTCAAATTTTCAGCCCAGCTGTAGAAGCTGTTCCAGAAGCAGATGTGCAGTTGAGTCCCGAAGAGGCAGAAGTCTTACGACTAACTGTCGAGGAACTTGACCTGCCAACCCGCATTGCCAATGCACTGCGCAAAGGTGGATTCAAGACCGTGGGAGACCTGGTCGGCGCACCAAGAGAAGTAGTCTCTAAAGTCAAGAACTTAGGTGGCAAGAGTGTGGATCTGATCAATGATGCTCTTTTAAAGAAAGGCGTCAGCTTAGGCTAATTGAGGATTTGTATGAGACATCGCGTCGCTGATAAGAAATTCAATCGAGATTCAAACCAACGCAAAGCACTGTTGATGGGCTTACTGCGCAACTTGACTGAACGAGGCGAAATCACTACCACTCAAGCCAAAGCCAAAGTATTGAAGCGATTAGCTGATAAGCTTGTCCATAAAGCTCAAGATGATACTCTGGCAACTCGCCGAGGGTTACATCGGGTTTTTGGAAAGCGAGACGTGGTTTCTACGCTCGTAGACCGAGTTGCTCCAGCCATGAGTGATCGAACCTCAGGTTTTACTCGGATTACCCCAGTTGGTAATCGCCGTGGTGATAACACCCCAATGGTCAAAATTTCATTTGTTAAACAAGCTGAAGTGACTGGAACTTTAAAGAGTGGGAAAACTCACCCAGTGAGAGTAAAAGCCGCCAAGCAAGGCGTGGCGGACGGCCGAAGAGCTGCTACCAAGTCAGTAAAAGCTGAAGTAAACGCACCAGCTAAGAGTAGTCCAGAACCAAAGAAAGCTGCTAGCAAAGTAGTCGCCAAACCCGTCAAGCAAGGCGCAGTCAAAAAAGCAAAGGCTGCCACGAAGTAACCTATATGAAAACCTACATGCAGAAAACAGCAGAAGTGAAGCACGAATGGCATCTGATTGATGTCAAAGATCGTGTTTTGGGTCAAGCTGCAACCGAAGTTGCGCTCAAGTTAATGGGTAAAAATAAGCCAACGTTTACCCCCCACATCGATAATGGTGACTTTGTGGTAGTAGTAAATGCTGGCTTAGTTCACATTACCGGTAACAAAGCCAATAAGAAGAAGTACTATGATCACTCCCTATTCCCAGGTGGTCTGCGCCAAGCTTCTTTTGCGGAGTTACAAGTCAAGAACCCAGAAAAAATTATTGAGCGCGCAGTTTATAATATGTTACCTGATAACCGCTTGCGACAGCCTCGAATGGCTCGCTTAAAAGTATATCCAACTGCCGAGCACGCTCACCAAAGCCAACTAGGCTCTAAGCAAGCAGAACAAGCATAATTTTATGGCCAATAAACTCAAGAAAAAAATCTCTATTCAAAAAATCGTCAAGAAACAAAAAGCACCTGCTCAAGTTGCAGCTGAAAAAGTGGCAAAAACTTCAGTTCCAGCGGTAGTAATGCCAAAGGGTGAGTTTGTAGCTACTGTTGGTCGTCGTAAAACTGCTACTGCTCGCGTTCGATTGTATAATGAAGCGGGAAACTTTGTCGTTAACGGTAAAGTTGCCGGTGATTACTTCAGCTCAGTCAAGAATGCTCCAAGTATGTACAATTTACCTTTTACAGTTACTGACACTCAAGGTAAGTACGGAGTCTCAGTCAAAGTTGAAGGCTCTGGAATTCCTTCCCAGCTCGATGCCTTGATCCAAGCTCTGTCTCGCGCCCTAGTCAAATTAAATCCTGATTTTCGAGCAGTATTGAAGCCACGCAACTTGCTCACCCGCGATGACCGTATGAAGGAAACTCGCAAAATTGGAACTGGTGGTAAAGCTCGCCGAGCCAAGCAATCTCCAAAACGATAAATCATTTATTGTACGTATAATTGGAAGCATACACTTCCCCAGTAATATTCACGAATAGTTTTTACATTATTGGTAAGTTAGTCAATAAGAAGAAAGCTTGGGTTGCACTGAAAAAAAATTAAACTTTTGTTTCAAGTTTCCAAGATTACTGAGAAAATTATTGATCTAGGCCATTATTTTTTTCGTTTCGCTGACTGAGAGAGAAACAGCTCTCGAATGATCGCGTCAATGGTGGGTTCTTCGATGTTCACATCCGCGACTTCGAGCTCGTTGAGAATTTTCCCAGCCAGCCTCGCCGCATCAGCGCGGGGAACTAAGATCGTTGCTTTCGGATAGTCATACTCGCGAATTTCTCCATAGGCTTGAAGCTCTTTGTGAGTAACTTTCTTGGAAAGAACCAGAGACAATATTTTATTGCGGGCAAAACGATTAATAATTTGCTCCAGCTCCCCATCAAAAATCTTGTGACCATGATCAATCACAATCGCTCTCTTGCAGAGCTCCTTGACGTCACCCATGTAATGGCTGGTCAGGATAATCGTGGCGCCAAACTCTTCATTGTAGGCCTTAATAAAGTCTCGCAACACTTTCTGCATTACCACGTCTAAGCCAATGGTCGGCTCGTCTAAGAATAAGACTTTGGGGTTATGGAGGAGCGCTGCAATCAGCTCACACTTCATCCGCTGTCCCAGTGAAAGTTTTCGCACCTGAATCTTGACGATGTCTTCTACTTCTAGCAGTGCCATTAACTTATTGAGGGTTTTCTTAAACTGGGTATCAGGAACTTCATAGATAGCCTTATTGAGCAAGAAACTTTCCATGGCAGGCAAATCCCACCAGAGCTGATTTTTTTGACCCATCACCAGCGCAAACTGTTTCTGGAACTCCGCTTTGCGATCCCAGGGGTTGTAGCCTAGCACGCTGACCTCACCGCTGGTGGGATAGAGTAAGCCTGAGAGAACTTTCAGGGTAGTAGTTTTGCCGGCGCCATTCTGGCCAATAAAGCCAACGATTTCTCCAGGCTGAATCTCAAACGAAACGTCATCGACGGCTTTGACTTCTTCGTATTCGCGATGCCAGAGCGACTTCACGGAACCCAGGAGTCCAGGCTCTTTTTTATAGACCTTAAAGTACTTCTTGAGGTTTCGGAGAGAAATTACTGGGCCATCTTGAGTCATACATTCCTTTTGATCTGAGTATTGTACCGTACTTTATTGATTAAATAATTATTACGAACTGACTGACGTGTATCTCCGCAGGCTAATTCTCCAAATAATTTTACTAAACAGGTAGGTGATCACAGCAAAGCTGACAATTAGGGAGAGCAGTAGCGAGTTTCCTCTACCAAACAAGAAAACCGTCGGAAAGTAGCCAATAAAGGCAATTGGTACCACGATACTTAAGCCAATAAAGATTGGGAAAGGATAAATAGCGGTAGGGTACTGGGCATGATCTGCCAGAGTTTGGAGAGCTCGGATAGTTTGACTAGACTTGGTTAGGTAAAAGGCCAGAGCTGCGTAGCTCAAAAAAACTGTGTAAACGATGATACTGCTCGCAATCATTACCACTAAAAAGCTGAGCAAAGAAGAGAGGGTAATTGAGTCTTTAACCTGCCAGAGCCAATAGATCAGAAATAGCATCAGACCGAGGGGGTGAGCGACAAAACCCATATTTGGTTGGCTAAATGAAATTAAGAATTGAGGTGAGACTGGCTTCGTTAGGACACTATCTAAAGTGCCATTTGCTACTCCCACCATCATAAATCGCCGCAGGTTACCGAAGTAAAAAGTCTCAATGAATCCCCAATTCACAGAGGTTAAACCCAGCATCACCATTAACTCAGCTTTATTCCAGCCGCCCAGAGAATTGGTCTTGGCGAATACAGTCTGCAGAATAATAAAGAGTCCAGCAAAGTAGACAAAGCCAAAGCTGGCTTGCACGACCGCGTTTAGCCGGTACTCTAGCAATGTTTTAATGGCTAGCTCCGAGATCTGGCCGTATACCCGAAGATACTTAAATACCTGTTGCTTCATACGAGTGAGTTGCCTTTCTCCATAAAAATTGTTGCAGCGCAAAGAAAAGAAGACTCCAAAAAAGCAGTACACCAAATGCGAGCAGTGATTGAGAAAAGTCCAGTTTATTGAGTAAAACTTGAATGGGAGTAAAAGCTACTGGCGTAAAAGGTAGCCAGCGAGAGATATACTGGAACCACTCTGGCATGAACAGAATTGGTATGAAGATTCCAGATAAAAATCTGAACACAAACATAATACTTAGTCGAATAGAGTCTACTGAGGTGAACCAAAAAGCCAAGCTGGTAGCCACCAAGTAGAGTGAGAACATGCCAAAGAAAATAACCGGCATAAAGCAGAAGAAAATAAATAGATTTGCGAGGCTTGTCCCAAAAGACACACCTAAAAGAGCAGCTATCGGAATCATCACGAATGCTTTAATGACTACTTCGGCAAACGTCTTCGTCCCACTATTTATAAAGTAAAACAGAAACGGGGAGATTGGTTTCACTAAGTATTTGGAGATATAGCCTAAACGAATGTCTTCCTCTACTTCGTCGAGATGAAAGTTGGAAAGGCCGTACAAAATTGCCGCCGCAACATAGTACTGCAACAGATACCTGGTATCAATAAAAGCAGTACTTTCTTTGGCTACTGCCATCCACAGCAGTGCGAGCAGCATAATCGATGCGGCGTAGCGAAAGGTACCTAAAAACAAGTCCAGGCGATACTCCAGTAATTGAAGGAGCGAGAGCTTGAAGACCAACCAGTACTTTGCCATATTAGTTGCCGACTCCAGAGTAGCGTTTGACTGAAATACGAAAAAACCAGGTTGAAAAAAGCAAGCTGCCGACTGCAAAAATTCCGTAGTACACCATCCACCTTAGTTCACCTTTCCCGAGTAAAATTTCACTTGGAATAGTCGAGATTAAGCCCAAGGGGAGGATGACGGTAAATAACGTAGAGGCTAGCCCGCTGTACACTCCCCGCGGGACTTGCCACATCCGGCGAGTGGCTGGAATCAGCTCGTTAATATTATCAAGTCGCTCTACCCAAAAGGCGCATGTAGCGACGATAAACCACAAGCTGTAAATAAAAAGCAGTGACAGAATCATGAACGTAACGTAGAGGAGGATGGTTCCTAGACTGAGAGGTACCTGCGTTGCTTGAACTGCCTTGACCAGTACGACGATCCCAATCACCAAACGAAAGATATTATTAAAACTATTATTTTGGATCGAAACCAGAAATTGAGTACTCACGGGCCGAGTTAAGTAGGTGGTCATCTCACCATAAAAAATCGACTTAGTATAGGTAGTCATATTGGCATAAAAAAATGACCAGGTAAAAGCATCCAGAATTGTAAAAGTAGAGATCAAAACGTACATCTCAGATTGGTTCCAACCGGCAATAGTGTTGTTCGCGCTGACAATCAGGCTAAAGAAAAAGTAGTTAAAGGCAGTCCAAAGCACGGATACCAGCGACCAAAAAAAGAAACTATTCCGGTACTCTAGTAATAACATCAAGCGAAGTTGCCGAAACTTCCAGAAAAGACGCCAGTGTTTACGCAGTGATTTATACATGATTATATTTTTAACCTCCAGCCGAGCAGTATCTCAAGAGAGCTCGTCGCCATAGCAGTCTCACCAGTCCATAGAGAAATAGTAGGAAAGCAGCTGCATACAGCAGATCCTGTATCTGCAGCGTTTGGCGCTGCTGGAGAATTTCAATTGGCCAGGCATACATATACTTTAGTGGTAGTGCTTGTACAATACTTTGGAGCCAAGGAGGCATAAATACAATTGGTATCATCATCCCACTCAGCAAGCTGATAGTCAGCATCTTGAAGTGTTCTAGGCCTTCTCCGTTCTCGAACCAAAATGTTAGGAGTAACACAATCAAGGCAAGGAAAAACTCTACCAGGTAGCCATAGACAATTAGGATGCAAAACTGAAGGAAGTTGATGAGAGAAAATTGAATTCCACTTATTGGTAGTACTTGGCTTAAGAACCAATAACTAAAAATAAAGATCGGAATTGAGTAAGCAATATAAAAAATTTTCGCTCCCAAGTCATGCAAAAATACTTGAGTGAGATAGGAGATTGGCTTAGTCAGCAAGTAGTCAATCTTGCCTTCGCGAATTTCTCTAGCTCGCCAGCTCTCGAAGTGAGATGAAGTAATACCGCTAATTACGGTAGCAATAAATAAGTACTGCAAGAGCTGACTAAGTTGGAATCCACGTAGTTCGGATGCACCCTGGTATACACTCACCCAGATCAATAAAACGACTGCCGTGGGCACAATGCTCAGCAGAATCCATAGGAAAACCTCTGAACGATATCCGAGAGACACAAGAAAAGAATGCTTAATGAGATGAGTAAAACGGCGCCACATTACCAAACTGCGCGCTTGAGTGGTTTGCCAACTCTAAAGTTGACCACTTTGTGACCTTTAATCACTTGACGCTTGTCTTCGTCACCAAATGGGACGACTTGCTTATCCTTGACTTTGCCTAAGTAAAAAGTGCCAAATCCAGAAATAACCACTTTATCACCTTTGCGCAAACTACGAATAATCTCTTCAAATATTGTTTCAACTGCCTCTTCTGAAGCTTTTTTGGTTAAGTGCGCTTTTTTGGCCACAATATTGATCAGCTGTGATTTTGTCATGAGTTCCTCCTCAAACGAAATGGGATAAAGTACTATCTATCAATGATACGGTGATCCTACCATATAGACTCTGTCGTGCCAAATGCAGTTTGGGGGGGGAACTCGGTGCTGAGTTAGGTGATTCCGGTGATATCCGCAAAGAACTATCTATGATCTTCAGATTATACCGATTACTCCTGGTTGCAACGGATATAGATACAGCTAGCTCGGAGACTTTGGCTGCATTTCACCGTCAGTCAGCAATTCTTAGACAATTACTTCCTGCTCAGACTAATGAAGTACTGGGATTCTATTCAGATTTAGTGGAGTTGCTAGGCAGATTAGAAGGAAAGTTTCTGAGAAAGCCAACTCAGTGGCAGCAGTTCTTCACCCATCAACAAAAGAATGTCAGACAACTGAGATATGCTCATCAAGATGAGCGCAAGCTAGTCAGTAAATTAGTATATATAGGTTTACATTTCCGAGTGGCCGCCCAGCAAATGGGGGAAAGCGATGTGACGTTGCTTGCAAGTGTAAAGAGTGAGCTTGTAACGATGGTTGGGAGAGATAGGCTGGGTCAGCTCAGTCGATTGAGTAACCTGAACCCATTGCAACGAGAGGTTATTGAACAGTTCTTAGCCTAGATATACCTGTAAATCCAGAGAAAAGAAACCCAAGCCCCGAGCATGTCATATCCGACATCCCGAATAGTAGGATAGCGGTTTGGGGTAAACATCTGGTGGAACTCATCGAGGGCAGCGTAAAGCAGCGTAAAAAGGAATGGCAGCCACCAGTTAGTTACAAAGTGAGGTCGCTGTGAGATGGGCAGATGAGCATAACGATGGAAGTTAATTCCTCGATGGAGGAGAAAATAGAAGACGGCATAGACAAACATATGCGCGCTTTTTTTGAAAAAAAAGTCGAACATTGAAACACTCAGACCAGGTAACTGACTTTGAGAAGAAAAAAGAAATATTACGCTCGCCCATAGAAATGGTGGTAAGTAGGCATTAAGCAAAATCAAAATCTTCTTGTGCACGTTTTTCAGTATACCATTTGTAGTAGAGGTAACTGCTGGTGGCCATCAAAGAGATGCCAATAGCCATTGGTCCAAGAATCAAGAACTTACCTGGGAGCTTCGATGGGGATGTGGGGAGAAAAGGCTTTTCCTCCACAGTACCAGTGCTGACCGTGGCGACCTGTTTAAAATGCAGATCTGTAAGGGAGGCCAGGAATTCAGCAGAAAAACTAGCCACTGGATATGGGGTTTTTTTAATTTTGGATGTGGCAGAGCTGGCAGTTGATACTAAAGGGCGAAGTGAGCTAGATTTTAGTGAAGGCGAGGGGGAGCTAATACTACTTTCATCTGATTTAGCAAATTCTTCCTCTGAGGTATTCTCAGCGTCAGAAAAGAAAATATTTGCGAAGTCTTTAGTGACTGAAAAAGTTTGTTGCCAAGTTCCTTCATGATCAATAAAGCTGGTTCCTTTCTGACACTCGCCAAAGCTGACAGTAGCGAGGGTCACTCCGATAGGGTTTTCTAGCGAAACTTGATCTCCGTCATTATTGAGAATTGAGGTGGAGAGCTGAAAAGTGGCATAGCCCTGGGCTGGAATACTGCCGGAGATAGTCTTTCGAGTCCCGGCTGAGTCGCGAATTTTCCAGCTGTCTAACGTGTATGTGCTGGAGTCCGGGTTATAGAGCTCAATCCACTCGCTGTTGCCGGTTTCTGGGCAGGCCATAATCTCCGAGAGTTTTACGTTGTTGGAGTAGGTGAGGGGTTTGGAGTTGGAGTCGGCGAAGAGCCTGGGGATGGTGACACTGATGTCGAAGGAGTAGCTAAGGGAGCTGGAGTTGGACTGGGTGCAAAGTTACTCACTCCCCGACTCGGTGGTTGCAACGCAAACGAGCCGGTAGCGTCAGGACTTCTGGCCCAACTCACGTCACTTTGAGAGGAGCTATACTCAAACTGGTCGATAACCACCGAGCTGGGGGCGTACAAAATCAGCTTGTCGCCAGTATTATTTAGCTTATTACTCAGCTCGAAGACAGCGTACTCACCGGGATTTATAATTCTGTTGGTAAATGTAGGTGAAGGGTTCAAAGTTGCAGCGCTGTCACTGACTGACCAAGTTGAGAGATCTGCTGAAGCAGTACCGACATTCTTGAGCTCAAACCACTCATTGCCACTGCTCGGTGCGGGATGAAGCTCATTTATTACTACCTGGGCAAAAGCGACAGAAGAAATGAAGACAGTCAGCAGGCAAAAGAAGGCAATTTCCAGCAGTAGCAGAAGCGTGTGTCGAAATATTCTCACACTCTTAATCTAGTGAGTGATTCTAGCGGGAAGCGTAGGGTTTTTTGAAATGGCGTGAAGTAAGGAATCTGAACGCCAATAGAATCAGAACAATTAGCGCAGAAATATAGCCTGAAAAACTTAGAAGTTGTGGCCAATAAATTACCAGAATATCGTACTCCCCTTGAGGAATAATCCAAGCATTTGCCCAGCCATTGTACTTGATGTGCTCAAAAAGTTTGGAAGGTTTACTACTGTTGAATGCGATCCACCCTTTGTTAAATCCCTGTCCTAGTATAAAAAGACCTTGCTCAGTTTTAGCACTGGCATGGAAGTGATATCCATACGTCCCATTTTTTGTAGTTTAGTTACTGCTGGAGAATGAATTGAAGAGATTTATTCTCAAATCAAGTATTACAATTACAAAAGGATTCATCGATCACTCAAAATGTCTCCTGTTTCATTTGCCCGATTACATTTCCCAGAATCCGGTCTTCATGAATGGGGGGCTTGACAAGCTGTATCCACCATCTGTGTGTCTTAACGAAAGTTCTAAAGACTTTTCAATTTGATCTAACTCAGTAACATCATTGCGTAAGATCTGTAAAGCTTCTTCCCTTTCTCAAATGGCACTTCAGGTTTAAATACTATTCCGCCGTCATAATCTGAGCCAGATCCTGCCTGCCCTTTAACTCTAGAATCGACCTCAACAATCACTAGGTAGAAGTACTGTAAAAGGACCAAATGGTTTCGAATTTTGTTGGAAGCTTCCGCAGCAAATGATCCGGCTGCATCAGGTCATGCTTCAGGTATAAACCTGAATTCTGACATTTAGCTTACATTTTTTCGCAGTGCTCGAACCAAGAAAGCTAATGTAACAGCTAAAAGAAGGAAGCCAAAAGTATTAAATAATTGTGGCAGATAGAAAATCACAAAGCTGTAGTTGCCTTCAGGCAAAATCCAGGCGTTGGCCCAGCCGTTATATTTGACATGGGGTAATATTTGGAAGCGTTGCAAACTAAAAGCGATCCAGCCTGAGTTGTAACCTTGACCTAAGGTCAGTAGTCCGGAATTACTAGCTGCGGTTACATGGCCACCGTATTGATAGGTCTCCCGTTTCCAAGTTTGAGAAAGCTTGGTGGAATTCTTAAGATTGAGTGAGCTCTGGGTATCAGCCGCAGACAGGTAAATCTGTGATACATACTCTAGAGGAAAAGGGTAGATCTCAACTTTTTCAGTTACATTCTGACTTTTCTGGCCAAATGAACGAGTCACTAAATTTAAATCGTAAAAATTTTCTGGTATTAATGGCCAACTCAAAAGACTGTAAAAACTATCAAATTTTTTCTTGGGTAAAATTTCTTCCAGATCAGAACGGTTTGTTTCTTTATTGTAGACAAAGAGTCGCAAGCTGCGCCCTAGAAGATTTTCGCCTTTAATATGAACTAAATAGCTGTTACGAGTTGAGACCGGATATACATTCGAAATATGGCAGAGAATCGCAAAATTATCAGCGGTAAAAAAAGTTTTAGCCCCTTCTGTTAGATTGGTAAATTCACCTCGTTGAAAAGCATCACAATTTGTATCTGAAGATTGGGTGGAAGGAATGGTTTGGGCGGTGACGGGCAATGAAATGGCTAAATTAACTGAGTTATTTTCCGGACTAACTGGGAAGGTCTGAGGGTTAAGCAACTCTGTCCAGATGCTAGGAGAGAGAACATCTTCAATCACATCTTCTTGACCAATGACAGGCTCAGAAGTGGAGAAGTCAATATCTGCTTCATCAAAAACTGAAGCAGATATTTCTTTACCAGCCGGTAAAACAAAACTGACTGAAACTAGTTGCTGAGGTTTAAGGTAAATTTGCTGGTCAGCTATCTGGAGCACAATATTCTCTGAAGCCACTGGAGCCTTGATTGACACTGCTGGGAGCTGAGCCAGAGTAAATGAGTGATCATTGATATCTAGTTTGGGAATGGGAAAAGTAATTGATATCTGAGCATTGCTGTAGCTAATTTCGGCTGGAGTTGTATAGTTCTGACCAGTGGCTAAGGCTGGTATTACCACTTGAGTTTGTCCGTGAAGCGGGACATTTTTTCTAATTACCACCTTCTGATTCTCAACGGCCATATCTTTAAGGTTTGTAGAATACAAACTATGAAAAGGCAAAATTACTGAGGGTAGTTCAGTTTCAATGTTATTAAGCGAAATGTAATTGCCGTATTGCGCAAAGGCTTGATCCCTTCGACCGTAAACCGTATTAACATCAATATGACTAAAACTAGCTGGAGCATTAAGAAAAGAACGAGAACTAAATGGAGTTTGATAAATAGTTAAGAAATCTTTTTGCCAGACGACTTTTGCGCCAATTTGGCTTAACAAATTTTTAGTTTCAGGGAAAAATAAAAAGGCTTGGTCGCGGTCGTAGGTGGTAATGCTTTCATCAATCAAAAGATACGACACTTGATACTGTTTTAGCGTATTAGCTAGGGCTTGAGGATCATTACCGTAGACTGCCTCAGAAATCTGGTTGAAATAGGTTTCATTGTGAGGACTCCAAACATCAAAGGCTCGATCTAAAATTGGTTGTTCAATCCCATACCACAAAAAACCGCTACCACTATATTTCCAGGTATGCAGCCCCCAGCCCCACCCAGACTGAACGGGAAAAGAAGCAATTCGAGCTTGTTTAGGTTGCGTTTTGAAAAAACTAAATAATTCAAAGTAGGGCGTGGGAATCTTAACTCGGACTAAGTCAGCCAGAAAATGACCTTTAAAAATTGGTAAGGTGTAGAAGATTAACAGACTGATAAAGAGGGGTACGATCAGTAATCTGAGGTAGGCAGCAAAACGATGCATTCTAAAACTGAGTAAAGTGTGAAAAAAATTAAATAAACCTAAACTGTAAATGAGCGCAGCCACAATTGACCATTTAGTAAAAACAGTTCTAAAAATTTGGCCAAACAAGGGTACGTGGTCAGACAAAAAAGTAAAACCCACCCCAAAGATACCGTTGCCGGCAGTCAGAATTAAAACCACCAGCGCAAAAACAAAAGCAATGGCCGGAGCAAAAGCAAAGTTTTTCTTTTTAATCAAAAAGATTATTCCTAGCACTGCCATGATAAAAAAACTAAAACCTACCCATTGCGTGGGTGACTGAGCTAAGTGATCTCGCCAAGCTTGAAATAAAAAGACAGGCTTCTTCTGTGAGGTATCAAAGTCAAGATAATTAAACCAATACCCTTTGAGTAAGGCAATATCAGATAAAGTCCCAAAGTATTGATTCATATACTGAACTTCTGGAGTGGAAATCACATTTTGTTTGGCTTGAAGCGTGGTAACAGAGGCGGTTAAGGTAAAGTAAAGTGATGGTAGTAACCAGAAAGCATTACTGGCTAGAATTGTTAGGGCTAGTTTAAGAGAGGCTTTGAGTTGTAAAGCCCTAAACGGCCAAGCAGCATTAAGCATAAAAATCCCCAAAACCAAGCTATAAACCACAAATAAAGTTTGGACATAAAAGGCAGAACTAGCTGCTACTGAGATAGCAAAGAAGAGCAGTAAATCTTTGGAACTGTGTGACTTTAAGTAGCGTAGCGCGCCATATAATAGCCAAGGTAAAAACCCGTAGAAGCTAGAAAAAGTTTCAAAAGGAGTAAAGAAGTATTGAACAGTAGCTAAATTGAGTAAATAAAATGAGCCAGCCATAAAACTAGCAGCCTTAAGACTTAGTTTCTTCCGAGACGACTTTGGTGAAAGTAAGAAAGTAGCCAGGGACAGTACACCCAGTGGTCCGATGAGTAACATTAAGAAATGCCAGATGTAACGCAATGTGTCACGGGGGAAAACAAATGATAGAGCCCATAGAAATAGTTGGCGGGTGACATCTGCGGCATGGCTCATGCCACCCAGTAAGCCCACTCCCTGGTATTCTTGCCATGTAGCCGAAAAAGATCTTTTTACACTTAACCAAAAGTCAAATTCAGGGTGTAAATTATCCCAACCACTTAACCAAGTACCTGGCTGGTAGTTGGTGACAACGATGGCCAGCCAAATAAAACACAAAAGTAGTTTTGGCCAATGAAGCTGAAGTAACTCCCAGATTTTTTTCATACTGCTTGATCGATTGTAACTAACTTAGACAGAATTTTGTGATGCAGAAAAGCTTTAGCAAGAGTATACACTCACTCTATTTTCTTGGCAGATCGCTGCTTTTTTGAGATAGAATGTACCCCAAACCCACCAACTAGGCTTAATAAGCCTATAACATTGACAAATGGACAGTATTTTGATATAGTATGACCTGTTGAATTTTGATGTCTTTAGCGAAGTGGGTATTAGGTATCTACCTCGCTGCCGATATACAGCACTCCTAGCCATTACGGCCAAAGAGTTCTGCCGGTAGCACAAGTGCTTTTGCTTTTTACCGCAAGGTGAAAGGCAAGAGAGCACATTAACAAGGCATACAGGTATCTCGAAAGAGATAAATTTATAGTCTCCTGATGATCGAATTCGCAATTCTGTCAGCTTTCAACGTGTTCTCTCTCATCTGAGGACGCGTTTAGAGCTGGCAGAGTACCCGCAAGGGAAAACTGCGAACAAAATTCGAACCGTCTCACTAAGGAGCAATATCGATGCGTACCAAACTGTTTTTCGCTCTGCTGGTCATGAGCATCTTCATGACCGCCGTCGCACCCGCGATGGCGCAAGAAGATTCCGAATGGCGTGTCCGCCGCGTGTCCGATAGCAGCTATGGCCCTGAACTGGGTCTAAGCCGCCCCGGCGTTGGTACGTCCGAGAATGAAGTCGCCACGATGGTGGGTCATTCTCTCCGCTTTCAGACCGCCGATGGCGAAGCCACCTTGACAGGCGGCTGCCAGCAGGCTGTTCTTCTGCCTGACACCTACGCCCGCAACGCGGGGGGTCAGGACTTTGGTTTCGTCGTGTGGGAACTCAACCCCGCCGTCACTGAAGCCATGAACGAAATCGCCGTCCTGTCATGGGAACTGGCGAAGCAGCAGGTGGCGATGGAGGACTGTGAAGACCTCACCGACACCGAACTGCTGGATCATGTCTGGGTTGTCAGTCAGGATCCCAACAGCGCCCGTTTGGTCGTCCTTACCCCGTGGCCCGAATTTCGTCGTTCAACCGGCGAAAACCACACCTTGATGGTCGCCCCGGGCGACACGGTGTTTTCGCGGCACGTCGGACTCGGGGCTTCCGATAACAACCTGTGCGATAACGGCAACTGCCTTCTGGTCGAGTCCCCCGTGTGGGGATGGGCAGGAGGTGGTGTCGTGAACTACTGGGAAGATGAAGTCCCGGACACCGTGCGCCCTATCTTGCAGGCACGAATCAATCGCGTTGTGAGCTCGCTCGACAGCTAGCACACTCGCACTCCGCATAGGGACGGCCTCAAAAACCGTCCCCCAGTAAGATAACGTCGGGCTAACTACAAAACCTGTATGCCTGACGTTCAGAGAGCCTCACTCGTGAGACTTTGTGAACGTCAGCGTGTTAATTAAAAAGAAAAAGGAAGATATGAAGGTATCAACAAACATCTTATTCGTAGCTGTCTTAGCGGCTAGTGTTGCTGTGGCTGCGTACTTAGGTCAATCATTCTTAAGTATCCAGAAACAAGCCATGTATAGCCAGTCTGTCGATGGTTGTATGAATGTTTCCAAGTTTGTCTACCAAGACAACAAAGCTGGCACGAACTCCATCATGGTTGTCGAAGACATCTATAACAAGTGTCTCCAGCTTAAGAAAAACAACAAATAATCCACGTTTCATTCGAACTGTAGAAGTAATTGAGGTTTCATAAAAGAAGGCTCATGAAAAGTCATACACAAAACCAAAGTATCAGCATCATCATGCCGGTCTACAACACGGTTTCGTTTTTGCCGGCTGCCCTTCAAAGTATTCAAAAACAAACTCACAAGAACTGGGAGCTGATTGTCATTGACGACCACTCTACAGATGGTTCTTGGGAGATCTTGCAGCGTTTCGCAAAAAAAGACTCACGCATTAAAGCCATCCGAAATCAAAAAAATCGAGGTGTGTCCTACACTGCCAATAAAGCGATTAAACTTGCCCAAAGTCACTTTATTGCGCGTATGGACAGTGATGATATCGCTTCGCCTACCCGCTTGGCTGTGCAGCTCAAGTACCTGGTGAAACATCCAGAAATTGTGGCTGTCGGTGGTCAGTGTGATGTCATTAACGAGTTTGGCCAAGTTATTGGTCATAAACGTTTTCCTACCAAACCTTCACAGGTCAGTAAAATGCTGTTTTCTTTTGCCAGCGTCCAACAACCAACCATGATGGTCAACACGATGTTGTTACCAAAAGGTTTTCACTGGTATGAAGACGGCTTAGCGACAGCTGAAGAACATGAGCTGTTATTCCGTTTGTTACAGCACGGCCAAATTGCAAACATGCCAGATAAGCTGCTCAGTTACCGCATGCATAGCAAAAACATCTCGTCTCGCCATCCAAAGAAAGACTTTTGGCAGATTGCACGTGCGCGTTGGAATGCAGTCTTTAAGCACGGGTACAAGCCGAACCTTCAGGGTTTGGTGTCTACACTTGCCCAAGCAACATTAGTGATTTCCTTGCCTGAATCAGTGCTCTACAAGCTCTACACCAAGCTTCGCGGTTGGTCAGCTCCTGTTTCACTTTCGGTGGAGGCTATCGCGGGACATAAACTCAATACCCCGCAACGTTTGCGCTCACTCTCTGTCTTCTTCCCAATGCATAACGAAGAGGAAAATATTGCCCGGGTGATTTCCCAAGCACAAAAGGTTGTTCCTCAACTCGCTGAGAAGTACGAGATCATCGTGGTCAACGACGGGAGTAAAGATAAGACTTCTGTCATTGCCCATCAACTCGCCAAAAAAGATAAACACATCGTCGTTATTGATCAAGTAAACTTAGGGTACGGCGGTGCACTTCAGACTGGTTTTAGCGCCGCAAAACATGAATGGATCTTTTTTGCCGATGGTGACCTTCAGTTTGATCTTGGTGAACTTACCAAATTTGTTCCTCTCACTTCTGAAAACTTAGCCGTCATAGGCTATCGAATCAAACGTGCTGATAAGTGGTCGCGTTTGCTTTTGGCAAAAATGCTAAAGATCTGGAACGCCGTCTTCTTCCAGTTTCCATCTACCATTCGAGACATTGACTGTGCATTCAAATTGATCCACCGTAGTGTAGTTGATGACTTGATGCCGCTAGAAAGTCGCGGCGCAATGGTCTCAACCGAACTATTGTTGAAGGTAATTGATCACGATTACGTGTACGATCAGGTTGGTGTAACCCACTATCCTCGTCACTACGGCGCCCAAACAGGCGCGCGTTGGGACGTCATTTATGGTGCAGTCAAAGAGACTTTCTTTTTGATGAAGTCTCGTCGCTTTGGCTACCGATCCGCCACTAAACTTGGGTATACTGAGTAAGGTGAGTAAACGAAGGTATGAAGCGTCTTTCCTTTTCACAGATCAAACAGCTTGCTTGACAGCTACTGATACAGAACGTAAGTTTCTCATTCGAGAAACCTATCACCTCTACCACATAGGCGCTGAGTGCTATTCCATCTATCGACTTGAAGAGGAACTATTTGCCGAAGGCTTCCGCACACCTATAGGCAATCGTGTCAGAGCCAATGCCATTCATCGAATGCTGACAGATGTTCGGTTCGCAGGAAAGGTTCGCTATGATGGCAAAATGTACGACGGTTTTCACGCTTGCATCGTGACTATGAAAGAACACAAAAATCAAAGGACATTATGCAAAAACACAACAAATGTGTTGATCGCTCCCGCAAACACGATTGGTCCTTAGTAGGTTTGGTTTGCTGCAAAACGTGTGGCGCGTTAATACCTCTCTGCAACAATGTCACCTCTTTGCAAGAATTATGTTGTACGCTCGTGGGTAGTGTAGGGATGCTGCTGGAGCAGACCCAGATCTACGAAACTCGGGACGGGGGTTTAATTCCCCTCATCTCCACACTCGAGAATATAAGTTGCTTATTGAAAACGAGGGGTACTGGCACAGACTGTCTTTAGCGTAGACTTAGGGCTCAGCACTCGTAGTGCTTCAACAAAAGACCATCCTGAAAGGGGTGGTTTTTTGTTGCCTAAAATCCGCGTGAAAAAACATCTAAAATTTCCTCTTCACCTCCGACACGCCACAAAAACCCCTCTTTGTAGAGGGGTTTCGAAGTTCTTATTTAAGAAGAATTAAATGCTTCTCTTTTTTAAGCTAACGAGTCCAAGTCCCATTGTGCCGATTGCTGTGACAGCAACTGCCATGAGAACAGTCTGGTTCATACTAGTTGCAGCTACTTTGTGCTTACGGATTTTTATGCCGTCAGCGCGAGTAATGAACTCTTGTTTTGCATTCTGTGTGCCTTCAGCTGTACATTCGGTACTTTGACCGTATGAGCCGACGCTACAGTTCACTTTTACGTTTTGGTTTATTTCCTGTTTCTGGCCAGTAGTATCTGCTCCAGCAACGGTTGTAAACGACGTGAATACAAGGACGCTTAATAAGAGAGCAGCGATGTATTTTCCAAATGTCTTCATATGTTCCTTCACCTTCTATAATTTGATTTAGGTAATGTTTGATCAACAAAGATATTCTTATAGTTGCTGTGTAATATATTATACGGACGTCACTTTGTCAATAGTTATAGGGATGTTTGGGTATTAAGAACCCGAGGGGTCTAGCAAATGAGTTTTTCCTACGGATTATGTAAGGAAAGAGGTGTTTAATAATTCACATGTAAGTAATAACTGCTGAGGTCACTGTCCTTGTGGGCTACTTTGACATACCTCAGGAAGCCCTTGCCGCACTTGATGCTGCCTCTGTATAGTTCACCAGATTTGACTGCCTTGACTCGGAAGTCGCCAGCCGTTTTACTCATCATATCAATGCCCGTGTGAGGAGCGCCCCCGTATGAGCGCCTGACCCTTGCGTACCAGGTCATCCCAAAGCCTTGATTGATCTTGGCTGCATTATCCACTGGCCAGTCCCAGTCTCCGCCAAAGCCAAACTCTCCATCTGGGGAGTTATTCCAGACTGCCGAGATCGGTTTAAGATAGCCTGCTGGGTTTTGGTGGCTACCACCTTTCACCACCTCGAAGTGCAGGTGGGTGCCAGTTGAGCAAGTCGAAGCGCCATTGATAATGCTGGCAATCGTGTCACCTTGGGCAACATCTTTCAGCTTTTCTTCGTCACCGCCCCCAGCGACGATGGACTGAATGGCGTTCAACTCGGCTAAGGTCTTGGCGAGTTCTTGTTGGTAGCGGGCTTCATCGTTGCGAGTTTGCTGGAGCAAAGTTTGCTGATCTGCTCGCTGTCGAGTAATTTCTTCTTGCTGTGTCTGCAGAGCGAGTTTCTTGCGGTCAACTTCTGCTTGTTTCTTTTCCTTCAGAGCTTTTTGCTGGTCAAAGTCTATTTTCTGCGTTTCCGCCCGGCTCATCAGCTCAGTAGTGTGTTTTTGGGCGACTTGCAGGTACTTATATCTACTAAAAAAGCTCTGCATCGAGTCTGCAATAAGCAAGACATTGAGCGGATTAGTCAGGCGCCGTTTGTAGTTGGTGCCGACGCGCTGAATCAACACTCCAGTCATCCGATCGAGTGAGATGTCCAGGCCGGAGATGCGTTCACTGAGTTGGTCGACTTCCTTGACCAGCTTCGCAATTTCCAGCTTGGTTTGATTGATTTGTAGCTCTTGGACCTTAATCTGGCCATTGAGGACACTAATCAAGCTGGCAAGCGTGGTGGCTTCTTCTTTTTTTTGGCCAATCTTTCCACCCCAGCAGGCTTGTTTGAATTTATTGCAATCCAGTTCTTCTTGGCCTTCAGGACAGGCGCATTCTTCCGCCGAGTACACTGGCTCTGAGACAGGTAATAACCAAAGCAAACCAAGTATTAAGATACTGAAAATGATGAAAGAAAACTGAGGTCGTATACGCATACAGAGGTCCGTTTTCAAGCTGTGGTCTAACTGTGTCTCATGATTCGTTGGGTGGCAATTGAGCTGGCAAACGCGCCCAACAGAATCCCTACTAGTGAGCCCGTGCCAAGCTGGGCGGCAAAGAAACTCCAAGCTAAAGGAAATAAGGGGACTTCTCCTAAGAAGTTTTTGAGCCAAGGAGTCAAATATAAAACGCCCACATACATCATTGACCACCCTAAAAAGGAACCAAATAGGCCATAGAGCATTCCTTCATAGATAAACGGCGCTTTGACATACCATTTGCTGGCACCCAAGATCCGCATAATTTGGATAGCGCGGCGTCTGTTGACTACTTTCAAACCAGTGATGATAATAATCAGCAGCAGGGAGGTGAATGCCAGAATGGCAACACTTGCTACCCCGATATAGCGAATGGAGTTGGTCCAAGATTCTAGGGTGTCTACCACATCTTGTTGAAAAACCACTTCCTCTATACCGGCAGATTTCTCTAGGTCTTCCTTGATTTTGACCAATGAACCAACATCTTTACTGGATACTTCAATACTAGCGGGCAAGATATCAGCAGTGACCAGTTCGAGCAGGAGTGGATCTTTTTTATTATCTTCACGATAGATCTGCAACGCTTGTTCCTTGCTGGTCATCGTTACTCGATCAACATAGGGTTTTTCTTTCATGGTCTTCTCTACTTGTTGGAGGGTAACTGCATCTGCATCGAGCTGGAAAAAAGCGGTGATCTGTGGTCTGGTCTCAAAGTAACGAAGGACTTGCTCGGTTCCAAAGAAGAAAATGGAACAGGTGTAGGCGACAAAAAAAGTAATTGACACCAACAGCACTGCCGACAAGGCCTGGTAGGGTGAACGACGAATGGCGGTGAGAGCGCTGGAAAGGTGTTTCATCTTATAAATCCTCAATTTGGACAAGCATTTCCGTCATCTGCTGATTGTCGTCCTTGGCTTTCTTAGGTTTTTCCATTGCTGAAGAAGTTTCCTTTTTTTCTTGGGCTCCTTGAGCAGCCTTAGTCTCAGGTTCGTCAGGCTCACCAGATTCGGCTTCAGAAACCTCTGGAGCAGCTGCTTTCTTGCGACCGAATGGCAACTTGAAAGAAAAGTGAGGCAGCTTCAAACGCCGCGAGTGGGCTGGTTTTTCTGACTCCTTACTAGGTTCTTCTTGAGCAACTTCTTTTGTAGTTTCAGGGTCTGTGTGTACTTTAGTACCAGCTGCAGAGCTGGTGGGTTTTTCTGATTTTTGGGCGGCTGGCTCAGTTTTCACTGACTTCTTGGATTCTGGGTCTTTGCCTGAATCCGTGATGAGCTGGCCCTTCTCGAGGTGAATTCGACGATGCTGAAAGGTAGAGAGGATGGAGAGGTCGTGAGTGGCAAAGAGAATGGTGGTTCCAAGCTCGTGAATTTTGCTGAATAACTTGGCAATCATCAAGGTGGTATGCGGGTCGAGGTTTCCGGTAGGCTCATCAGCAAGTAAAACTCCGGGAGCAGTAGAAAGGGCGCGGGCAATCCCGACGCGCTGCGACTCCCCGCCTGACAGTTCAGCAGGGAAGAAGAAGGCTTTATCAGTCAGCTGCACCAGCTCAAGCAGGTCTGTGACACGCTCTTCGATCTCAGACTGGGGACGACCGATGATCTGGAGTGCCAAGGCAATGTTCTCCCAGACGTTTAGCTCCGGCAGAAGCCGGTAATCTTGGAACACCACACCGATTTTACGACGATGGTGATGAACTTTGGAGCCACTCAATTTGTTTAGAGACTCTCCTTCAAATAAAACATCACCTTCATTTGGGGTATATTCCTTGATTAAGAGCTTGAGCAAGGTGGTTTTTCCCGAGCCTGACGGTCCGGTTAAAAAAATAAACTCGCCTTTGTCGACTTCAAAAGAAATGTTTTCCAGTGATGGTGGATTATCTCCAAATTGTTTGGTGACGTTAGAAAACGTAATCATGAGTTTAGTTTACTCGAAATGAGGGTACTCGGTCTAGCGGTACTACTCTTCATTGCCAGCAGCTGGGGCTTGTTTACCCTGAGTTGCTTTGTCAGTAAAAGGAGCTTGTGCGGCGGTGTCGATGACTTGGACTCGTCCCACGTCCATTAGCCAGCCAGCTTTTTGACCTTTAAAGGTTTCGCCCCAGACTTTTATTTTCATGCCCTCAAACTTGCTTAAATCAGTGACAGAAGATGTCAGGTAGACGGTTTGACTGATGCCTCCGGCGCGGAGTAGTTTATGAGAGCCTTCACCATCAAGTCCCCCCAGCTCTAAAAAGCCTTCAGCGCTATCTTTAAACTCAGTTTCATTGGCGCTACCAAAAATCTGACCTGCCGTGATATTTTCACCAGCCACTTTTTGAACGACTTCTCCCTGGAAGGTACCTGGTTCACTACTGGTTTTCGCTCGCAGTTGGCCAAGACCCATGCCTGTAGCAGCTCCGCCAATGATCACCATTAGACATAAGGGGATAAACAGAGAAGAGGATTTCTTCATATTTCCTTTCACAGATTCAGTGGTCTCATGAGGAGCAAAGTTAGCTATTGAAGGATTTACGTCGGAATCCATATTTACTTGATGAATAAGTGGTGGACGCACATCAGTAGGTGGGGTGGATTGGGAGTCAACGCTGAACATATTTTGATCATACTACAGCCACGGAGGTGGATGCTAGCGGACTTTCAACTTCGCCTGAATAAACGGCTCAATATCCCCATCTAGTACGCCAGAAGTGTCTGAAGTTTCCACCTCAGTACGGGTATCTTTGACCAAGTGATATGGGTGAAGGACATAGTTGCGAATCTGGTTTCCCCAGCTAGCTTGGACATGTTGGCCTTTAATGTTGGCAATTTCTTGTTCCAGACGTTCTTCTTCGAGTTGTGCTAAACGCGCTTTGAGTAGGGAAAGTGCTCGATCCTTATTCTGACCTTGCGAGCGTTCTTCTCGGCACTTGATGACTAGGCCAGTGGGAGTATGGGTTAACTCGACGGCTGTGTTCACTTTATTGACGTTTTGACCACCAGCTCCGCCAGCTCGAGAAAAGTGCCATTCCAGCTCTTCATCTTTGACGACGATTTCGGTGTCATCACTCTCGATCAATGGGAGTACTTCCACTAAGGCAAAAGAGGTCTGACGCAAGTTATCAGCGTTAAATGGACTTTGGCGCACTAACCGATGGGTACCGCGCTCTCCCTTCAGGTAGCCGTAGGCATATGGAGCTCGAACTTCATAGACCGCTGACTTGATGCCAGCGTCTTCGCCTCGAGACTCTTCTATCAAGGTGAACTTCCAGTTCTTCCGTTCGCCGTAGCGAATGTACATCCGCTGGAGCATACTGGCCCAGTCCATCGCCTCCGTGCCTCCTTGGCCTGCGTGGACTGACAGAATTGCCGCATAGCTATCGTACTTACCACTCAGAAACTGGGTTAGCTCCGCAGCTTGAATAGCTCGAGTGAACTCCCCTATCGTCTTCGCCAGCTCTTGCTCGGTTTCTGGATCAGGGTCTTGTTCATTGAGCAGCTCAAAGTAGGCTTCTAAATCTGCCTTCTTACTCTCGACTTCCTCAATTTGGTCAATCTGGGTTTTGAGTGAAGAAACCTCCCGCATGACGCGTTTGGCCTCGGGAGAGCTCCAGAAATCAGCGGAGAAGGTTTGTTGCTCCAGTGCTTCTTTGCGCTGTAGTAATTCTGACAACTGCAAAGCTGCCAGCATCTGTGTGGCTTTTTCGAGTTGAGTAGTGGCGTTTTCGCGGAGTTGTTGATTCATTACTCAATGAGGTGATCTTCCTCAAGTAAAAAGGTGGTGGTTTTTCCTTGATGCTTAATAGTATACGGGGTAGAAGGTAATCCTGCTTGCCGTTGCACTTTGAGACTTGAGTCAGGTCGGGAAGGGTGACTGACCTCCATCACAACGGTAGTCTGTTCTAAAGGAGGGCTGATGACCAAAAAGCCTAGTTGGTTAAACGCTCTGCCATCCGCGGTATTAAGGATCTGCTCATCCCATTGAGTTTGTAGAGTTCCCGCGACGACGAGTTGGTGAACTTTTGTATCTGGCAGAGTAATCAGTCGTTGATAGTTAATGTACGCCAATGAATCACTGTGGTTCATAAAAGTAATTGTTATTCGCGTTCGGTACTCTTCCACTTCAATCTGGACTTGGCGCTGAATATCTTTATTAGCTTTATTGATGCCGACATTTGACTCGACTAAGAAAAAGTACGCCTGGGCATCCTCAGCAGTAATTTGACCATCGAAGTGATATTGGTGGAGTACTTGTTGAATCTGCAGATCATGACTAAAAACCTGAATATTCTTGGCAGTAAACTGGCGCGCTAAAACTCGGACTATTTGTTGTTGTTTCTCGATTGGCAAGTTGCTAGCCACAATCTCAAGCTGATTTAAAAGTGATTGCAGAAAGTTTTTCTTTTGTTGAGAGCCAGGGAAAAACGTGCTCCGATCAGATCGAGCAATCGAAGAGAGGTTCTGCGCATTTACAAATTGCTTATTTTCGGGAAGCTGAACGGGTCCGATGACTTCTAGGATTTGCTCGATGACTTGGAGGTTGATGGCTACTAAGCCATCATTCCCGCTTTGCTTGCCTAGAGCAAAGAACTGCAGAATTTCTTGGGCTGCACTCGGAAAGTCGGGATGCCAGTTAGAGTCCGGCAGGCGCATCCCTTTGCCACCACTGAGGTACTCTTTTAATCCTGGTGGCGCTTCTACCAAGCCGGAAAATTGGCCATCTGGTTCATAAATATCTTGGACTTTAAATGTCATGACTTGCCCATCACTGAGTTCAAGCACAGCGTATGAACCCATAAAGCCACCCGTGGCACGCAGCTCCTCAGAATTCTGTAACACAATTACGTAACGATGTTGGCCTGTAAGAATCTTTTGGGTCAGAAATTGGGCGTCTGCGAGAGTTTTTTGGAGAACTTCAGGGTCTTTAATCAGCTGCTGAAGATTTGGTGAAAGCTGATTAATAACGAGCTTTTTTAACCAGCCATGACTCTCAACAGTTTTGGCAGCAGTGCTTAATTCGCTGACCAGCTCAACTACATCTTGATGGAGGAGGATGGCCAGTTGCTTCGATTCCGGACTGGCTTGAAGTGCTGCTGGTAAGTACTTTTGAGCAGTTTCCGCTAAGGAGTTGATTACGGTAATACTCTGGAGACTGGATTCCCAGCCGTTCATCAGCGATGACTTATGGAGAGTAAGCGTTGCCAGAGGTTGGACTACCACTTCGGCTCGCTTTGCAGCTAGATTGGCAGAGTGAAACTCGAAATCTTGGAGATGGCTGAGCGCTTGACGAGTGTTCACAATCGCGAATAACAAACTTGCTGCTACAAAAAGCAGTAGCGTTATTGCACCAACGATCAAGATATATCGAGCTTTCACCAGCTTATTGTACAAGAGATTACTTATAGCTGATCTTGACAATCTGGTCGCCAATCTCGAGCTGTTTCAAGACATCCATGCCAGCTGTGACTTTGCCAAACACAGCATGCTTGCCATCTAACCAAGAAGTGGCTTCGTAGGTGATGAAGAATTGACTGCCACCTGAGTTTGGTCCGGCATTGGCCATCGAGACAGTGCCTTCACTATCATGCTTTAGGTCTGGACTGAACTCATCAGCAATCATATAGCCTGGTCCACCAGACCCCCACGCGGCTTTTTGGGCGTCATCTTTGCTCTTGGGGTCGCCCACTTGAGCCATGAAGTCAGGAATAATCCGGTGAAACTTTATCCCATCATAGAAACCTGATTTCGCTAAGTTCAGAAAGTTGGTGACAGTCAACGGAGCTTTATCGCCATAGAGCGTAAAAGTAATCTCACCTTTAGCAGTAGTAATGGTGGCTTCAGTTGCCTTGATTGGTTCAAACTCGGCGAGGGTTTTCATTTGATTTCCTTCCTTAGCAACTGGTTGAGCTGCTGGTTGTGCTGACGAAGAACTTAAAAGCTGTACGTCATCTTGATTATAGAAATTATCATTCGTCATGCCAGATTCGCTGAGTGGAACTAACGGCTCGTCGGCAACAGGCAATTGGGGGGCGCAACCCGAAAGCAGAATACTACTTGAGGCAATTAAAGTTAAGAGGCTGTATCTGAGTCGCATATCCAGTATAGTATAGCGCATATGTATATAGGAATTGATATTGGTGGCACAAATACACGGATTGCGGTTTTGAACCCAGCCACAAAACAGATTGTACGATCTCAGGCGTATAAAGTCAGTCAGGATTTTGAGCCAGGTTTTGCTCAGTTGGTGGCAGATATTCATAGTATTTCAGAGCAAGATGAGATTAAAGGGGTAGGTATTTGTTTACCTGGTCGTCAGGACGACGAGGGCAAGACTACAGTAATGACCAACTTGCCAGACTGGCAAGGCAGACCCTTCTTGGCATTATTAGAGCAGGCGTTACAGATCCCCGTACGGGTCAAGCATGATGTAGCGACGGCCGCCTTAGGTGAAGGAGTTTATGGGGTGGGCCAGAACTGGGATCACTTTGTGTACTTCATTTGGGGGACAGGAGTTGGAGGCGCAGTTTGTGAGCGCTTGGGAAAGAGTATTCACTTAACTTCTTTTGAAGTTGGTCATCATATTCTAGATTGGCAAGGTCGAGCTTGTGCATGCGGCCAGCACGGCTGTGCAGAAGCGTACTTGGGAGGGAAAAGCCTAAACACCTACCTACAAAGACATTTAGGCGACATTCCTGAAGAAGATCCGACTTGGGACGAGATTGCCCAACGCGCGGCGCAAACAGTGCTCAATACTGTGGCGTTTCACCCCACCCAACACATTCTTTTTGGAGGTGGAGTGATCTTGAGACGACCCTTCCTCCTTGAAAAGGTGAAAGCCATTTTATCCAATAGGCAGAGTATTCTGCCTTTAGCAAACCTGGAGCTGGCCAGCTTAGGTGAGAATAGCGCACTTTTTGGGGGAATGGCTTTATTTGAAACAGAGTTAATTTAACGAGGATATAGTATGGTAGTGATTCTTCATGGCTGGGCAGTTGATTCAACAAGCGAGCAAAAGTGGCAGCCTTTCACGGATTTGCTAAGGGAAGCAGGAACTGAGTATCGTTTTCTCAAAATACCAGGACTCTCCAGCTCACTAGAAGAAGTCTGGCACTTAGGTGATTTTGTGAGTTGGGTTGAACAAGAGGTTGCAGATTTGGAACATATAATTTTAATAGGTCACTCATTTGGTGGGCAGGTCGCTGTCCGTTTTGTTGCCCTTCATCCTGAGAAAGTGGCTCAACTAGTTTTGATTGATCCTGCGGGTGTTCGCTCGCGCACACTCAAAGCTCGTTTAAAGCGGTTGGTTTTTGGAGGAGCGGCCAAGTTGGGTAAACCAATTTTTCGCGCTGATATCTTCCGGAAGCTTCTCTATAAAGTTGCTCGAGAAAAAGATTATTTGACTGCTTCTCCGGCGCTGCGGCCGACGCTCAGAAATGTGCTTGAGGAAGAGATTATCGCGGATTTGCCTATGGTAGCGTGTCCGACGTTAATAATCTGGGGTGCTCATGATACCGCTACTCCGTTAAGTCATGCAGAGATTTTTCACCAAAGGATCAAGAACAGCCAACTTCACGTTTTGCCTGGAGCCAAGCACTCACCGCAATTTACTCATACCCAAGAAGTTGCCCGTTTAGTAAAGCAGTTTCTTGGCCCTACAATAACAATCAGAACTGGAAAGTAATGTTACTTATTGAACTTCTTTTACTGGCTGGATTACTGCCACTTTTTTTACAACGTTGGTTTAGGTGGCTAGCGATTGTGCAACAAAAAGAGTATCGGGTTGACCGCTTGCTGAGTTTTTTTTACTCAGCTGAAGGGCAGGAAAATTTCTTTACACTTTTCCCCAGGGCACATGATTTTACCCGGACTGGCTTAAAAAGGCCGGTGAGGACCATGCGAGTGGCAGTGGTGGGGCTGATCAGCTTCGCACTGATGGCAGTCTGGTTTGCGATAGGGTATCAGCTAGGTTTATTGTTTTTGTTTGCCATTCTGGCGTACGTTTTGCTGCCGGTGGCCCTGCTCATCTCCTGTATGCCGTCGGTTATCCTGGCTTTTTTGCTCACTGAAGTGACACTGCAGCGGGCTCGCCAAAAACTGATTGCTGGGCATCCTCAGGTGATTGGTATTGGTGGCAGTTACGGTAAAACCTCGACTAAGCACTTATTGAGTCAAGTACTGGCCCAAAAGTTTAGTGTTTTTGTGACGCCAAAATCTCATAATACCAAGTACTCAGTCGCCAAAAGTATTTGTGAATCCTACGCAGGACAAGAAATTGCCATCTTAGAGTACGGTGCGTATAAACAAGGCGAAATCTCAGTGATGACCAAGTGGTTTCCGCCGCAAATGGCAGTAGAAACTGGCTTCACCTTGCAACACTTAGGGCTATTTGGATCAGCAGAAAATAGCCTGCACGCTGAGTCTGAGTTAATAGCAGCGTTGCCAAGCGACGGGATTGCTTTCTGCAATACTGCAGATGAAGGCGCCGCTAAAATTTGTGCGCTGGGTCAACAGAAAAATCAGGTCAAAGTGATTTCTTATACTGGGCCTACTGCAGAAGTTTTAGCTAGCCAGCCAAAGATAAATGCACAAGGCCAACTCAGCTTTACTTGGGAGGGTGAAGTCGTTCAAACCCAGCTGATAGGTGCACATTATTTGCCTAATATTTTAGCGGTACTGACGGTTGGACAGCATCTCGGTTTGAGTAAAGAACAACTGGTGACAGGGTTAACATCATTTGTTCCTTCCAGCTCATTTGTTTGTAGTCAGGTGTTATCGTCAGGTGCATTGCTAATTGATGATGGAGGAACTAGTAACCCGAAAGGTTTTATGGCTGCTATTGAGTTAGCCAGAGCTTTGTCGCAGCAAAAAAAGATTCTCGTCTGTAGTGGCATAGTTGATCTTGGCACAGAAACTTCAGCGGTGCATCAAGAGCTGGCTCAGCTAGCTCAGGAATGCTTTGACGCTGTTCTATATCTAGGTGAGGAAGGGCGAGTAGAGTTTAGTGCTGTTTTTGATGACCGGCTTCTCAACGAGGAGCAGTTTCAAACCCAATTTAGGCCCAAGTTTGACTCACAAACCTTGATTTTAATTGAAGGCAGGATTCCCAAAGCCCTAGAAAATGTCCTCTATGAACAGAATCTTTAACAGTCTGGGTTCCAACTACTCACTTCACTTTGCGCTTTTAGCCCTCAAGCAGCTCGTGGCTGCTAACCCAGCAGCTTTGCAGATGTTACGGACCACTCTGGAAGAAAGATTTGGTGGCAGAGCATATCTGGTTTTTAAGGGAAGAGATGCAATTGAGCTGGCACTCCAAACAGCTGGGCTAAAAGATCGAGAAGTGATGACGCAAGCTTTTGCCTGCTCAGCAATTGAAGAAGGTATCAAGCGAGCGGGTGCGCGTGCCGTCTACATGGATCTGGCCAGGGACTCGCTTTCACCTTCTCTAGAGACCTTGAAAGTTGTCTTTGAAAATCAACCTCAAGTAAAAGCTGTCCTCATCCAGCATAGCCTAGGATATGCCAACCCGGTCAGAAAGATACGTGAGTTTTGCGATGCTCAGAATCTACTACTGATTGAGGACTTGGCACAGAGCTTTGGAGGTCAGGACAGTGAAGGAAAAGAGCTTGGGAGTTACGGGGACGTCATTATCTGCTCATTTGGTCGGGATAAAGTGATCGATGCAGTTTCTGGTGGCGCGGTCATCTTTAAACCTTCTTTTTGGCACAAGCTGGGTAAAGAGGCCAGAGAGCCAGTACTGTCTAGTCAATCTGTTTCTGGATTGATTGTCTGCTGTGACATGTGCTACCCATTCCTGACTTGGTGGATCCGCACAACTCATTCCTGGGGGCTGGGAAAGGTGCTTTTTCAGCTAGCAAAGCGTGCCCACTTACTGACTTCACCAATTGAGAGTCCCACCAACGTTGTAACCCCAATGGCAGCTGCGTATGCCACTTTGGCCTTGGAGCAACTCAAAAACTTGAGTTTTCAACTTCGTCATCGTCGTCAGATTGCAGCAGTCTACCTAAAGAAGCTTGAGGGTAACTCCAAGGTTAGGCTCTTGGCCAGTGCTACTAGCTCGACTACGGATCTCCACTTGAGGGTTCCGGTCTTAGTACAAGATCCTTCTACGCTTGCTACTCAACTGCAGTCACACAATTTTTTCCTGAGTGACCGTTGGTACCGACAGCCAGTCGATGGTGGTGCTCAGCCTAGACCAACCCAATATAAAGCTGGCAGTTGCCCAACTGCGGAAGCAGCGGCCGAGCATGTCTTTAACTTGCCCACTCATCGGTATGTTACTCCTCAAGCTGCTGAGCAACTCGCAGAAGCGTTGCTCGCTGTTACCCCAGAGATACCGTACAATTAGAAAGCTATGGCAGACATTACCTTGGAAGAAATTGATCAAAAACAAGTTTGGGAAGACTTTATTTTGACTCGGCCTGAAGCCAACTTTCTGCAATCTTGGAACTGGGGTGTTTTTCACCAACAACTCGGTAAGCAAGTTCTGAGAATAGGTTTAAAACAAGCCGGTCAGTTGGTTGGAGGCGCAATCTGCATCAAGGAAACAGCGAAACGAGGTACGTATCTGAGCATTGCTGGTGGCCCATTACTCAACTGGCAGGATCCTGCTCAAGTCAAGTTCTTTTTTGAGGCTTTGAATGAACGTGCTCGCCAGCTCGGCTGTGTTTTTGTCAGAATTCGACCTCAGGAACTGGATCAACCAGTCCTGCGTCAAACAGTGGCTACGCTAGGTTTTCAAGAATCACCCATGCACCTGACAGCTGACTTAACGTTGCAGCTGGATCTGACCAAGACAGAAGAAGAGCTGTTGGCTGGGATGCGCAAGAATACTCGCTATGAAGTTCGCAGTAGTGAAAAAGAGGGTATTCTTGTTCGAGAGTCCAGAAATCCTGAAGATATAAAACTTTTTTATGAACATCAAGTTGCGTTAGCCAAGAAACATAACTTTGTGCCTTTTAGCTATGAATTCCTCAGTAAGCAGTTCGAGACCTTTGTAGCAGACAACCAAGTCATTTTGTTCCACTCGTATAAAGATGAACAGCTCCTCGCTTCGGCGTTCATTCTTTTTTATCAGGGTGAAGCTGTTTACCACTATGGTATTTCCACGCCAGCCAATGACCGGCTGCCAGGTTCCTACGCATGCCAGTGGGCAGCAATCAAGTGGGCCAAAGCTAATGGGGGCAGACGCTATAATTTTTGGGGAATTGCTCCAGAAGATCAGCCCGAACATCGCTTTGCTGGAGTTTCTTTATTCAAGCGTGGCTTTGGCGGCGAAGAAGTACCATACCTACCAGCACAAGACCTGTCAATGCACTGGAGTTATGGAGCAACTCGGCTTTTTGAGACAGTTCGCAGAAAAATGCGCAAGCTGTAACTACTTCCGTTTGACAGTTAACTTGGGTAAGTGTCGCAGAAAAATGACCGCTGCATCTTCAGAGAAAAATTGTTGGAAATCCTGATATATTTCCAGACGCCTTTTTTGATCATCTATTTGACGGCCACGTTCTAAAAGGCTATCAATCCGAGTATTCTGATATCCAGTAAAGTTAGTGGGCTGATCACTATGCCAGAGATGGTACTGATCTGGGTCACTCGGGGAGACTTGACCTACCAGCAAAGCTTGGAAGTTACTTGTATCAGGCACGTTATTTACCACAATATCAATCTCCATCTTCATGTTATTGCACAGCTCTTTTTCTTTGATTTCTTTCGTCTCTAAACATACTTGTGCAGCTCGTTGGCCAAACTGCTGCCACTGTTGCTTGATTTGTTCGGCTTCACCTAAGAAGTTGGGGGTGGTCTTGAGCACAAACCGAATCGGTTGGCGAGGGAGACCATTAGTAGATAGCAGCCGTTCAATGCCGCGATTGACATCATACTCGTAGGTTTTACCCACGTCTTTAAAAGCCCAAGAAGTAGAACTAATTGGTCCCACTGCCCGGGTTTCATCCGTAGGTTTTGCTAAAGTGTAGCTGAGTGCCTGTCGCAACTCTTTGTTCTTGAAAACATCGTCATTTAGGTTAAAGAAAACACCCAAGTACGTCTGTTGATCGAGGGTTTCTTTGACTTCAACTGTTGGCCATGATCGTAGATCGGCTAGATGAGAAAGCTCTGGTAGTTCATCAATTTCCCCTCTCTTGAAACCATTTATTGCATCCTCTTCAGTTAGGTAGAAACGATAGATTTTTTGATCACGTGGATTATCTAAAACAATCTCTTGTAAACGCTCGCCAGTTTCTTTGAAGCTGGCAACTTGATAATTGCCAGTGCCTAAGAGTTTCTTGCGACGAAAGAAAAAGAGGTATGGTTCAGTTGTAGTGCGAAAAATGGGCTGGGCTACGACAGTGGGGAAGGGAGCAAAGGGATCTTTGAGCTTGAAAATAATTTCGTTCGCGGTCGAAATAGTTTGGACATCTTTAAACTGATAAGAGATATCTGAAGCTTCAAGAGCCTTGCCATCTTGCCACTTCACATTTTGGCGGAGTAAAAACCGGTAGGTTTTCCCTTCATCCTCGATGCTCCACCTCTCAGAGAGGTCAGGTGTGGCAGAGCCATCTTCTTCGATGAAGGTTAAGCCATTACTCACTTCATGTTGAATTTTGACTGGCAGAGCGTTCAAGCTATACCGGCCTATGACTCCAATGTACGATCGCTGTTTGGACTCGAATACCCGCAGTAGGAATGGCAGGAAAAGTGAAAAAAGAATGATGGCCGCAACAACTGAGGCAACAATCGTCAGACCGTGCTTCTTAAAAAAGATTGAAATATACCAGTAGTACTTACGCATGAGCGAAGTCGAGTAGGCGTTAAACGATTAGGTTCGCCACTGATAACGCAGTAAAGATGACAATGGCAATGCCAGTAAAGACAAAGACCACTTTCTCGATACCACGTTTGGTGTGATACGTTTCACCGCCACCTGCCCAAGTTGAACCTAAGCCTGATCCCTGTGCCTGGAGCAGAATTGCTACAGTTAAGAGAACAGAAATGATAATTTGGGCAATCAAGAGGAAGCTTTGCATCGTTTTTTATTTTATCATTTATGAAGCAACTTGTTGGCCACGAGTTTCGCGGATGACCGTCACTGTTACAGTTCCAGGGTAGGTCATTTCGTTCTTGACTCGATCACGAATCTTGAGAGCTAGCACTTGTACATCATCATCCTTCGATTTTTCTGGAATGAGTAGTACTCTGACTTCTCGACCAGCTTGAATTGCGAATGCATGATCCACTTCTGGGTATGAAGTAGCAATAGTTTCTAGCTTCTCCAGTCGTTTGACGTACTCTTCGTAGTTCTCGTAGCGAGCACCAGGGCGTGCGCCAGAGATTGCGTCAGAGACATAGACGATCATTGATTCTGGACTGCTGAACGGCTCATCCTCGTGGTGTTGGGCGATACAGTCGATAACTGCCTGAGGCATGCCATATTTCTTGGCAATCTTGACACCTAGCTCCACGTGACTTCCTTCTTCGTCTGGACTGACCTTGCCAATGTCATGAAGCAGACAGCCAAGCTTGACCGTACTCACATCTAAGCCCATCTCGTGTGCCAGCTTAATACCAATCTTGGTTTCTTCTAAGGTATGACCAATCAGATTCTGACCATAGGAGAAACGATACTTGAAGCGACCCAGCATCTGGGTCAGCTCTGGAGGCATGTTGTAGACACCTACAGCTTGGCAAAGTTTCTTGCCTTCTTCAAACATAATCCTATCGAGCTCAGTAGCTACCTTTTTGACCACTTCTTCAATCCGAGCTGGCTGAATTCGACCATCCTTGACTAATCTTTCTAGAGAAATTCTGGCGATTTCACGTCGGACAGGATCGAAGGAAGATAAGCGAACTTCAGTAGGTGAGACATCTAGGTCTACATCCACGCCAGTTTCACGCTCAAAGGTACGAATGTTGCGCCCGGCTTTCCCAATGATCCGACTTTTATCCTCTTCTGAGGAAAGTTGGACAATGGAAACGGTGTACTCAGCCACATAATCAGTGGCACCATGCTTCATTGAGTCGACTAAGATTTCTTTGACTTTTTCTTGGGCTTCATTCTTGGCTTCTTCTTCTTTCTGACGAATTAACGTAGCCATTTCTTTAGAAAGCTTCTTTTCTAAGTTTTCAAACAAGGTGGCGCGAGCTTCATCATGTGTCATGCTCGAAACGTTTTCTAACTCTTTGAGTACCTGATCCTTGGATTCATCCAACTTCTGTCTACTGGTAGTAAGGTCTTGGCGAATTTTTTCAAGTTGTTGTTCACGATCATCCATTTGAGTCAGTCGGACTTCGATTTTATCGAGCTTGCCTTCAATAGATCGTTGTTGTTCTTCTAACTGACGACGAAGATCTCGAGCATCATGCTCCGCTTTGGTGCGAATCGCTAAGGCTTCGTCTTTTGCCTCCACAATAATTTCACGGGCACGAGCCTGAGCTTCACGAGCAGCTGCTTCATGGTTCACTGCAGCCATCTGGTCAACGTGAGTGGGCTGCTTAACAACGGGAGCTTGAGGAGTAAATTTACTTTTTCCTAGGTCTTTTGTAGTTCCAGCTGGTGTTGGTGCTGGCTGTAAGCCCGCTGGAGCACTTGAAGCGGGTGACTGAGGCACGCGAACTGGTTGTTTTCCAGCGACACCAGTCTTTTTTGTTGAAGTGTTGAATAGGGATGATAGATTGCCAAAAAATGACATGATAACTCCATTCTAAAATTGTGAACGCCGATCATTCGTCGTTCACAGTACATAACTTGAGTCATCAGAAACTTAAACGGAAAAAACTGGTGCGGCGTGTGCTCGTCCAGTTGCAGAAATATGAGTATGGGGCTCGGCTTGGTAATTCATACTAAATATACTCTAAGTAATCCGTTTTTCTGATGATTGCTGCGACTATTGTACCCGTTTTAGAGCTCAACGTCAATGAGCGTGGAGAGAGTTTACCAGATGTGGCCCTCAAGAAAGCACAGCTGTAATGCTTGCATACAGCTGTGCAGAGAGGTAGGTATGACTTTAGGTGGCTACTGCTTCCTCCGCAGGAGCTGCTTTAGGCAAAGGTTTTATAGCTGATTTAACTTTTTCCCAAATCAATTTCTCTACTTCCTTGGTGACATTTGGATTTTCTCGCAGATACTGTTTAGCAGCTTCTCGGCCTTGGCCAATTACCTCCCCTTTAAACTTATAGAAGCTCCCACTCTTATCCAGCACTTCTTTTTCGGCGCCGATGTCGACAATATCTCCTTCTCTAGAGATGCCGGCATCATCCATATCGAACTCAGCTAAACGGAAGGGAGGTGCCAGCTTATTTTTGACAACTTTGACTCGGTGACGACTACCCACGATTTGATCGCCTTCTTGGATATTTCCAATCTTCCGAATATCTATCCGCATTGAAGCGTAGAACTTGAGTGCGTTTCCGCCTGTAGTAGTTTCTGGGTTGCCAAACATCACCCCAATTTTCATCCGCAATTGGTTGGTGAAGATGACCAGAGTTTTGGTTTTGTTAATGGCTGCGGTCAGTTTTCTCATAGCTTGAGACATGAGGCGGGCTTGGAGTCCCATCTGCGCATCACCCATGTCACCCTCAATCTCGGCTTTTGGAACCAAGGCTGCAACCGAGTCAATCACAATGATGTCCATGCCACCTGAGCGAATTAAGGTTTCCGCTATTTCGAGAGCTTGCTCACCGTAATCAGGTTGGGAGATAAACATGTTATCGATGTTGACGCCAATTTTCTGAGCTCGAATAGGGTCCAGTGCATTTTCTACGTCGATAAAGGCAGCTACACCACCAGCTTTTTGGACTTCCGCAATGGCATGAAGACAGACAGAGGTTTTTCCAGATGCTTCTGGTCCATAGATCTCGATGATGCGACCACGAGGAAAGCCACCGATTCCTAGGGCTAGATTGAGGGCAAGTGAACCTGTAGAGATCACAGGAACTTGACCAAGCACACTAGGAGATTCACCCATCTTCATAATCGAGCCCTTCCCAAATTGCTTCTCAATTTGCTGAATGGCGATATTTACTGCTTGATTACGGCCAGACTCCTGTTTGGTGTCCGGGGTGGGAACGGCTGCTGTTTTTGGCATAGATGTCCTTCTGGGCAGTTACTACATCATAATGTAGAATTCCATTTAGATTAACAAAGAATTCTTACATGAAGTGTAGGAAAATAGTAAGAGGGAACTTCGTCTTTTGTTTGCTTAATAAGTTCTCATCTCAAGGAAGCGGTTGTTTCGGGCTGTAGTTCAGATGGCTAGAATGCACGCATGGGGTGCGTGAGGTCGTGGGTTCGAGTCCCGCCAGCCCGACATAAGGTGAGTTGCTTACATGAGAATGGTCCTAAGCTGTTGCAGAAGCAGATAGACAAATTCAGCAGGCTCTTCGAGATGAAAAAGTTACTAAAAGTGGAGAAGAAGACTAAATCTTGACTTTTTTCTTTAATCTCTCATCCTCTTACCCATTCCTTACTGTTCAGCTATCCTCAACTAGGTATAATCTCTTTATTCTTACTTACTTAAAGCGAAGTAAAATCATTTGGAGGCTTCTATGCTAATAGTCATTTTGCTTATTTTAATAGCGCTTTGGTTTCTCGGCTACATCGACATTAGAGGGCTCAATATCCCTGACTACGTTCTTTTTCAACTCAATGGCAGACCTATTACCCTCTGGAATGTTTTAATTTTCTTCGTCGTTTTGGCTGCAATCGGGATACTGCCAAGTCCGTTCCGAGAGATTGCTGGTGTCTTGTTCGCCTTGTGGCTACTGACTCTGCTTGGAATTTTGGCTATTAGTGGCTTAGGTAACTTGCTCGTAATTGCTATTATTATTGGAATTGTTGCGTCGTTTGTATTCTAAGCAGCATTTTTCGTAGTAGACTCTAGTCATGAAGTCTTCCACACCATTTCAAGCCGCCTACCAGCAACTAAATCTGCAGCAAAAGCTGGCAGTCGATACTATTGAGGGTCCAGTCATGGTAGTAGCGGGTCCTGGGACGGGCAAAACTCAAATTCTGGCTACTCGGATTGCCAATATTCTTTTAAAGACAGATACATCGCCGTACGCCATCCTGGCACTCACCTTTACTGAGTCCGCGGCTCAGAATATGCGCCAAAGACTGATCTCATTGATTGGTCCAACTGCTTACTCGGTGCACGTCCAAACATTTCACTCTTTTTGCGATGAGGTCCTTAGAGCTTGTCCAGAACACTTCCCTCTAGCTCCCAACAGTGAAGTGCTCTCTGACCTGGAGAGATATGATTTACTGGAAGAATTATTGCGTAATCCTGAGCTCACTGCGTTGCGTACAGTCAACTCTCCTTATCACTACTTAAAGTCGATCATTAAGGTCATCTCTGATTTGAAGCGTGAGGGTGTGAATGAGAAGCGATTGGAGGAACTTGTTTTAGAAGAGAAAGTTGAGTTTGAAAAAGTGCAGACTGAGTTAAAAAAAGGTGAGCTTGCGAAGCGTAAGAAAAATCTGGCTAAAATGGAGGAGCTGGTTCTCCTCTATCAACAGTATCAAGAGCAGCTCAGAAAACGATCCCGCTACGACTATGATGACATGATCGCTTTTGTAGCCGAAGCCTTTGCACGGGAGCCAGAGCTATTGCTTGAATACCAAGAGAAACTGACATACTTTTTAGTAGATGAGTATCAGGATACAAATGCCGCTCAAAATCGAGTAGTTGATTTATTAGCTTCCTTCTGGGGAGAGGAAGCTAATATTTTTGTAGTGGGTGATCCACACCAATCCATTTATAGATTCCAAGGTGCTTCTTTAGAAAACACCCTGAACTTTGTAGAACGGTATCCCAAAGCAGCAGTAGTGACTTTGAAGCTTGGATATCGCTGTCCACAGGTAATTTACGATGCAGCTGCGGAAGTTATCCATGATCAGGATCAATCAAAGGAAGATGTGTTGCAGGTCAGTACGCCGATGAAAGCATTGCTAGAGCAGTTGCATGATCCGCTGCAGAGCACAACGGGGAAAGGGAAACTCATTCAGGTCCATGCAGCCCCCTCAACAGTTCTAGAAACAATTTACATCGCAGAAGAAATAAAGAAGTTACTGGATAAAGGAGTCTCGTTGCGAGAAGTGGCTATTCTCTACAAGAATAATGCGGACTCTACGGAGATCCAAACAGCGCTAGAAAAATGGCAGCTCCCTTACATTATAGATGGCGGTGATGATGCACTGAAGAGTCTAGAGCTCCAGCAGTTTCTGAGTTTGGTTCGAGTAATTACTGATCTTAGAAATTCAAACGAAGGACACGAACTTTTTGAAGTCATGAATTACCCCTGGGCGCAGCTCAATCACTTACTAGTCATGACTGTCACACGAGCAGCTGGGAGAACGAAGATGTCGATCTTTGACCGAATTAATCGCGGGTACATTGAGCTCTGCAAGTTACAGTTCTGTGAAAGTGTCACCGCAATTGATTTCGCTATTTTAGAAGACTTTGCCAATAAATTGGTCAAGTGGGGACAACAAGATTCGGAGATGACTGTACCAGCGTGGCTAGAAATGGTGATGAAGGAATCGGGTTTTCTAGATTGGATTTTAAGTCAGCCACATAAAGTAACGCTGCTGCACCAACTGACTGCTTTTTCGCGTCAGGTTCATGCGCTCGCTCAACACAACCAACAGTTCCACATCGAAGAACTTTTACGCGCAATTACCACTATGCAGAACCATGGTATCCGCATTGTAACTGAGCAAGTCGCAGAAGGAGCTGACGCAGTTCATCTCTCCACAGTGCATAAAGCCAAAGGCCAGGAGTGGCAGTATGTTTTCATCACTCAGTGTCTAGATGGAAAGTGGGGAAACGCGCGGCAGATGACGAGCTTGCCGCTGCCTTCCGGCATCCTCAGGCACAGCGACTCTGAAGAGCGTGATCAGAATGAAGATGATCGGCGGCTTTTTTATGTGGCTCTAACCCGCGCAAAAAGACAAGTCATTATCAGCTATCCAGAAATGACTATGACTGCAAATCGGGCGAAGACGAGCTTAGGGAGTATGTTTATAGAAACTATTGCGGCTGAACGAAAACAGTTGGTCAAAAACGAAGATATGATTGAGAATCCAGATGTATATTTGACTCAGTTAGTGACGCCAGCGCCTTCCCGAGCTTGGAGTATTTCCGAGAGAGAGTGGTTAGAACGAGTTGTTCAGGACTTTAAGTTGTCAGCGTCTTCTTTAAATCAGTACCTCCGGTCGCCCGAAGAGTTTATAGAGACTACCTTATTGAAAGTTCCACAGGTGACCCAACCCTATCAAGCATTTGGTACTGCAGTCCATGCAGCGCTTGAATTTTTTTATAAATCTATTCAGGAGCACAAAAAGAAAGCTAAGGTAAGTGAAGTTTTAGGGGTCTATCGTCGAGCTTTAGAAAAAGAAGTACTAACCAAGGAAGAGTTCCAGCTGCGACTCCGCCGGGGTGAAGAAGTTTTAACGCAGTTCTTAGCGTTATATGGAGATGAGGTCATAGCTCCATTATTTGTGGAGAAGTTCTTTGGTTATGGTTGGAGCGCCACTGTTTTGGATGACATTCAGTTAACAGGCAGAATTGATCGGGTAGACTTGATCGATCATGCAGTTCAGAGCGTCAGGGTGATTGATTACAAAACGGGTCGAAGCCGGACTGATAATGAGATCTCCGGAAGTGTTGGGACAGCGGAGTTTTCAGAAAGGGAACTTGAGCTGCCAGAAAATATTCGCGGTCCTTTTAAACGACAACTGCTTTTTTATAAGTTGCTACTCCAGTTAGATAAGAGCTTTAAAGGCAGTGTGGCAGAAGGTATTTTTGATTTTGTAGAGCCTGACCGGGACGGCAAGTTTGTGCGCCGATCAGTGCCGCTGTTAGATGAAGATGTCGAGGCTTTGAAAGAACTTATTAAGCAGGTGATGGGAGAGATTCGAGGGCTTGAGTTTTTAGGATAGTTACTTCCAGCTCGGGATGAAAAAATAGATCTTCTCTGCCACCGACTTTGGTACCTGAATTCCAGTCCAGTTGGGGTAGAAAAGAAGGAAGTTCACTGCAATCAAGGTGATACATCCAATTACCAACAGGCTTCCTTTTCCACGCAATTTTTTTGAGAGCCAAATTTTATTTAACCAATAGGCCAGAATAATACACAGCAATGGTACTGCTGGCGTGTAATGGTAAAAGAACATGATCCGAGGAGAAATTTGCCAGGGTAACCAAACGGCAAAGTAGGCAGTCAGAATTAAAAATACCTGGCCTACTTCATTATTAAGGTGGAACTGCTTGAAAAGGTTTTTAAACTTTTGGCGTTCCCCATTTATATTACTTAGGTAGTATGCGTGCCACAACTTCATTAATAAAAAGCTAATGCTGAAGAGAATAGCCAGATCTCCAATCCAAAAAAGTACGGGATTGCCCTGAGCATAGATATTGGCAACCACGTCATTATCATACTGAACATACATCCAAACAGGGCGCAAATTGAAGAACCATTGGTAAGGGCGGGATTGATAAGTATGGGTGGCTTCCAAGGTAGTCTGGTAGGCAATAATATTTCTATTTAGCTCAGAAAAATGAGAGATCATCCGCTGGCACCCCCCTCGCGCTTCTAATTTTTCCCATGAGGTGCCATCTCCGCCAGCAATTTTCTTCATCGGTGTTACCCACCAAGATGAGTTGGGATTGCAGTAGCACTGCCCTTGTTCCACCACATCGCCTTCGCAGACCAAGCTTTTTCCTTGCAGAAACATGTGGGAATAAGACAGCACATAAATCGCAACTGGGACTAAGCCCAAAATAATCAGTTTATTAAAGCCAAAAAAGAAAGGGTGATTGAGAAGTGATCGTTTATGGAATTTTTCTTTGTGATGATAAAACAAAGATTCCGCAAACCGTATTAATTCTAAGAACCAAACGGTTCCGAGTGCAAAAAGACCTGACCACTTAGAGCTCATTGCTAATCCAGCACTTACCCCTGTGGCAAATAGGTAGAGATGGCGATGAAGCGTTGCTGACTTCCGATATCGGACATAAAACAGGACAGTGAGAAGAATAAAAAAAGTGACGTGAATATCGTTCATGGTTATTCGCGATTGAACCAGCAGTAACCCATCCAGGGAAGCGAGTAATGCTGCCAGTAGAGATACGGCATGGTTCTTGAAGATGTCGAGGGCAAGCCTGGCTGTGACCCAAATGACGAGTACACCAAAGATCACTGAGCTTATTCGCCAACCAAAACTATTTTCTCCGAAGACAGACATACCCAGAGCTTGTGTATATTTTGCTAACGGTGGGTGCAGCCAGTCAACTGCGGTATTTGGTTCAATTGCTGGATTCCACCATTCATATGCTCTGGGATCATTGCGGTGAATCAGCTTGGCTGTAATCGTGTGGTACACCTCATCGAAGATGTAGCCTTTTATCTCTCCAAGACGCCAAATTCGAGTAGCAAAAGCAAATACTAAAATGGCGATCAGCAAAGGAATATAGTACTTAGTTAAGATGCCTCGCATAGATTAACTCAAAATGTATAACACGATCATGGTGGTGATTCCGAACAAAAAAGTAGCAATTAAAAGTGGCTTGTCTCGGAGCAGTACTTTTTCTGGGGACTCACCTTGGTTTTCTTCGTAGACTAGCTGCAGGTAGCGCATCACTCCAAAGATCACAAACGGAACAGTTAGCATTAATAATTTTTGAGATTGAAGCGTTTTGGGTAGGTGGGTAAAGACGACTAAAAAGCTACCTTCTGGTTCTACACTTTCTCGCTGAAAAGCAAAAAGTGCGTATGTAAGCCAGGTCGCATTCGCAAACATGCCAGTGTATTGATCAAGTAGTCTTTGGCTGTACCTCTTCAAAGATTTCCGTGTTTCTCCGATTGCTTGCCCATTGAGTAGAGTTCGTTCACTTTGACGTTTTCCCACGGCCAAAAATAAGGAAGCAGAGATGACGGTCAACAAAAACCAAACATTCATATGCAAGTTCACCACCACTGCGCCAGCATAAATCCTCAGTAAAAATCCGGCAGCAATGGAAAGCACATCCAGAATCGCAATGTGCTTAGTTGTGGTTGCATAGAGAATTTGAAGTAAGAAGTAGGCAACTACGGTGAGTCTAAAAAAAGCTGGCAGATAGAGTGAGCAGACAAATACCCCAATAAGTAAGACACCTACTGCGATTAATGCTTTCTGCACTGGCAAGTCGCCAGAAGCTATAGGTCGTTTACGTTTAAATGGATGAAGGCGATCTGCATCGGCATCAATAATATCGTTAATAATATAAATTGACGAAGTGAGTAAACTAAAAGTGAGTGCTGCAAAAGTGACTGTTGCAAAGTATGGGATTCCATTGCCAGGAACATAAAAGAAAAAACCAGAAAAAATCAGCGCTGCATACATGGCCAAGTTTTTTATCCACTGGCGAGGACGGGCAGACTTCAGTACGAGATAAAGGGTATTGTTATTCATTATGAATGCTTCATTGTACGGTGAATTGAGCCAAACGCCAAGCTTTTCTTTGTGTGTAACTTTGCCCATATTAGAAAACTAAAAACCAAAAGAGTGACAATCACTAGTGTAAGTATTTTCCCCCAGGTATTTAAGTACAGAGAAAGCATTCCCATGATCAGAGTGGTGACCCAGTAAAAGGCCGCCACGCGTCTTTTCCCCCAACCAAGCACGTCCATCAGCTTATGGTGGAGATGACCTCTGTCTCCCCACAGTGGAGACTTGCCAGCGTAGAGGCGCCTGAGAATGGTGAAGATTGCATCTGCAGTCGGAATAGCCAGCACCATGACCGTCGTAGCAAACTTCGCTCCTGACAGAATGGCGAGGACTGCCAAAAAATATCCACCTAGAGAACCTGCGCCATAGCCGGGCATGATTTTTTGTGGATACCTATTCCAAAATAGAAAGCCTGTAAAGGCACCAGCCACTAAAAAAGCTAAGGAAGCAGTATTAAATTGGGTAGGGTCGTCTAGAAATCGTTGGGATAACAGACCCACGAAAACGAGGGCAATTGCGACAAAACCTGGCATTTGTCCATCTAATCCTTTCGACCAGTTCACAATATTCATATTCCAGAGAATAAAGAGAACGGCCAAGAAGTCTGCCAGCAACCAAATAGTTCGAGTCTTTCCGAGTATGAAGATCTCTACTTGTGGATGACTGAGGTGCAGCACTCCTGGTCCAAATGGATTGCTCACATAGGCAATACCAATACCAGCCCCTACGACAATTAAAGCAGCTAGTAGGCCTGTCCCTAGCCTCACGGCTGGGTGAATATTGTAGATATCGTCCAGTACTCCCACGATGGTAAGCAAAACTGCGCCACTGAGAATTGCAATAAGATATTTATCTAGCTGCAGAAATATTAAGGCAGCTACAAGTACGACACTACAAATCACCAGCCCGCCGCCTCTAGGAACAGGATACTTATGAGTAACTTTAACGTGCTTTTGTTTTTGCGGATCTTCTACCCAGCCCCGAGCCCTATAAAGCTTAATTACTAGGGGAGTTATGACAAACGCAAGAATAGTAGAGAAGAGGAAAAGAAAGAAAAACATGTGCTCCGTGTATTAACTAATAATTATCAAGATACGAACGACTGCTAAAAAGAAGAGAGATTGAATTACCACAGTAGTCCAAACAAACATTTGGTTGATAATTTTTTCGTAGAGTTTTAGAGAGGACAACACGAAAATATGTATAAATAGGGTGGAAAAAGAAAGTAGTGGAAAGAGCATGATCCACTGCTTATCAGCGAGATACTCGGATGGGTTGGCTAAAGAATAAAAAATTGGTACCTGTGGTTGAAGTCGGAAGTACATGGCCAGGACCATGAGGGTGATTGTACTGCTTAGCAAAATCGAAAGTAAGAAGGGAATCCGAATGTATTTCGGAACTTTTAATTGACCACGAGAGGTATGCCAAAACGAAAGAAGAGCCATGATCTAAAATTATATCAGTTTGAAAGCTGATCTGCCCACCGCTTCCACAAAACGAAGTTTTGGAAGCTGGTATTGGGCATATACTCGTTTTCTAAGAGCCGGTTTAGACCAGGGAGTTCTCTCTCTTCTTTCATGACCACAATATAAGTAGGTCGTTTTTCTTCTACAGCTCTCAAAGTTTCTTCTTCTGCCTTAAAGTCAGCAATGTGAAAAGCTACCGTAAATCTGCCTACTGGATTCTTCCTGGCTTGTGCATAAAGGTTTGGGTTGGTACCCCAGATGAACATTTCTGGATTTGAAGATGTCTTGATCAAGTGAGTTGCTGCATAGTTATCCGCCAAGATATAATTAAACTCGTCGCGGTAGGTCTCCCAGGAAATTTGGTGCGTTGCATATCGCCAGAAACGAAGGTAGTAACTAATGGTGGGGTATCCTGTGACTTGTAGCAGCAACATAACTGCCACTACACTCCCCAAGCTGACCGTCGCTAATGCAACTTCGCTTAGCTCTTTGAAGTTTAGTTTGACTTTGATAATACTGATTACATACCCCACCATCAGACACAAAGGAGGTATGACTTGGAGAAAGTAGTGGGGATATGGTCTGTTAGATAAAGTCGCTGCAACTAGCGCAAGTGCAACCCAACCAGCTAGAAAAAGAAATCGCTTAGTCAAATAGCGGCTTAACATAGTTAAAATCAACAACCAACCACTCAGTAGCACCATCTTGGCGGGGAGACTAAAAAAAGCACCTACAAAGGGAAGCGCAAAGCTAGGTTTCCAGGAGCCTGCATAACGGAAGTTGTAGAGTAAGCCAAAGTTTAGGTATGCGGCTCCAGAGCCCCGGAGTACAAAGTAAAGGATTGATAAAATAATTGGTGCTAGTATCGCTGCACCTAGAATTCCTAGTTGTGTAAAGATGCTAAATGTTTTTGGAGTTCGATCCGGGTGTTTTTCTAGAAAAAGGGTCGCAACACCAAACCAGCCGATCGCCATGAAAGCGAGTACATCAAAAACAGCTGGAACCTTAGTTAAAATTGCGAGACCAAAACAGAGGCCACTGGCCACTAACCAAATACGATTAGATTTGGCAGGTATTACTTTCCGCTCATCTGGCCAAGCTAAGTACTGAAAAAGATTTGTTTTGACTAATGCTGCCGCTCCCATAAAAATAAAGCACATCACAAACAGCTCACCATTGGGGATGTTACCCTCCAAAGCGGGTAAGTTAGTCGCAAAAATAAATAGCAGGGTGGCAATGACCCGAGCTACTCTACGCTTAATTAACTGTCTACTCAGGTAAATAAATCCAAAAGTTGTAACTACCATCGCTGCCATCATAAGGATCCGAAACCAGAATTGATTCGGGACCATTGCAAAGTAATAAATTAAGGGGGTCTTATGATCGACAATATCAGTGTAGAGGAGTTCACCACTGCGCATGGCCTGACCTAAGGTCAGATAAATGCCCTCATCACCGTACCAATAGGGTTCTACTAAGCTTGGGACTCTCAAGCCTACGACCAAAGCTAAGTAGCCAAGAAGATATCGATGCGTATCTAAGAAAATATCAAGCTGACGAAGTTTCTGCCTCATGTTTATTAAGTCTACACTTTTTCTGTGACTCTGTACTCAATGTATTTGCCCAGCATCAATCTCGTGTGAGCATCGATGCCAGGAAGAGCAGAGAAAAAGAAACCGACGACGGGCAGCATCAAGAACTCCAGGGGTTGAAAAATGTAGGAAAGTGGATTATTTTTGTTTGGGCGAGGCGGACGATTAATGGCATCAATCACAAAGATAACGAACATAGAAACTAATGAGAGGGTCAGTAAAAATGAAGTGACTTGAGGGAGGGTTTTGCCTAAGACTGTTCGACTAAACTGCTCGTTTAAAAGTGGAGGCAAGATGGCTGATACAGTTATTGCAAACCAGTTCACGGGCCACAAAAAGTGATCTTCGATCGTTTTGAAGACGCGCACCGTCTTATCCCAGAATGGAATTCCCTCAACCAAAATATACTGGCGAATAATATACGCATCGTCGCTAACACCCCAAGCCCACCGCTGGAGCTGTTGGTATTGGTTCTTCATGGCAGCCCAGAAAGTGTGTGCTTCGGCAGCATCGGCATAGATGGGTAGAAAAATAGGCTCTACTTCAAAGTCACCTTTTTTGGCAAAGTAAGACTTGAAGAATAGTCGATAATCTTCGGGGATCACATCTGTGTCCCAGTAACCAATTTCATCTACATGCTTGAGGGATGTAGAGTACGTTGAAAAATTTACCAAGCGATCTTTTCTCATTAAAATGTAAATTTGGGAAACTGAAAAAATCGAGGAAAGTACGCGAATCGGAGCATGAACTTTCCAAATATTATTGTAGAAGACAACCCCCCCCTGCCAGATCTTATTAAAGGGTTTTGCTACAGATAGGAAGCTATAGGTCAAGTTGGCAAAGTAGTGGCGATGAAACATTGCGTCAGCGTCTTCACTTGTAATAGTTACATGTTCGATATTGGTTTTCTCTTCATCTACCAATATTTTTTTTGCATGCTTTGCTCCCCAACACGTATTTGCTGACTTACCTTTTACTTCTCCTAGGATGTCAGGATGCTGAGTGGTCCACAGATGGCCAAACTTCCCCTCAAACTCTTGTAGTAATACTTTTGCTTTTTCCATGGCAGCTTGCCCCTCACGTTCCTCAAATGACAGCATAATGTGTAGGTTTTTGGTGGGATAGCTCTGATTAGTTAAGGCTTTAAGTGTTCTTTGTAAAGTAGTCAGGGGTTCTTGGTAGGTAGGGATAACAATAATATGTTGGGTCCTGTTCCAGATCTCAGGGTACTCCTGTTTTAAGTTCTGAACCCACTCAAAGCGGCTAGCAGCTCGTATCTTTAGTTGAGCAACAATTGAGAGAATGGAGATAGAGATTGAACGATACAGCCAGTAAACAGCAAAAGTAATGACGTAGTAGGCCACTGCAGTGGGAAAAACAAATGAGCCCCAGAAGGGAAAGAGAATCAATGACCAAGACACAAAGCCTGGTAAGATTTCCAAAGCTCGTTGAGTGCGAATGGGATGACGCAAAACGTAGTTTTTAATCATTAAAATTATCTAGCAATAAACATTTTAGCTTTTTAAGCGGAAAACTTCCATCGCATTCTGGTACAGCTGCTGGCGATCTATGTGGAGCTCACTTTCCAAGTACTCGACGGTAAGACTAATCATCCATGGCTCACATTGCTTTCCCCGGTGCGGCATGGGCGGAAGAAAGGGAGCATCAGTCTCAACAATCAGCCTATTACTAGGTACAACTTTGGCAATTTCGCGCAGACGGTCAGCATTTTTATACGTCACATTTCCAGCTAGACCAATATAGGCGTCCATGCCAACAGCTTTTTGGACATATGCTAAGGGACCTGATACGCAGTGCAAAATAAACGGCTGGTCAAACTTTTGTTCTTCTAAAATACGTAAAGTGTCAAAATACGCCTCAGTTTCCTGGTCCCGAACATGCAGAATTAAGGGGAGTTGTTTTTTAGTAGAGAGCTGCGTGTGGATGACTAGTGCGGCTTGTTGTTTCCTTTTCACTTCTAGGGAATCACTCTCTGTGCTCATCCGGAAGTAGTCCAGTCCGGTTTCTCCTACTGCCACTACCTTCTTATGACTTAGTAAAGACGTGAGTTTATCAATGTCTATTTCTTCGTCGGCTTCGTTGGGGTGAACTCCTATGCTGGCAAACAGATTCTCATCTTCCTCCGCGATCTTAATTGCCACTTTGCTGCTTTCTACGGTGGTGCCAACGACGACGGACTTCGTTACGCCATGAGCTTGGGCTTTCTGCCAATGAAGTTTCCAGCCCCCCTCCTCACTAAAAAGGGGATCTAGATTGTAGTGGCATTGGGTATCAAAGATCATTATTAGTCCAAGCGAGGAAATAAAGGTGCCAGTGCCGAGATTTTGGGTTGTGAAAAGTGAATGAAGATGCGTCCAGCCGTTTTGGGTAGAAAGGGTTGGAGGAAATAAGAAACCTTTTGAATGGCAAAGACCGCTTTTTGGAGCGAGATAAACTGTGCGTCACCATTTAACTTCCAAGGTTGATCATGGTTCAGCTGTTGGTCGATACTGGTCAGTTCTTGCTGTAAGAGTTCCAAGGCAATTTTCAACTCAAAGTCTTCAATGGCTTTTCTTACGGCTGGAGAATTGCTGAGCGCTTCATTACTTAGTTGCTGGAATGAGTTGGCTGAGCGTTCACATAACTTTGCTACCCGGGAACACAAATTGCCTAAGCCATTTGCTAAGTCGCCTTGGTATAGCTCGCGAAATCGCTCATGACTAAAATCACCATCTGAATGGGTGGGGACTTCTTTGAGCAAGTAGTAGCGAATAGGTTCTAGGCCATACTGTTCAATAACGGTAACCGGGTCAATCACGTTGCCGATACTCTTACTCATTTTTTGGCCATTTACGGTGATATATCCATGAACTGAAACTGATCTTGGAGTAGGTAGTCCTCCAGAAAGCAGCATCCCAATCCAGTACACAGAGTGAAAACGGTTGATGCCTTTGCCAATCACATGGGCATTGGCTGGCCAAAATCTGGTAAATAACTGAGTGTCATATCCCCAGCCAATTGCCGTTAAGTAAATGCTGAGTGCATCAAACCAAACATACATAATTTGATCTGGATCATTAGGAACTGGTACACCAAGTCCTCGGGCGCGCTTGGTGGAGCGAGAGACACTAAAATCTTCTAGACCTTTATTTATAAAGCCCAGCATCTCATTTTTATATTGAGCTGAGACTATTCTTAGGTCATCTGACTCAATCAATTCTTTAATTTTGGCTTGGTACTTTGACAGTCGGAAAAAGTAATTCTCTTCTTTTACTCGCTCTGGTACTGTCAAGTGTTCTGGACACTTTCCCTCAACTAGCTCTTCAGCAGTGTAAAATGACTCGCAGCCGATACAGTAGAGACCCGTATAGGTCTTTTTGTAAATATCTCCAGCCTTCTCACACAATCGCCAGAGCTCTTGCACACCAGGCCAGTGTTTTTCTTGGTCACTGCCACGGCGGAAGCTAGTTAAGGAAATATCAAACTGTGCGTAGGCCTCTTTAAAAATTTCTGAATATTGATCTAACCAGGCTTGTGGTGCTAACCCTGCTTTCTCGGCGGCTTGTACATTCTTCAAACTATTTTCATCAGCACCCGAAGCAAAAGCTACTTCATGTCCAAGAAGCCGATGATAGCGGGCTAAAACATCTGCTTGAAACCATTCTAAAACATGACCTAAGTGTGGTTTCGCGTTTACATACGGTATTGCAGTGGTGATGTAGTAGCGTTGGGAAGTATCAGACATGGCTACATTATAGCAAGGAATGAGTGGCTGAAGTAGAGCGGTGGTGTCCTGCAAAAGTTAATATAACTTCAAAGATTATACCCACAACTATAAGTCCGATGATGAGAGGGAAACTTAGGACTTGTTGTAATCGTAGAAAGAGTAAAACTATACTTAATAGACTAATCACCAACCCTCTTCTGGAGTTAAGAAAAAGATAACTGAAAAAAAAGAAGTTACTGAGGCCAACGAGGATAAGCAAAGGCAGATACGTATTAGTCACAAGAACATCTCTAATACTCACTGGCTCTAGATAAAGGAAGACGAATCCAGTTAAAAAATATCCGACTATTCCGAGTACTAGAATGGGTAAATGGAGAAAATATCTTTTTCTGTTGAATGATGGTTTGGGAAGAGTGCGCTGAAGCCGAGACTTTACTGCCAAAGGTGGTAGAGAAGGGGCTGGTTGGGGTTTGGCTGGGGCCTCTTTCGTAGCTCTTAGAACATTTTGCATTTCGTCTACTTTATCACTTCGCGTATACTAGAAGAAAAGGAGTTAAGTCTATGGGTAGTGAAGTACTAATTATTGGAGCCATCTTAGTCATTGGGTTTGTGGCTATGAGTATGGTGCTGCATCAAATGTTACAATCCTCGCGTGCTGTTCCCACTCAGCAAATGGAGGCAATGGTAAATCAAGTTTTTGGTTTAGCCTCACAGAAAATTGCCGAACAAAGTCGAGATATTTTAAGTAGTGAGAAGGAAACAATTCACGTCGACCTGGCAAACAAACAACAAACGATTGAGAAGTTAGTCCATAACTTGCAACAGGAAATGCAGCTCCGTCAGACAGAGATCCGATCGCTTGAGCAGGATCGAACTAAAAAATTTGCCGAACTTACCACCGCCATTGAAAATCATCGTCAACTAACAGATGAGTTACGAATATCTACTCAACAGTTAGCATCCGTTTTATCAAATAACCAAACTCGCGGTGGTTGGGGAGAAAGAATTATTGAAGACCTGCTCCAGGCAAATGGTTTAGTCGAAGGCGTTCACTACTCTCGTCAGTTACAACAAACTGGCTCAACTTTACGACCAGACATTACTTTACTTTTACCGAATAACAGAAATGTCCCCATAGATGTTAAGTTCCCGTATGCAGAAATTCAGAAGCTGGCGGCCGCCGAAACAAAGTCGGCACAAGATCAGCATCTTAAACAGTTCGCCTCAGACCTGCGCAGTAAAATTCAGAAAGTAGCTGAGTACATTAGCCCTGAAAGAAATACTTTAGATTATGCAATTTTATTTGTTCCCAATGAGATGGTTTTTTCTTTTATTAATCAAAAGCTTCCAGAAATTGTAGATGAATCAATTGGTAAAAGAGTGCTGATAGTATCACCTTTTACTTTCCTAATTGTGGCCAGGACAGTGCTGGAAAGTTATCGTAACTTCATGATGGAGGACAAGCTAAAAGATATTGTCAGATATGTCACTGAGTTTACGACTGAGTGGACCAAATTTAATGATGAGTTCTCTAAGTTTGGACGCTCAATTGAGACAATCAGAACTGGCTATGAGCAGTTGACCACAACTAGAAGAAATCAAATGGATCGCAAAATAAAAAAGATTGAAAAATACCAGCAGGGAAGTTTATTAGCGGCGCAGGCTCCACTCTTAGAAGAAGAAGCAGAATGAGCTTAGAGATGCTTTTGGAAGAAGCTCATATCACGCTCAATAGCCTCGTCCCAGCCCGGCCGAATGGCGTGATTTGCGCCTGGATAGACAAAGTAACTTACCTCGATGGGCTGTAAAAAAGCATCCTCAGCTTGAATAGTAGTGGTAATGGTCTTCTCAAGATTTGCGTTAGAAACTGGGACAATGGCTGACTCGGATGCTGTTCCAGATTCTGTACTCTCAATTGCTGCTGCTAACTCAGCTTGTTTTTTCTCTTCTTGTGTAACTCGAGCAAGCTCTGTGACGACTGCTTCCTTTTTAAGTAGGCGACGCTTATTTTCAGTTGTAAGGCTGGCTACGAAGTCATCGGACCAACTTTTGGGTGCTGCATCATCAGCAGTGCCATGATGAAGTTGGAGTGGGGCCCGCAAGCGATTAAGGTACTGCGTCAGGGAAAATTCTTGAAGATTGTACTCTCTTTCCAAAGCAGCCACTGAACCGCGCATTGCCTTTCCTTCGTCTTCCATTTCATCGCTGAAGTAGAGGACAGAGTAGGGAAATGGTGCAGTCACAGGTGCCCATAAAGTTGTAGGAATTGGCTCGCCCAATACTTCTAGAGTTGTTAAAGCAATTTGGCCACCATTGCTGTGTGCCCAAATCCCTAACTTGGCAGGATTAAGCTGGATTTTCCGGTCAGCTTTTTTACCCGGTAACTCTAACTGAGAATGTTGTCTAAGAGAGTGAATGAGTTCTATTACATTAATTGGCTTCTCAAAGCGAGCCGTCCAACCGGCTGTCTCTGGATCACTTCCCCCAAACCCCAGAAAGTCAGGAGAAAAGGTCACATAGCCTTTCTTCGCAAAGGCAGCAGCAGCCGGGCGAGTCCCTTCACCGGTTATGTAGTCAACTGCCTCGACATACCCTCTGACTAAGAGAATGACTGGATACTCAGTGGAGAGGCCTGTCGGCACATTCATCTGACCAGTCATTTTTTTGCCAACTGTGCGATAAGAAAAAAGATAAGAAGTATATTCAGGAAATTGAGCAAGGGTTTTTTCAATCGTGATTTCACTGACTTGGAATTGCCGACTCTGTAGATTCTGAATGCTGTAATCACGTAAAGGGTAATCTTTTTGCTCAGGGGGTCGTTCTACTACACGCTGTTTGCTAGTGCGGTCACCCAACACTTTTGGCAGAGCTTTGGCCCCAGCCAGAAATCCAATACTAAAAAAGCCTAGCATTATCAGAGTCATTAGAAAGGCTAGAGGTAACCTTCTATTTCGTGAATATCCATGTAGCGGAGAGAGTGACCCAATCACCATTTTTTCAGTATAGCATGAGGTGCAGCTTACTTCTCAGGGGGGTGAAACAGTTCCACAAATAAAGCAGGTAGTAAGAACAAAACTATTACTCCAGAAAGTGATAGCCCTGCCACGATTGCACCACCCAAACCACGCCATAAGGGATCAGCAATAGTAATAGGTAGTAAGCCCAAGATGGCGGTAAATGAACTCAAGAAAATTGGTTCAAGTCTGGAAGCAGAAGCATCAGTAACACCTTCATAAAACTCAAACTTTTGTTCAAGGTTAAGATTAATTTTCTCCATAATCATGATTGAGTTGTTTACCACGATTCCAAATAAAGCCAGCACACCAATTAGGGCAGGGAAAGAAAGAGGAATGCCAAAGATAGTAAAGTTAATAAAGACCCCAGAAATAGCTAAAGGAATAATAGCTAGAACTAGGAACGCTTTTCGAAATGATCCGAGCTGTAAGACCATGGTTACTAGAATCAGCAGGAAAGATATGCCCATGGCTTGAATGATGGATTGCACTGATTCGGCATTCTCTTGATTGGCGCCACCTACACTCCAAGAATATCCTTCTGGTAACTCATAATCTTTCATTTTTTCATTAAACTGTTTGAGTAGTTCAGGCGCTGGAAGATTTCGACCTGTTGCTGTTACCCGGACTACGCGGTCATTTCCAGAGCGTGTAATTGAGGTGGGACTATTTTCTAAGTGAAAGACCGCAACTTCTGAGAGGGTATATCTTTCACCACTTTGGTTGTAGATAGGTAAATTTTGTAAGTAACTGAGACTTTCTTTTTCCTGCTCTAAAGTTACTTTGAGATCGAGCTCGCTATTATCAATAGTCAGGCTTGGTGCCTCTGAGCCACTTAGAGCGGTTCGTAACCAACTACCTACTTGTATCGCAGAAAGGCCTCGCGTCTGCATTTCAGTAGGAAGAAGTGTCACACTAATTTGACCAGAAGAAAGCTTTAATGAAGTAGTAATATTTACGACGCCCTCAATTTCTGACAGCTCGGACATAAACTGGTCAGAGATTTTCTCTAACTCTATGAGGTCACCGCCTTTGATATCTGCTTGGAAGTCAGCACCAGCTGGGGGGCCACCACTCAGCTCCACAACGTTGACTTTAGCGGTTTGGTAGCTCAAAAACTTCTGTCGAAGCGAGTCAGAAATTTCGATTGAGTCACGCTGACGGTCTTTCTCATCTTTAAGTAAAATTCTTAAGTAGCCATAGTTGGGTCCAGAAGTCGGTTCATCTCCAAAACTAGAGTTGGTGCGAGAAATGATTGAAGTTACTTCAGGTAGTGTCAAAAGATCTGCTTGTACTTCAGCCATCACCTGCTGAGTTTGTCGAACTTGCCATCCGGCTGGACCTTCAATATTGACGTAGACTTGATCCTGCCCTACTTTAGGAAAAAACTCTTGCTTAAGTAATCCAGAAGCCACAAAAATAATTGCGAGGACAATAAAACTGATGACAATACCGTAGACGCCAAAGCGGCGGCGGCGTTTAGTTACCACCCAACTAAGCAAAACTTTATAGCGATTCACTACTGGGCTTATGTCTATGATTCCGGTTCTTATTAAGCTGCCAGTTTTAAAGTAGTTGCCGGTTCTTTTAAGAAAGGAAGAACGCTGGGCTAAGTCCGCCCCCATCCGATTGAGCAGTTGAGTAATTTTGCTTCGAGATAAAAAGAGTGCTACCAAACTTAAGATAAAAAAGAGGAAAGTAAGTGAGGTAAATTGAGAGCCACTGGCAAATTGAATGACAACAACACTACCAAGGATGCTCAGAAGCATGAAAAGTAAAACAATGACGCGGCGAGGTAGTTTGAGTTGAGCGAGCTGAACATTAATTGGCAAGTTAATGAATACCGCAATTGCAGTGGATGAGAGTAGAGTGGCAGAAACAACAAGGGGAATTGGTTTAATGAACTCACCGATAATTCCGCCTGCGAGAAGTAATGGTAAGAAAGACCAAACAACCGTTAGCGTCCCTGCCCAAATCGGGAGGGCAAAGTCTTTAAAGACTAGGAGTCCGGTTTCAATTGGTGAGAACTTTTTACCATAACTGCGAGTTGCTTGAGAGATAACGATCGCATCATCACCAATTAAACTAATTGCCAAGAGTAAAGAAAAGAGTGATAGAAAATTCAGCGTCATTCCCATCAGCGACATTAAGAAAAAAGCAGTCAGAAGCGTCAGTGGTAACGAGAATGCACCCGTAATTGCTTGGCGAACTCCAAGGAATAAGCACATGGCAATGAAAATTAACAAGATCGAGTTAGTAAAGTTTCCTTGAAGGTCTTCAAATTGTTCGGTACTTTCTGTGGCAACGTTGAGCACGGTAATATATTGAAGCTGAGGATACTTTTTGAGTTCGCTCTCGACCACTGCTTTGGCTTTTTGGTAAGAACCTTCTGGACTTTCTCCGGCTGCTTTGAAGACTGACAACTCCACCGCGGTCTTTGTTCCTTGCTGAGGTGATGAGTAGCTAACAAAGCTAGAAGTTTCTACCGCCCTTAGCTGAACATTTGCTAGTTCTGAGAGTTGGAGTACCTGCTGACCAATGGATAAGGGGAGACGACGAATGTCTTCAACACTACTGAGTTCACTATTTAAGGCTACGCTGTACCGCAAGTTATTGATATCAATATTTCCAGCTGGAAAGTTAATATTATTTGCTTGAAGTGCCTGTGTAACTTGTTGGGTAGAAATACCATATTGGCTGAGCGCTTCTGGTCTTAGGGCTACTGAAACTTCCTCAGATTCCTGGCCACTGACTTCAACTTTCCGAATGCCTTTTGTTCGTTCTAAACGATCCTCTAATTCCTTGGCAATATCAGATAATGACAAAGTGTCGATGTCCCCCGTGAGCGCAAAGGTCCAGACAGCTTGGTCATTAAAATCTAGTTTCTCGACAACTGGATCCTCAGCTTCTGTAGGAAGGTCATTTATTATTAAATCTACTTCTTCCTTGACTTCGTCGACAGCTTTATCAGTCTCCTGATTACTTAAGAATTGGAACACTACCACGGAGAAGGACTCACTTGAAGTTGAGTTCATCGTATCAAGATTGGTTAAATTAGTCTGAATTTTCTCAATTTTTTTAGTCACCAAGCTTTCTACATCTTTAGAGGAAGCTCCTGGGAGTACAGTTCTTACGACCACAATAGGAATATCTACCTCTGGATTTAGTTCTCGAGGAAGACGAGAGAAAGCCAGAACTCCTGCTGTAACTAAGCTCAGCATAATCAAAATTAAGAGACGCACATTTGTCATGTACTTATAAAAAGGAGAAAGGTAGAGTTTGGGATCGAACTTTAGCTTGTTTAGATAAAGTGAATCTGTGTCAGTGTTCTTCTTTGTTTTCATTAGCTCCCATTCACAACTTGAACCTGTTGACCTTCAATAACGCGTCGGTCCAAAATAACTTCATCACCTAAATTAATTCCAACTTTGACCTGAACTTGGTCTCCAATAATTTCTCCTGTTTCGATGCTTTGTTTTTCTGCTTGACCATTTTTTACCACTAGTACATATTTGCTAGTATTTGTTAAGAAAATTGCATCCAGCGGTAGGAAGCGGTCTCCACTTATTTTTTCTGTGCTAGATAAAGGTAAGCTGACGTTCACTGTCTGATCTTCTTGAATAAATTCAGCATATTCACTTGGGACGACAGCCAACACCTCATAAAGTTTTCCTGCTGTCGGGCTGGAAGAAATATGTGTGATAGGCAGCTGATATGTCTTGCCATTTACTAAAAGTTGAAGCGGCTGTCCAGAACTGATACGACTAGCCAAAAATCCGGAGACCTGTATTACTAAGCAGAGTTTGTCTTCACCTTTAATTTTTGCAATGGGGGTACCAGGAGAAAGATACTGGCCAGGTTGAACATAGACTCGTTCTACAGTTCCTGCAAAAGGGGCGACAACTCTAGATAAGGCTTCAGCGATTTGGGCTGCTTTTACATTTAGCTGTGCAATATCTCGACTTAATTCAGCAGCTTTTAGTTGGAGCTCGGTTGTTTTGTAGGCGAGTTCTTTAGTAGCACTTACGATTTTTGAAGGTGGTTTTTCTTTATTGACGCTGTACTCAAGATTCCTCAGTCCTGACTCTGCTTGATTTAAACCACTCTGAAAGCTAATTAGTTGTTGCCGAAGACCCTGAATCGTTGCCGAGTCTGTGGTTGGTGTTGCTTTTAAATCTGCCTCAATCTTTTCAACTACTAAACGAGTGGTATCAACTAGCTTGCGAGTTCCACTCAAAGATTCTTCAGAAATTTTTCGTAGCTCATCGCTATTATCTTGACTAAGATCTGCCGACTCACGGTTTTTTGCCACAATTTCTACCGTATTTTTGAGAGTTTCTTCAGCGAGAGTAGAGCTTTTTTGAGCGATTTGACGTTGGACACTGCTCACATTTCCAGTTCCATACCCAGTCGTTTGGTAACTAATAGCTGCATCTTTTTTAATTTCCTTACCCTCTGTCACATATACTTTATTGACAGGTCCAGCAGTTTGAGCTACTAAAGTTATAGAAGTGAGATTTTTAACCGTGCCAACTGTTTCCTCACGAAGTACTTGCTCACCCACTTTTAATGTCTTAACCGTGAGTGGCTGGACCGTAACTTCTGGTTCTGGTGAGGCAGTCTTTTTAGTAGCTCTGGAGGCAATAAGAGCTACTAAGAAAAGAGCAATCAGGACTGCGGTGAAGACTAACCTATACCTAGCTAAAAAGTTTTTTACACGCATGGATGCTACTTGAACAAAGTTCTTAATCTTACTTAAATAGATATGAATCATATTGCATCCCATAACTTTCAAATGAAGCTTTACATTTTACTCTATAAATGACTTAAAAACAACAGTATAGATTTTGTGATTTGTATTTTGATATTTGATCAGCGAGAATGAGTATCATGAAAATCTCAAGTATCTGGCCAATTGCAGTAGTTGCACTATTCGTAATTACTTTCTTTATGGGAGTAATTTATGTCTTGTTGCCCGAACACTTGCAGATGCCTTTTTTAAAAAGTATCGGTCTGATAATAGCTGGAGTCTGTATTTTCGTAATTATTGTTGACTTAATCTTTTTGCTCCCGACCATTGGAGGTGCCATTTATGTGCCGAGTAAAGATGCTCAAGTGGAGAGAATGTTGAAGCTTGCACAAATTCGGACCGGTATGAAAGCCGTTGACTTAGGATCTGGAGATGGGCGGATAGTTATTGTTTTAGCTCGAGCAGGCGCTGAAGCTCATGGGTATGAAATCAATCCATTATTAGTGATTTGGTCACGAATGAAAGTGAAAGCAGCTGGTCTGGATAAATTAGCCAAGATTCACTGGGCTAGCTTTTGGCACGTGAACTTTTCCGGGTTTCAACTGGTCACGCTTTTTGGTATTTCTTACATCATGAAAGACTTAGAGAAAAAGCTACAGAAGGAATTGCCACCTGGCTCTCAGGTTATTTGCAACAGCTTTCCTTTTCCGGACTGGCAGGTTGCTAAAAAAGATGAGGGAGTATACCTGTACCAACGCTAGTGAAGTAAAGTATGTACGATATCAGCACAGCAAAAATTCTTTTTGAGGAAGCAGAAAAGTTACAGCTTCACCCTGAGTGGTTAACCGATTACGGACTGTTTTCTTTTCAGCAAGATAGTCAAGAAAAATATTGTTTTTACAATACCAGTATCTTGAACTCACATTTGTCTATTTACCTGGCTAAAAACAAACATGCAACACGAGTCATTCTCGGACGACATAACTTAAAAAACATTGATTATTGTTTACCAAAAAGCTTAGTAGAAGCAAAAAGATTTCTGGAAGAACATCAAAAAATTGTCCTAAAGCCTACTCAAGGAAGACGATCAGAGGGTGTTCACCTGATCAACTTAGTGGAAGAACTAGAGGGTCTTTCCATTGAGAATTCTATTTTAGAAAAGTATATTTTGGGTAAAGAATATCGGTACTTAATTCTTAATGGCGAAGTATTAGCAGTTCACCAAAGAGTCTACGACACGCCAATAAATACAACAGAAGATGTAAAAAGAATTTCTTTTGCCAAAGCTGATTGGAATAAAGAGACAGTAGCTGTAGCAATTAAGACTGCTGCGGTGATGGGTTTACAGTTAGCGGCAGTGGATTTCTTAGTTGCAGAAAAAGGAGAAGCGTTCATCTTAGAAGTGAACAGTGCCCCAGGAATTTATCACTTCCATTTCCCAAGTGAGGGACCAGCCATCAATGCAGGGAAGCTGATTCTGATAGCGTCATTAGCACAATTTCATACTTAACTAAGATTGTGCCTCGCTGATTAAGTTCTTTTTAATCAGTGAAAAGAAATACTTTTGATCTTCAGAGGAAGTCCATTGATAAATTCCAGATTGGTGCCAGCGAGTGGTTTTACCATCGAGCGATGTTACACAGACTAAAGTAATTTTCATCCTAATGACTTTATTGTACGTTGGTGATTCAATATACAGCAGTATGAATCCAAAACTGATTACAGAATTCTTCGGTACTTTTTTCCTTTTAGTAGTGATTAGTTTGACTGGCAGTCCAGCAGTCATTGGCGCAGTGCTAATGATTCTGGTGTATGCAGGTGGGCATATTTCTGGAGCTCACTTTAATCCAGCCGTAACAATTGCTTTGTATATATTGAAGAAAATTTCAAGTGAAGAAGCTCTGAAGTATATCGGAGCACAACTGCTGGGAGGATTAGCAGCAGTTGCAGTGTACTTTTTCATCCGAGGTACGTACTTTATTGTGCAACCTACCGCACACACGCCATTCCTGCTCGCTTTCTTTGTGGAAGTTTTATTCACCTTTTTGTTAATGAGAGTCATTATGATGGTGGCGGTTGATCCCAGAGTGAAAGGTAATCATTATTTTGGAGTTGCAATTGGGGCAGCAGTGTTCGTGGGGGCTTCAGTGGCAGGACCGATTTCTGGAGGAGCATTTAACCCGGTGGTGGGATTAGCACCGTTATTGTTCAATCCCAGTAATCTTTTCAACAACTTAAGTCTAGTTCTGCTCTATGCGCTTGGTCCTGTTTTAGGAGCCGCGCTGGCAGTAGTGACCCCTGACATCCATAAGAAACATTAAAGGATGAGTGGCTCAGTGCCTAAAAACGGATGGACATCTGAGAGGGCAGAGGGGGTCCCAAGTAGGTCAGCTATTTCACAAGGCCGTATTCTCGCTAGCTTTGAAAACTTAGGGTTGCTGGTATTTGATCCATCTTCAAAATCAATCAAAGCTGCTACTATTCCCATTTGCATGGCGTGTTCTAAGTTAATTTCTTCATGAGTTCCCCGTGGAGGTAATGCTAGAAGTGTGACTTCCACACCACTCGCCCTCATTGAAGCCACAATCTGGGTTATCTCACTAGGATGTGCAATAACTAATTTTGTCTTTCCTCCTAAATCATTCATGAAATTTTGATAATCATCTAGAGATTTTCCAGCAGGAAGATGAATGCAAGTCTGAGGACTGATCTTTCTGAGCTCTTCATTTAAAGCTTTTATCCAAGTTTTTTTCATCCCACTTCCCGAAGACTTCACCACGATTCTCTTACCTTCTCTCATAAATTGGGAAGTTTCTGGATAATATCCGGCTAACAATGGCGGTTGATTTAGAGTTGACGGGAGAAAGCGTGTTGCTAAATGCTCTTGCGCAAAAGTGTTCCAGACGCTAAAGCTAGCCCGACCAGAGTGACTCCTCACTGCATCTTCTGCACTTTGTTTGGGAAGGACATCAGGCACGCTAACCGTGATCTTATCTATGCCTAAGAAATCCAGAGCTGTTGACCAGCTACCTTGTAACACATGTTCTTGAACAACCAACCAGTGAATCTTCTTTTCGTTTCTAGTTATTTTTGAAGATGCTAGGACTCGCGCAGCAAACTCCAGAAATAAGAGCTGACCAAAAATGCGAGCTGGAAGGCTAGCTCTAATTCCTTCAGAGTGTTCCGTATATTTCGAGCTTACCCGACCAAACTGGGTCATTGCCACGTGAGCCAACTTTCCCGGAGCCGCTACCCCACGCAGTGGGAGTGTATGAAGAACTATTCCAGCCTCAGTTGCTAACCGGCGATGGGCTTCTAAGGTAGATGGGTTGCCATGGCCAATATCTGTAACAGAGCCAACGTGATGAGTAGGATTGGGTGTTGATTCACGAGTACTCATACCCGAATTATATGCGAAGAAAATACATTTACTATAATAGAAAATTTACTCACTAGTCGGTCCAAATTTTTTAATCACTAGCTCAGCGATGACTGCCACCACTGCCATTTGGATGACACCAACTACAGTATGCAGAATAGTGATATAAAGTGGCCAGTTGGGAATTGAGGCATAGCTAGTCATCTCGTGAATGCCATAGATCAGTAAGCCAATCACGGCACCGACTACTGCAGTTTGCGCAAGTGATTTTGAGCGATCAAGGGTTTTCCAGACTAGAAACACAGTCGCGATGGAAATAATAATTGTTTGGGACATGACCACTGGCATGTTGACCTGTTCAGAAGTAATACCTGCCAGCTGAGAGGCAAAAATTGGTCCGAGTAACACAATATGAGTCAACATATCAAGCACAAAGAAGAAAATATACGTAATAAACCAGACTTTCAAAAATGTGAGAGCTTTCATAGATTTCCTATAAATGAGGTAATAGCATTAAAGTAAATAATAAGGTGAGAAATGGCAAACTGCAAGCGTTTAGAGAACTTTCAGTTGTGAATTTTTTACTAAGTTCCTGAGCT
>CAZMXT010000001.1:0-159055 GCA_964570365.1 uncultured Pseudomonadales bacterium | reverse complement strand
TGTGACCCCATCCGGATTCGAACCGGAGTTACCAGGATGAGAACCTGGCGTCCTAGGCCTCTGGACGATGGGGCCGATCTAAATTAGCCAAACTTCTAACTTCAGGCATCAACCTGAGTATTATACTGCTTTTAGAGGCTCGCCTCAATCTCCTTACTGGGAATAGCGCGAACGATAAATCGTTGAGAATCTAAGAAGCCTGTGCAAGTATAAAGGGTTAAGACTTCTTTTTCAGTTGGAAGGACTGCTTCAACTTGGTGAGGTCTCGCAATCTCTGTTTTGGTGACAATGTACTCATATTTTTGACCGTCTTTATTCTCCAAAGCTATCTTGTCATTCACTTTAACCTGCGGTAGTCGTCCAAAGAGTCCACCTGTATTATGTCCATAAATAACGACATTGCCATTTTCACCTGGTTTGGCGGATACACCTAGGTGTCCCAGGCTTCTTTTTGGAGTCTCCCAAATGCCATTTTTAATTTGTGTTTCTTGAATAGGCAGGTCTATTTGTTGAGCTTCAACTTGAATCCGGATTGGTTCACTGACCACTGTTTTCTCAACGCTCAACTCCTCTTGAATATATGTGGTCTCAAAAGAGAGAGAACTTGATTGATGTTTTTGATAGAGAATTAGAAATGTCAGTGTATTAATACTCAAGATACAAATACAGATGAAACCTAAAGCGATTCTCGCGCGCCAGGCCTGAAAAACCCCCTGTAGCTTTCCTTTCAGGCTTGAAGATTGTTTTTTGATGCTTCTAACCTTCTTGGTCAGAATAACTTTCTTTTTGGGCTGAATCCTTTTCATGAACTGTATTTTAACAGATATATCAATATCATTTCATATAAACCACTTGTAAACCTTTTTTTGACTGCGCATAATGTTAAGGTCAATTATTACTTGAAGTTCTTTTACTGCTCATGAAGATGTTGTCTACTCTCTGCCATCTCTTTCACCCTCAGCGTTCGAATAATCATCGTCCGAAGGTTTTGCACCCTGAGGCGTATATAGCTTTTTCGATTTTAATTGTGGTTTTTTCTTTATCGTTAGTCCATTTGCCCAGCTTTGTGGGCCGTACAGGAAATGTGCTTGGTTTTGCATCTTCGATTACGGCTGGTGACGTGCTTGCCCAAACGAACCAAGAGAGAGAAAAGCAGGGTCTGCAAACTTTGACTATAAATACTCGGCTTAATGAGGCTGCCATAGCCAAAGCTCAGCATATGTTGGAGCAACAGTACTGGGCACATACGAGTCCAGATGGTACACAACCTTGGAAGTTCTTTAAACAAGTGGGATACAAATATAGTGTGGCAGGTGAGAACTTAGCTCGAGACTTTGGTACTTCAGGTGACATGATGCAGGCTTGGATGAACTCGCCCACCCACAAAGCAAATATTGTGAGTCCCAAGTATAAAGAGATCGGCATTGCAGTAGTAGATGGCACTTTATTAGGGACCGAAACTACCTTGGTGGTTCAACTGTTTGGTTCTGCTCCGCAAGCTCCAGCACAGATAACAAAAGCTGCCCCCCCTCAGGAACTAAAAGTAGTTGCTGAAAAACTAGCTACAAGTAATCCTGAGCCTGAAACACTGGATTTTGTTCAGTTAGAGCCTGTAGTGCCATCTGACCTGGTCGGTAATGCAGACGTTCTAGGTGGAGAATCGTTCCTCATTTCTAATCTACAAACTCCGGCATTATTCTCACCCCTTCAACTAATGAAGGCATTTTTCTTAGCTATTATTTTCCTAGTGATGGGTACCCTTATTTATGACACAGTGATCATGTCACATCGAAACACAGTCAGGTTAGTAGGAAAGAACTTTGCCCATCTTTTATTCTTTGGTATTGTCACTTTTTTACTTTTGTTCTTTAAAGCAGGTATCATCGGATAAATATGAAAATGGAACTCTTTAAACATAAGCTGGCCTACATTGTACTTGCGGGGGCATTATTGGTATTTGTTTTTGCTTTCATGGGTTTCTGGCCGAACAGACTTCTTCAAAGAATAAGTATTGGAGTAGTTGTCTGTTTTTATTTTTTTTGGGGTACAATCACTCACATTAAAACAGATACTTTGACGAGGCGGGTGGCCTTTGAATATGCCGCAGCCTCAATCTTAGCCGGAACTTTACTTTTTTTTATTACTTTATAGTTTCTAAACTTTAGCATAAGGAGCAGTTATGAAAGGAATTATTCTCGCTGGCGGTTCAGGGACACGATTGCGTCCGTTGACGAAGGTCACTAGCAAGCAACTTCTACCTATTTATAACAAACCGATGATTTTTTACCCATTAGAGACGCTGTTAACAGCAGGGGTGAAGGATATCCTTGTCATTGTGGCACCAGATCATGCTGGCGATTTTCTCAAACTTATGGGCAGTGGTAATGAACTGGGTTGTAAGTTTACGTATGAAATCCAGGATAAACCTGAGGGGCTGGCGCAAGCATTTCTGATTGGTAAGAATTTTATTGGTGGTGATAATGTGACATTAATTCTGGGTGATAATCTTTTTGAAGATAACTTCACTGAAGCAATCTCATCTTTTCAGTCTGGGGCGCGAGTCTTCGCAAAGCAGGTCTCAGATCCTGAGCGATTTGGTGTAGTGGAGTTTGACAGTCAGAATAAAGCCATCAGCATTGAAGAAAAACCTACTAGTCCAAAGTCTAACTTCGCCGTTACTGGCCTCTATATTTATGACAATACGGTTGTGCAAAAGGCGGCTTCACTTGCCCCCTCTCCACGTGGTGAAATTGAGATAACTGACCTAAATAATCTGTATCTTAAAGAGGAAAAACTTGATGTTGCTCAAGTGAATGGCCGTTGGATGGATACCGGAACGTTTGAATCTCTGCATGAGGCAATTCTGTTTGCTCGGGAAAGAGAGTTGGCCAAACAATCAACTTGAGAGAGCTGGTATACTTATTTTTATGCGATTACTGCCTGCATTGCTAGTGCTCTTTTCTGTGTTTGCTCTTACGTTGGCTATTCCGTGGGTGGTTTTTGCTCAGATTGCTACCCCATCTATTGGTTCGCCCAAGCCGCTCCTTAGTGAAACTGATACCCAGATTCAGCAGCTACGAGAAAAATACCGAGTTCAGCTCACCGCGTATCGGGAAGACGAAAGAAACTTTAACCTCGCGAAGCAACAATATGCCCAGCTGAATACGCTTGCTGCACTGGAAGAAGCAGTCAGAAAAACCAAGATAGTGTTACTTTCTCGGAACGAAGTACTTGAAACACATCTTTTGTTTCTCAAGCTAAACGTACAGAAAACCCCTGGTATTGATCTGCAAACCAAGGACAACTATATCAAGCTGCTAGATGCGTACTTGGAGGCGCTGAAAAAAAACCAACGTACTTTAGAAACTGCTGATGATCGACGAGAGTTGTCGGAGGTAACTTTGGAGTTTAGTACCTTTGCCTCAAGTATTCAAAGCTTTTCCAGTAACTTAGCTGCATTGATTCAATATGGACATATTCAAAGTGTTTACGATAAAACTGCAACAATTCACAAGGAAGTAGAGGAAGCAATTGAGCAGGAACCAAATGCACTCAAGCTGGGTGAAAAAAGAAGAGCAATGGAGGAAATAAACGCTTTGGTCCAACTAACTAACTCACAGCTGCAGGTGATTCGTGAAGGATATCGGGGGGGGCAGAATCCGGGCTCAGCCGGTCTAAATCAGATTTATGGGAATATATCCCAAACCCTAGTCTACTTAAAAGAAGTTCTAAAGTAATTTACTATGTTTAGATCAAGTACCTCCAAAGCTGACATTGACTCTCGCGATACAATAGAAGAGTTAACAAACCAAACCCGTTTTAGTTCTGAAGAACCACTTTTTGAGAATCCACCATTCATCACCTCTTCGTCAACAGCACCTGTAGAGCCAGTCCAGAAAAAAAAGTTCTCTCCTCTGCTGCTGGTCGGTGGTGGTGTAATAGGCTTGGTGGTGATCCTGCTGGTTGCAGTTGTGGTATTTTCTCCTAAACGGCAAAACACTCCTGTTTCAGTGGAGCCGATTACTCAGCAGGCTGTGGAGAATGAGAGCACTGAACTTACTCGAAGGCTCTCAGAGGTTGAAGCTGACCTAAAAGCCGCTGATCCTGTCAAGGTAGATTTGCCTTTCCCACCTGTTAGTTTCTCTATTTATCTGGATGCGCCTCCCAGGTAAAAAAAATATGGCGACACACCTTTTTGCAGTTGCTCTTTTCTTGTTCTGTATCTGGGTTTTTTGGACGAGTCGAACCCGCTCGAAAAAGGGGCAGTTTTATAGCGATACGCCACAGCTTTTTCCGTTAGGAATATTTATTTGGGGGGATGGACTTGTACTAGCTCCATTTTGGGCAGTAGCTTCGCTCTTTTTCTTCTTTTCTCCTCCGCTTAATATCCTTCGATTTTTCCTACTCTTTTTTGCAGTGCGCTCAGGATTTGAAGTTATTTATTGGTTGAATCAGCAAGCTACTCACTCAGAATACGTGGCTCCACTATTTCGTTCGATCAAGTGGCTCAAAGCAAACGATGCCGCCATTCTAATGCAGGTAATTCAGATGTGTTTATCAGTTTCCTGCATTGTTCTACTGTGGGCTTCTTTTCAGTACTTTTAGCTCCCTGAGTGACGGAAGAATCACTAAAAAATACCCCCATAAAGTGAGTGAGTACATGGGAAGTGAGGTTTGAGTCAGTGAAGCAGTAACTAACTGCACCAGCTCAGCGATTACTCCAATATGAAGGAGGAGTTGAAAGATTTTTCCTAGTGAAAGTTGGCTGTTTATCAGTCTAAGTAACAGAAAGATCACCATTGCTTCTACAAAAAGTCCAACCAGTCTCAATGGGACGGTGAGGAGAAAAAAACCCACAGGATAAGCGAAGGGTGCTATTTGTAATAGGTTATTACTTACTTCTTTCCAGTAGGCAATAGTTGAGGGCAAGGTTTGACGATTCAGTGTAAATGGTTGGTTGGGTATGACCTGATCAAGTGGTAACTCAGACCAGCCAGAGTTCGAGTTACTGACATAGAGAGTATTACTAGAAATAAATAATAAACTGCTGGCTTCTGCTTTGTCAGCTACCTGCTTGGTTTCATTTACTTGGGTGTTCAATAAAGCAAGCTTAGAGCTGGGGAAAGAATCTTTTGGTAGCTGTGAAGGGAACTCAATCGCAAGGGTTTGAGGGTTATTGCTCCTCAAATTTTGACCATCCCAATGTATTTCCAAGTCTGTAGGAAAGTGAGTCTGTAGTTCTGACTCAGCTTGAGTGACAATAGATCTTATCCTGGGTAAATCAAAGAGTACAAATAGTACTGTTGCGAAAATCGTAAACAGGAAATAACTAGTAAGAAGGAATGTAATACTGAACGAGAATGGCTTCTCCAAGATCTGACGATAGTACTTGGGATAAGAAACCATTTGATAAAAGGTACTCAGAAAAGTTCGTGGCAGCATAAAGGGATTCTAGCATGGTGTAGAATAAAGATCTGATAAAGGAGAAAGTATGGCGTACGACTTTGCAAGCTTCACATTAAAGGCAAATAAAACAATCGATCACATTTTAGGGGACATCTCCCTGCTGCGAACTGGAAGGGCAGCTGTTCAAATGCTAGACATCGTGTCTGTGGAAGCATATGGAACTCGGATGAAGGTGAATGAACTAGCCAATATTTCGGTGCCTGACCCCACCCTCATAGTTATTGCTCCTTGGGACAAGTCCGTCCTGGGCAGCATTGAAAAGGCGATTGCGTCTTCTGGTTTAAACCTCCAAGCAGTTGTGGAAGGTCAAATTTTGCGAATTGCCGTACCTCCTTTAACCGAAGAACGACGTAAAGAGATGGTCAAGTTACTTCACCAAAAGATTGAGGCAGGACGAGTTATGATGAGAAGCGTGCGGGGCGAGATCAAAAAAGAAATCGATGGCTTGCGTGAAAGTGACGGGGTAAGCGAGGATATGATCGAGGCTGATTTGCAGACTCTCGAGAAAAAAGTCAAAGAATCCATGGATAAAATTGATCGCTTAGCAGCTGATAAAGCAAAGGATTTAATGACTGTGTGATTGTTCAGGAATGGATCTGTATGATTTTTGCTCAAATTATTATTTTTATGCTAGTGCTGTCGTTTTTAGTGGTGATTCATGAGCTAGGGCATTACTTAACTGCTCGCTTTTTTAAAGTTCGGGTTCAAGAGTTTGGTGTAGGGTACCCACCTCGGGCGCTCAAGTTATTTACGCGCGGGAAGACCTTGTTTACACTGAACTGGATTCCTTTTGGTGGCTTTGTGAAGATGGAGGGCGAAGAGGGTCCTGCTTCGACTGAGGAAGAGGAACTTGATGAATCAGCATCCAAGTCAAAAGAAGGTCCCTTTTACTCTAAATCAAAGCGAGCAAGGTTGATCATTATCTTAGCCGGCGCTTTGATTAACTTTGCTTTTGGGGTGCTAGCATTTTCGCTCTTTTTTTCTTTTACTGGTATTCCTGAGCTGGCCTCAAATCCACGAATTGGAGCAGTGACAGAAGGCTTACCAGCTGCAGTTGCTGGGATTCCAGCTAATGTTGACGTGATTGCAGTCAAGGTGAAGGATCAAGTACTTGCCACGAAGACAATTGATGAAGTAGTTGAAGCCATTTCTAGTCGCCCAGGAGAGCAAATCACTGTAATTACCACCGGAGCTTGTGTAGCTGACGCTTGTCAAGAAACGGCACAAGAATTTCCTCTGACTGTTCGTCCTAAAACTACGCAAGCTGAAGGGGACATACCAAGAGGGGAAATTGGCATCCGTTTTGAGCCAGTGGTTGTGCAAAGATTTTTCCCTTGGTATGAGATGCCATTCAGAGGGGCTTGGTTCGGATTGAAACAAGCCTTCTTCCTGAGTAAACTTATCCTAGAAAGCTTAGGAGGGATTGGTCAGACACTCATTAAAGGTCAAGTCCCCCAAGAGGTAGGCAGTCCGGTCAAGATCTTCGTAGAGGGCAGAAAAGCAGGAATTTTTTCTCAAGGACCTTGGGTGCTGCTAAACTTCGCTGGCATTATTTCCATCAACTTGGCTATTTTTAATGTCTTGCCTATCCCAGCTTTAGATGGAGGCAGAGCGGTCTTAATTCTCTTAGAGTCTTTAGTAGGCAAGAAGCGGATAAATAAAGTTGAGGGTTACTTAAACTACGGGGGAATTGTTTTCCTATTGGGCTTAATGATTATGGTGCTAGCAAAAGATGTTATTGAGCTAGCTTTTAAATAACTGCAGCTATGTCTACCCAAAAGCAAAAACGCACTCGCCAACAAAAGATTGAAGCCACCCAAAAGAGAGCTGGTCTAGCGCCTAGTCAGCAGGTGGGTGTTTCATATACCTTTCAAGGGAAAAAAACAGCAGCTACATCCCCTACGACTCTCACCTCGTTGCCTGTTGCTCCAACTAGAAGCATCTTCCGATATGATCATCGCCTTATCTATAAAGATTTACTAAGAACAGTTATTACAACCCTCTTTATTTTTGGTATTCTAATAGGCGTGTGGCAATATCTTACCTAGGGTACAGTTTCGTAAAAGCATCGGCTGGCAGAGGCTCAGCCGTCGTGATACAACTACACAGTTAGAAAGCATATATGGCAAAGAAACGCTTACTTCTTTTACTTCTTCTTTACGTCGTCTCGACATCAGTCTCATTTGCAGGTTTCTCTTTGATGCATGGAGAAAGTGCTGAACAGCAGCTGGTAGGCAAAGATTCCAATGCTGACACTGCAGCAGACGAAGCAGCAAATGAAAACAATTTATTAACTCTGAATCCTAAAGACTCTAGAGATCAGGTCTGTCCTTTGAATGGCAAGCTGTACACTCAAACTGAGAGGGAAGCCTGGGAAAAACGCCGACCATTGGCAGTCATGATTGAGAACCATCCTGAAGCTCGCCCTCAATCTGGTTTTTCACAGGCAGATGTGGTGTTTGAAGCCATGGCTGAGGGTGGTGTGACCCGAATGATGGCCATGTTTTACTGTGATGCGCAACTCCGAGAGGTGACCTTAGCGCCAGTACGTTCAGCGCGGACCTACTTTATTGACTGGGCTTCAGGCTTCAACTTACCACTCTATGTACACGTGGGCGGTGCGAATGTGGCAGGCCCTTCGGATGCCCTGGGACAAATATCTGACTATGGTTGGGTCGGCCAGAATGACTTAAATCAATTTTCTATTGGTTATCCTACTTTTGTTCGTGACTACAATCGTATCGAAGGCAAAGACGTGGCAACTGAACACACTATGGTCACGACGACTGAGAAGCTGTGGGCAGTGGGGGTCAAACGAAAGTGGACCAACTTGACTCCTGAGCGAAGAGTGAGTAGGAAAGTAGTTCCGGCTCAAGATTGGAAAGAAGGTTTTATACCTTGGAGCTTCCAAGATGGCAAACAATCTGGAACTACCAGTCAAATATCATTTGATTTTTGGGACGGCTTTGCCCAGTACGGAGTAAAGTGGGAGTATGACGCTGCAAGCAACTCGTATAAACGTGTGATGGCAGGCGAAGCCCATCTAGACTTGAATAACGGTCAACAGATCATGGCTAAGAATGCCGTCGTCTTATTGACCGATGAAAAGGGACCGATTAACGACCACAAGCATATGTTGTATCAAACCACTGGAACGGGAGATGCCTTAATCTTCCAGAATGGTGAAGTAATCAAGGCAAAGTGGAACAAAAAAACCCGTGAAGCTCAACTTACTTTCACAAATGCTAAAGGACAAGCAGTGGAGTTTGTCAGAGGTTTAACCTGGATCTCAGTAGTCTCTAAAAAAACTGTAGTTGCCTATTAAACCGATTAAGCTTGAATTGTCGTTGATTCTTTGCTCATCCCCGAGTAGAATGGTCTGTCAGTCGTGGGAATTACAATATGGATCAACTTCAAGACTTCATGATCTCCAGGGTGAGAGTTCAGATTATAGAGCTTTTCTTTGGGCAGCCAGATGAGATGTTCTTTGTTCGAGAGATTACTCGTCAAATTAAAGAAGAAATCAATGCTGTACGGCGAGAGCTTGACCGGATGTTGGAAGCTGGGATGCTAAAAAGTGAAGAGCGTGGCAATCGTCTTTACTACTACCTCAATAAACATTACACCTTTTACTCAGAGTTACTCCGCATGGTCACTAAAAGTAATGGCCTGGGCTTAAAGTTAGCCAAGTTACGTAAAAAACTCGGGAACGTCAAGTTCATTATGTTTTCTGGTAAGTTTGTCCGGACTGACTTGAGCCGCGGCAGCGAAGTAGATGTGCTGATTGTGGGAGATGTCGTCCTAGCTGAGCTTGAAGCGATCATGAAGGAAGAGGAGCAAAGAATTGGCCGCGAAATCAGTTATACAGTTTTGGCTGAAGATGAGTTTGACTTTCGCAAGCAACGTCGTGATCCTTTTTTGATGGAAGTGCTATACGGAACCAGAATTATGATTGTCGGAAATGAAGAAGAATTAGTGGCGCGCAAGCCTGTGGGTTTAGCCTAAAAGTCTAAAGTACTATGTTTAAGACACTCCGGGTGTTTTTTTTAATTGTTTTCTTTTTTAGTCTTTCGCTGATTATTGCGATGCCGCGGGAGTTGCCTGTTCAGTTTGCGTTGGCTGGTCGACAGGTAGATTTTATGCTCAAGCGTCCTGTTCTGAATCTGAATTTATTTGGTCGACCTTTTCAACGTGACTTTGAGCTCAAGCAGGGCTTGGATATTCTGGGCGGCATGCAGCTAGTGCTGCGCGCGCAAATGGGGAACGTGCCTGTAGAAGACCGGACTACGGCCCTAGACGCAGCTAAAGAGGTGATTCAACGGCGAGTTGACCTGTACGGCGTCTCCGAACCGGTAGTGCAGACATCTCAGGTGGGCGATGAGTATCGAATTATCGTGGAGCTGGCTGGTGTCACTAATCCTGATGAGGCACTGCAGTTAATTGGTACAACAGCCCAGTTAGACTTTCGCTTGGAAAATGCCACACCCTCAGCTGACGCTACTGCATCTGCATTTGCCTACTTTAATAGTTTTCAGCGGACTGGCTTGACGGGCAAAGAGCTGAAGCGCTCTGCCGTCCAGTTTGACCCTCAGACTGGTGAGCCAGTTGTTTCTCTGGAATTTAATAGTGAGGGAGTTGAGAAATTTGCCGCTGTCACCCAGGCCAATACCGGTCGCATTTTAGCTATTTTTCTAGATGAGTTCCCAGTTTCCTTACCTCGGATTAGTACTCCTATCCTGACTGGTCAAGCAATCATCTCGGGCGACTTCACGATTGAGCAAGCCAAGCAACTCAATATTCAGCTCAATGCTGGCGCTTTGCCTGTGCCAATTGAGATTATTGAGCAACGGACGATTGGTGCAAGTTTGGGTCAAAAAGCCGTCCAAGATAGTATTCGGGCAGGAGTGATTGGACTGAGTTTGGTGATTCTTTTTATGATGCTCTACTATGGCTGGAAAGGGGTGCTGTCGAGCATTTCGCTTGTAGTTTATGCAGTGTTTACGATTGCCGTTTATAAACTCCTGGGCATTACTGTGACTTTGCCAGGAATTGCTGGATTACTCCTGAGTATTGGTATGGCGGTAGACTCAAATATCTTGATCTTTGAACGATTAAAGGAAGAGCTGCGGCTAGGAAAACCATTTAATCAGGCAATGGAGCTGGGTTTTGGGCGGGCGTGGGACAGTATTAAGGATGCCAACGTAGTGACTATTTTCACTGCCCTGATCTTAATTAATCCACTGGATCTGAGCTTCTTGAATCGGAGTGGTTTGGTGAAGGGGTTTGGCGTCACACTCTTAATTGGAGTCGTGATTAGTCTCTTTACCGGCCTGGTGGTGACTCGGACCCTGATGCGTTTATTCCTCAAAGAAATTTCACCCGAAAAACCAAGCAAAGCATAGCTATGTCAACATCCTTTAACTTCATGCGCTTTCGAAATTTTTATTTTTTATTTTCACTCTGCTTTTTGATTCCTGGGATTATATCGTTGGTCTTATTTGGGCTGCGACCCGCGATTGATTTCACCGGTGGATCCTTACTGGAGCTGCGGACTGAGCAGGCAGAAACCCCATCTAGAGAGCAGGTCCAAGAAGCAGCTGGAGAAATCTATCAAGTTTCCTCTGTTCAGAATTCTGGGGCAGGGCAGTTCATTATCAGAGGAGTGAGTATTTCCAATGATCAAAAGCTAGAACTAGAAAATAAACTCAGTACGACACTGGGTCCACTCAATGAAGTTCGCTTTGAAACAGTCGGACCAACTCTGGGTCGTGAGTTACTGCAAAAAACCGTGTTTGCAATTATCTTGGCCTCAGTTGGAATTACCTTTTATGTTGCTCGCCAGTTCCGTAGCTTTAAGTATGGAGTCTGTGCTATTTTGGCTATGTTTCATGACACGTTTATTTTACTTGGGGCATTTAGTCTATTGGGCAAGTTTTTTAATATAGAGGTAGACGTCTTATTTGTGACGGCCCTCTTAACCACGCTCTCTTTCTCAGTTCACGACACGATTGTGGTGTTTGACAGAATCCGTGAGACCTTACGTCGAAATGCACGATTTTCTTTCAAGGAAGTAGCCAATACGGCAGTCTTAGAAACGTTGGGTCGTTCCATGAATAACTCGATGACCATCATTATTATGTTGCTCTCGCTGGTTCTGTTGGGTGGAGAAACGATTCGCTGGTTTGCGTTGGCTTTGCTAATTGGAGCGGTGACGGGGACCTATTCCTCTACGTTTACCGCCGTCCCTCTGCTTACGGTGTGGGATGACCTCGCTCAGTGGTGGCGCAATCGGAAGCGGTGATACAGATGCTATGTTCCCTAAGAGTTTCCTTCTTCCAACTGAGACAACGCCTTCTGCGCTTTATCTAAAAGCTGTTCCTTCGTATTCAATTCCGGATTCTCCATGACAAGTTCAAAAAGATGATGGAGCAGTTGGCCAATCACACGGCCAGGAGGAAGCTTCAGCTCTTCCATCAACTGGGTACCGTCTATCTCCATGTCAGTCACATCAAAAGGTTGGTGTAGTTGCTCAATCATTCGCTGCTTCATTTCTTCCAACCGCCAGCTGGTTTTCCGCGCCCCACTCCCTAAGCGATCAGCTTCTCGTAAATCTAAAATATCATCAATGTTCTCCAGGTCTACCTTACGCATAAAGCGCCGAATTGAAGCGTCAGTATTTTCAGGCTGATAATAAAACATATGATAGCGAACCAAGATAAACATCCGATCTATGTCATGGTGAGAAAGCCGAAATCGCTGAGCAATTTGTTTGGCGACGCGAGCCCCAATGATTTCGTGGTTATAAAAAGTGGGTTGGCCATTCAGGATCTTAAAAGTTCGGGGTTTGGCGACGTCGTGTAAAAGTGTGGCAAATCGAACTACTGGATCTGGTGATGGACAGTTGCTCACTGCATCAAGACTATGTGTCCAAACGTCAGTCGTGTGATGTCCGCCTTGTTCCACGCCTTTACCTTCTAGGAGTTCTGGTAGGAGAAACTCCAGTAGTCCGGTGGCATCGAGCAGCTCGACGGATTCAGCTGGATAATTGCTGGTCAGCATCTTCAAGAACTCATCTCGAATTCGCTCCCAGCTGACGTGTTGGATATCTTGGCGGAGGTCCGAAATTGCGGCGAATGTCTCCTCAGTCATCTCCATGTTGAGTTGGACCGAAAAGCGAATCGCGCGCAGCATTCTGAGTGCATCCTCTTGAAAGCGCTGAGTTGGCTCGCCCACCGGTTTGATGATTTTATTCGCTAGATCTGCCAGACCATCAAAAGGATCAATGATCGAATAGTTATCTGGTGAGACGCTCATCAGCTGGAGTGGGTTTACAGTTAGTTTTTTTAGGGCATCTGGACTGAAGAGTTGGTGTAGAAAATTTTTACTCACTTCAATCGCCATCGCATTGATCGTAAAGTCGCGGCGGCTCAGGTCATCTTGCAGACTCCTTCCCCAAGTTACCGCCTCGGGACGACGATGGTCTTGGTACTTGCCGTCAGCCCGATAGGTAGTGATTTCGTAATTCCGAAAGTGATGGACAACATGTTCATCACTAGAGGCTGTTTGTAGTGAAACGTGGATTTTGGTGGCCTCTCGTAAGTTGATCAGTTTGGGGCGCAGGTCTTTGCTCTTTTCAGGGGAAATCTTCTTAAGCACCTCATGATCAAAACCCGCCATTTCCCACAAGTGTTCCTTCGTGACGCTGACTGTCCCAAACTGATTCTCATAAAAGCTGTCAGGGAAGACAGCTTGGACTTGTTCTGGAGTTGCATTGGTAGTAAAGTCAAAATCAGTGACTGGTACTTCTTCCAGACTAGCGTTATCCTTTGCTTGAATCAGTAGATCACGAACAGCTCCCCCGACCACGTAGGCTTCGTAGCCACTCTGGCGTAAGGTGTAGAGTATAAATAAAGGTTCAAGGGGAAGTAAAATAGTCATCTGATGTGAGAGTGTATCAAAACTTACCTGACTTGAGAATGCCGTATGAACTGGGAACTCCGTACAAATACTATTGCAACCAACTTTACAGAGCTGTCAGAGATCTTGTTGGCCAATCGTCAAATTACGAATAGGCGACTTTTTTTTACGCCACTTGCTCCTGAAAAATTAACGCTCGAAGATGTTGGTATCCAAAAATTAGAGATGGAAAAAGCCGTTGCCCGGATTACTTTGGCCAAGGAACGGGGTGAGGATGTCTTGATTTTTGGTGACTACGATGCTGATGGCATCTGCGCCACTGCCATACTGTGGGAAGGCTTACGGGAGTTTGGAATAGTGGCTCGGCCGTTTATTCCGCACCGAGAAAAGCATGGCTATGGGTTGTCGGATCGATCGATAGATGCAGTTTTAGCTGAGAAAAAACCCGATCTGTTGATCACAGTTGATAACGGAATTGTGGCTCATGCAGCTTTTGAGCGTTTGAAAGCCGAGGGGATTGACGCGATTTTGACGGATCACCACCAGCCAGAAGTTGGCGCAGATCAGCAAGCCGTTTATCCACCAGCAACTGCCTGCATTCATACCACTCAGCTCTGTGGTTCCACCGTGGCTTGGTTCTTAGCCCGGCAACTCAGCCCGAAAGCAGCTGCTCGCTCATTGGATCTGACGGCAATTGCTACGATTGCCGATCAAATGCCGCTCTTGGGAGTAAATAGGTCATTTGTTCGTTTTGGCATACCGGCAATTGCCAAATCTAGCAGAGTAGGACTTCAACTGCTAATTGCGAAAGCAGCAATAGATCCGCGAAAATTAGACGTGCAGAGTGTCAACTACGTGATTGCACCCCGAATTAATGCTATGGGCAGGCTTAAGCATGGACTGGATGCGTTGCGCTTGATCTGTACTAAGAATATGGAACGCGCTGACCAACTGGTCAAGGAATTAATCGACACCAACACTTCTCGCCAGGAGTTAACCACCGAAATGCTCGATGACGCACGCACTAAAGCGCATCTTTGGGAGGATCAACACATCATTATCATTGCCTCAGAACAGTATCATGAAGGAGTAATTGGTTTGATTGCTGGCCGACTGACTGAGGAGTACTCGAAGCCGGCAATCGTAATCGCAATTGGTGAGAAAGTCGCCAAGGCTTCCGCTCGCTCCATCCGCGGAGTGAATATTATTGAGTTGATTCGCCTCGTCAAAGCCGACCTGCTGGAAGCAGGTGGTCACCCGATGGCAGCGGGGTTCACGCTCCTCCCAGAAAAGTTTGAAGAGGTCAGAGAGAAGTTATGTGAATTTGCAAAAGCTCAAATTACTAGTGAGGCTTTGGCACCGGGATTGGAAGTAGAGTGTATTGTGTCTCCCGATCTATTGTCACTAGATTTAGTCACTCAGCTGAAGTCATTTGCCCCGTTTGGCCAGCAAAATCCTGAGCCAGTCCTGGGAATTAAAGGAGTCAAGATCATTGGCGTGAAGACAATGGGTAATGGTGATAAACATCTCAAGCTTGGGGTTGCGCTACCTGTAGAGCCAGATTCAAATAACCCATTCTTGGAGCTGTGGTCTGAAACTTTGGACTGTGTTGGGTGGGGAATGGCGGCGCTGGCTGCTGACCTGCAACCCGGCATGATTTGTGACCTTGCCGGGAAAATCAGCGTCAATGAATGGAAAGGTCGGAAGACGCTCCAAGTGGTGATCAAGGATGTGGTGGGGAGTGATGCTTTGAAATGAAGTTGTAAATAGGGTCAACTATTTTTCTTAATTCATAAGGCTGTAGCTTTATCTCCGCATTTTCACCTAATTTGGCTCGGTACTGCTGCCAGTGATATATTCTTAAAGCCATTTGGTAGGATTCAATTACTTCAGAGTTACAAGGAAAAAGGATAGCTATCTTGTCACTAGTATTACTTTCTATTTTTCCTTGGATCCCTTTATTTAATTCATGCATAGTCGAGAAAACTTGTAAGGCTCTAATTGGCCCGTACTTTAGCCCTAAGACATAGCTCTGGGGATCAAAGAAAATTTCGCCTGTAGTGGTGTCAAAGTGTTTTCGTCCTCGACTTCCTCCAGTCTCACAGGTTTTCATAAACTGACTTAAATAGTTGCGAACTGATTTGCGTACATCACCTTCCTCTTTCCACTCACTTTGTACCTGGCTAATTGCTTGATCATAAACTTCATTTCTACCAAAAACTTTTCGTACATTGATGAGTCTGTCAGGCCAAGCACGGTGGGTGTTCCCTTCATATCCAGAGATCTTTTCTGAACCTGCGAGCACCTTTACTTCAATTCTATTGTCAGTAGCTGGTAAGATCCCTTGATCTGCTAGAAGCAATAACTGATCTCTTAGATGAGTGCCTAATTGTGCTTCACAGCAAATAATTATTAACTCAAGAGGTGAGTAATCTCTATCTAAGAAAGGCCCTTTTTCTAATTTTCCATCTGAACCAGCAACTATGACAGACACCTCTGGAGTTGAGGCCATATTATCAAGAAGGATCTTTGCTGCCGTATCAATTCGCAATCTGTTACGAAGTTTGATAGCCTCATGATAAGTAGTAACAGATGAGGTGCTCAGCACCTGAGATGTTCCTAAAATCTGATCAATAGCTGTGATATGGTCATTATCCATCTGAGCTATTATAACTGGTGGTAGAACAGTTCTCTTTCTTTTTTCAGGATCATTCATAACATAAGTAAACAAAAAACCCCTCTGTGAGGAGGGGTTTTGAATTTGTGTAACTAAGTAAATATTGCTACGCCATCAAAACCCCGCCTTCGACAAGAAGGGAAGTAATAATGAGATTAACGAGAAACAATGATTTAACATCAGGCCTGTATTATATACATAGAAGATACGCATTGTCAACTGGAGTTTATGACAAAATAATCCTGGCATTTTAGGGTCTATTTTGTTAAACTCACTCAAATAGCTCATCACATGTCATCAGCCGTTTCTCAGCAGGTATACCAGTTAGTGTCCCAGATTCCAGTTGGCAGTGTCTCGACGTATGGCGATATTGCCTCGCATTTAGGTTTGAAAACTCCCCGTCAGGTAGGCTGGATTCTGCACCAAAATCCCAGCATGGAAAATGCTCCTTGCCATCGAGTGGTATTTGCGGATGGTTCCCTGAGTGGCAACTACGCTTTTGGTGGTCCAGACGCGCAGAAAAACTGGCTGCTCTCTGAAGGTGTCTCGTTCAAAGGTGAGAAGGTGGTCTTGAAAATAGCACGTTGGGATCTCGCCCAAGCTCGGTATACCTCAGCCTCTTAACCCAAACTGCGTAATTTTTCACTCAACTCGTTGATGTTTACTCGAACTTGCTCTGTAGTGTCTCGATCTCGCCAGGTGACGGTTTGATCTTCCAGGGTTTGATAATCCACGGTAATGCAGGCAGGTGTACCCACCTCGTCTTGGCTCAGGTAGCGCTTCCCGATATTGCCTCGCTCATCCCAGGCGGTTCGGACTTGGTTGGCGCACAGTGCAAAGACTTCCTCGGCTTTGGCGGTGAGTTCTGGCTTATTCTTCACCAGTGGGAAAACTGCCACTTTGTAGGGGGCGAGCGCAGGAGAGAGCTTGAGGACGGTCCGGTTCTTCACCTCATCTCGGTAGTAGGCGTCGGTCAGAATCATCAAGAAGAGTCGGTTGATACCCACAGCTGGCTCGATCACGTGTGGAACGACTTTTTCGCCGGTCATCGGGTCGGTGTAGTCGAGGGATTGGCCAGAGTGCTGGATGTGCTGCTGTAAGTCGTAGTCAGCCCGGTAGGCGATGCCCCAGAGTTCCTTCCAGCCGAACGAAAACTGGTAATCCAGGTCATAGGTGTCTTTGCTGTAGTGACTGCGTTCTTTGTCGGAGTGTTGGCGCCAGCGAAGGTTTTCTTCAGAGATGCCCAGCACTTTGGTCACAAACTCCCACATCTGGTCTTTCCAGCTGTTAAAGAGTGGTTCCCACTCGGTTTTACTCGGGTCAAAGAAGTACTCGATCTCGGCTTGTTCAAACTCCACGGTGCGGAAGACAAACTGCCCGGTGGTGATCTCATTACGGAAGCTTTTCCCAATATTTCCAATACCAAAAGGAAGTTGCACTCGAGTAGAATCAAGAACTTGCTTGAAGTCAGTGAAGATACCTTGCGCAGTTTCTCCGCGTAGGTAGATCTTCGATTTTTCTCCGGCGACTGCTCCAATCGCAGTTTCGAAGAGTAAGTTGAATTGGCGAGGCTCAGTCAGAGGATTTTTATCTGGACTGAGAATCTTGTGCTCTTTCATGAACCTGGCCATCTCGTCGATCTTCATGTTCTCCGCAGAGATCTCAGAAAGTTCTGGATGCAGCTCCAGCCATGCCTCGATAATATGATCAGCACGGTATCGCTTGGAAGTGACACTGTCCTCGACGAGCGGGTCGGAAAAAGAACCGACGTGTCCAGAAGCCACCCAGGTTTGGGGGTGGAGTAAAATCTGGGAGTCCAGTCCTACCATGTCTCGGCGTCGATGAATAAAGAATTGCCACCAGAGATTTCGGATGTTGCGGAGGAGCTCGGCTCCAAGTGGACCGTAGTCATACGAATTGGCTAATCCACCATAAATCTCAGAAGTGGGGTAGACAAAACCACGTCTTTTACTCAAGGAAGCTACGTCATCTAGGCTGGGTCGGCGAGGGGTTTCCTCGGTCTGTCGGTCTGACATATCGACCTTTCTGGGGTATAAAAAATCCCCTAAAAGTACTACTACTTTTAAGGGACGGTCTGAGGCATTGCCTGGGAGATCGCGGTTCCACCCTTATTGATGTGCCTACTAGGCGCATCCGCTTTGAAGCTACGGAGAACTCCCATTTTGCCAAAATGATCACTATTCTCTAGGGATTTATTGTAGCAAGAGAGAGGCGAGAATTCAATTGGAAGTACTGACGTGGTGCTATTAATGATGTATCATCACATGATTATCTAGCCATGACGGAAAACCGAGGGCACTTACCTGTAGATCACAGGAGGTATCCTTTTTTGTTTTAGGCCAGTTTATTGATGGACCGACACAAACGACTACTTAGCTTGCTATGGTTAATAATATGGGATTAAAAGTAATTAACTGCATCAAGATGTAAAGTTTCTCAGCTTAAATTGAGAGGATGTAGAAACGAAAGAAATAATAAAAGCTTTTACAGACTTGTTGGCTGAACTTAAAAAAGCTAAACCTTTAGTACTCGCTATTGTTGTCTTGATAATTTTCCTTCTTTCTTTTATCTTACATGTGACGCATAAGACAGAAGGAAGTATGATTGAGTTTACTTGTCTTTAAGACATGGCTGCTGATTTTTAAGCCCTTTAATAATTGAAAACTTTAACTGCCAAAACCCTCCTATATGCTACTGATCTGGACCCATCAACTAAGCCAAAAATTGACTCCAACCTTAAGTTAGCTGAACAAAGAATTACGTCTTCAGACCTTGAGTTAATCACCTCTCATCTTGAAGAAGTAATTACTCAGGTGGAAGCAGAAATTTACGGAGATAATCTCAGTCAGCCTTTTACGACTGTGGATGACTTTTTGAAAGATCTGAAACGTTAACAAGTTCTCCCCGTGCTCAGTCCAACAATTTCTAGTGCTATAATACTTCTTAGCATCTCTACTTGGTTTTACGCTTCGACACTATTCGATGCGTCAGCCAAAAAGAAAACAGCCTAACAACCTGCCGTGATGCTCGGTCAAGCGACTGTAATCGCCGGAAGTAAGTATCGAAAAGGTTGGCACCTTTTCTTTCGGACACGTTCGAGAGAAAGCCTTTTCAAGTAATCACTATTGATTATTTGAGAGGGCTTTTTTTGTTGCTGCCCTCCTATAATCGAAATAAGGAGCAGCAATGCAAAAACGCACGTTGATACAAGAGGTACTTGAAAAAGTGGGCCAAGAAGTGACGCTCCAGGGCTGGGTGCAGACCAAACGAGATCACGGCAAACTCACTTTTATCGATCTGCGCGATCGGACGGGTGTGGTCCAGTGTGTGGGCTACCAGAAAATGGGTGAGTTGACGACCGAGTCAGTCATCGAGGTGGTGGCGTTGGTCAAGCAGCGTCCAGAGAGAATGGTGAATGCTGCGTCTCCAACTGGCACAGTTGAGGTTGACGTCCAGTCGTACACGGTGTTGAACAAAGCCAAAGAACTCCCAATTCAAGTTGAGGGAGATGGCAAAGAAATTAACGAAGAGTCTCGTTTGCGCTACCGTTACCTCGATTTGCGTCGAGAACGGATGAACAAGATCATCAAGCTTCGCTCAAAGTACTTTCAAGAGCTACGCAATGCGCTCTACAGCCAGGACTACGTGGAGGTGGAAACCCCAATGCTGACCAAGTCCACCAAGGAGGGCGCGCGTGACTTTATCGTGCCGTCTCGCCTCCAGCCAGGCAAGTTTTTTGCTTTGCCTCAGAGTCCTCAACAATACAAACAGTTATTGATGACCGCTGGCGTGGAAAAGTACTTTCAGTTTGCGCGCTGTATTCGCGATGAAGATCTGCGCGCAGACCGAGGTTTTGAGTTTACTCAGCTGGATTTGGAAATGAGCTTTGTGAATCGCGAAGACGTGATGGAGTCTGTGGAGTCGATGGTCAAACAGGCCGTCAAAGCCGTAGGTGGCAAGCTGAAGGCTGAAGAGTTTCCGATCTTCTCTTACTCAGATGCCATTTCCCAGTTTGGGGCGGATAAGTTTGACCTTCGGACAGCAGAAGAAAAAGAACAAGGCGTGCTCGCTTTTGCTTGGGTGATTAACTTTCCGTTCTTCAAGAAGGTGGACAAAGCGGACGCGGCGGAAGTCCAAGATGGCAAGAGTGGCTGGACCTTTACTCACAACCCATTCAGTTCACCCATCCCAGAGCACGAAGAATGGCTACTTAAGGGTGAGAAGATTGGTGAGATCACCACCACTCAGTATGACTTAGTCTGCAATGGCTACGAGGCGGGTGGCGGCAGTATCCGTGCTCACCGTCCCGAGCTACTCAAGGCCACTTTCAAAGTCATGGGCTACTCAGATCAGGAGATTGAGGCCAGTGTCGGTCACATGCTGGAAGCTTTTGAGGTAGGGACTCCTCCTCATGGTGGGATCGCTTTGGGACTGGATCGACATATTATGATCTTGGCCAACGAAACTTCGCTCAGAGAAGTGATTGCTTTCCCGATGTCCGCCTCTGGCAAAACCGCGGTTATGGATGCACCAAGTGAAGTGAGCCCAGAACAGCTCAAAGAGCTGCGGCTGAAGATTGCCTAAAGCAGCGCTGGCTGTGTCTAGCAATTTGGCTGGTTTTGTTCGTACAATACCTGTTATGTCCCGCTTGCGTCTGGATCACTATCTGGCTTTTTTTTGCTTTTGTCTAAGCTCCGTTGCTATTGGGTTAGCTTTTTGGCCGCGGACAAGCTTGGACCAGGTTATTCCTCCGCAGGCATCCGAGGAAATGACAGCCTTTGGTGGTCTTCAGAAAGTACCAGAAGTTGTAGTACCACTTTTCACCGGGGATGTCTCTGCCGCAGCCCAAATAAGCACTATCTCGGCGCAGGCAGTCTATGTCATGGATCGGACATCGGGTTCGATTCTGTATCAAAAAAATGCAGAAGTAAGTAAGTACCCCGCTTCCACGGCCAAGATCATGACCGCGTTGGTGAGTCGCGATATTTATCCGCTAGAGCGGGTTTTGCCAGTTGCTGAAGAAGCCTTTACTACTGGGACAGTCGTTGGCTTTCAGGTGGGTGAGCGCTTGATAGTAGAAAACCTACTCAAGGGTTTGTTGATTAACTCGGGGAATGATGCGGCTTTTGTCTTAGCCAACAACCACGCCTTGGGGTATCAAGGGTTTGTCCAAGCCATGAATGAAAAAGCCAAAGCACTTCATCTCTCCCAAACGCGCTTTCAGAACCCCTCGGGACTCGACCAGGGAGAGCAGCGCGCCTCGGCGCGCGACTTAGCAATTTTGTCACATGAGTTACTCAAGGACTCATTCCTGGCTGAGGTGGTTTCTACCAAGTCCACCATAATTACTGACGAGACTGGCGTGATTCAACACCCACTTCTTAATCGAAATGAACTACTGGGCAAGCTGGAAGGTGTGATCGGGCTGAAAACTGGCACGACCCCTTCAGCAGGCGAAAATTTAGTGACTGCCTATCAGAAAGATGGCCATGAGTTGATCTTGGTGGTGTTAGAAAGCAAGGATAGATACGCCGACACTCGGCAGTTGCTCACTTGGCTAGATCAACACTACGTCTGGAAGAATCTCTCGTTCCCCTCTCAGTCATCACAATAAAACTCCAGTAAAAAGGACGAAAGTTTGCTACACTTGAGATATGGCAACAGAAGCTGGTCTTACCCTTACTCGTGCAGCGTATATTGGTCGTCGAACTATTAAGTTTGGTGCAATTGCGATTGTTGCCTTAATGGTCGGCCGGACATTCCTAATAGCTGCCAGTGGCTATTGGCGCGCGACCCACCCGCCAGCCCCTCCCCCTCCAACCGTTGGTTTCGGAGTACTGCCGCAGATTCGTCTTCCAGAACAAGACGCTGCCAATAAACCCAGCTCCTACACCTTGGAAACGTTTAATGGGCAGCTACCGAAGTTTGAAGATCGGGCCAAAGTTTTCTTGATGCTGCACGCCAGCACCAGTCTATTGGCGGACCAACGTATTAAAGAAATTGCCGCTGGATATGGCTTTGTCTTCGCCCCCACTATTCTGAATGATCGAACATATCGTTGGAATAAATCTGCTCCTTTAGACAGTACTCTCGAGATGGATCTCTTAGATCATAACTTTACTCTCACCACCAATTACTTGAATAAGCCTGAACTCTTGGGGGGGCAGAACCTCCCAGATGAGGTCTCAGCACTGGAAAATGTAAAATCTTTTATTAACTCTGGCGTGAGTCTCAGCTCAGATATTGCGACGTCTTCGGGGAGTGTGACGTACCTGAGATCGCTAGGGAATGAGTTTATCCCTGCTGTTTCACTCTCAGATGCAGATTTTGCCCAAGTTGATATTATGCGACAGCCAGTTGATGGAAAGTATCAATTTTACTCACCCGAGGGGCGAAAAGGGATTATTCATGCAGTGCTCAGTAGCAGTTTAGGTGGCAGTGACAGCATCGTCCACGCTGAGTATCATTACCAAGCAGCAGATTACTTACAGCGTCACACGTACCCGCTGCGCACGGTTCAGAATGCTTGGCAGCTTCTCCAAGGTGGTGAGGGATTCATTGCAGTGCGGGGGAGTGATGAGAATATCATCATTCGAGATGTCTACTTAGGCTACTACGATGACTTTGAGGAACAAGAATACTTACAGCCAATCTATGTTTTTGAGGGTGATAATAACTTTTTAGGTTTTGTTCCGGCCATCGACCCCCGGTATGTGCAGTTAGCACCGGCTCTTACAGAGTAATTTACCAGAGGTACGGTATAATTCGGAAAAGGAAAAACTGTATGTCCATGGAAAAGAAAGTGGTCCGCACCCGAATTGCTCCCAGCCCGACTGGAATTGCTCACGTTGGGACTGCTTGGATGTCGATGTTTGACCTAGCTCTAGCGCGTCAGAATGGTGGTCAATTTGTGATTAGAATTGAAGACACTGATCGAGGTCGCTTTGTTGAGGGAGCTGAAGAAAAAATCTATGAAGCCTTCGAGTGGTTGGGGATTGAGTATGACGAGGGTGTCAAAAAAGGTGGTCCATACGCCCCATATAAACAATCAGAGCGTTTAGATATTTACCACAAATATATTGAGCAGTTGCTGGAGTCTGGCAATGCCTACTACTGCTTTTGTAGTAGCGAGCGTCTGACTCAAATGAGAGATGCCCAACAAAAAGCTGGCCAGTTACCGCGCTATGACAAAACCTGTCGCCATCTCTCAGTGGCAGAAGTAGCAGAGAAAAGAGCGGCTGGGTTGCCTTCAGTCGTACGACTTAAAGTTCCAGAAACTGGAAGTATTAACTGGAATGATTCGATTCGCGGGAAGGTCAGCTTTGAGTTTCAGAGCGTCGATGATCAAGTCCTGATCAAGTCAGATGGCTTTCCCACCTATCATTTTGCGGTGGTCGTTGATGACCACTTAATGGAGATCTCCCACGTACTCAGAGGTGAAGAGTGGATTAGCAGTACACCCAAGCATCTGCTAATTTACCAGTACTTTAATTGGGAGATGCCGATTTTTGCTCATTTGCCACTGATTCGTAATGCTGACAAGAGTAAGTTATCCAAGCGCAAGAATGATGTCTCTATTTTAAGCTACCGGGAGAAGGGGTACTTGCCGGAGGCGCTGCTGAACTTCATTGCATTGCTAGGTTGGTCACATCCAGAAAAGTCAGAGATCTTCTCGTTTGCTGAGTTTCTGAAAGTGATGACTTTGGATCGTGTTCAAAAAACTGGTCCCGTCTTTGATCAGAAAAAATTGGACTGGATGAACGGTGTGTATATTCGCAATCTCTCATTTGCGGAACTGAAAGTCAGAATTCAGCCGTACTTACCCGCTGACTTTCCACACGATCGAATTGACAGTATCTTGCCGTTAGTGACAGAGCGTTTAGTCACTTTAAAAGACGTTGAGAGCTTGACTAGTTTCTTTTATCGCGCCATTACCGTGGAGCCACAAGTCTTGTTACGCAAGTCTTCAGCGGCTGAGGTGTTGCAACAGTTAGGGGAAACTCTGATGGTTTTGCAAGATTTAAAAGAATGGCAAATATCAGCGTTAGAAGAAAAACTTCGGACCCTCCAAGCAGAGAAAGACTATAAAAAGAGTCAGTACTTTATGTTGCTGCGTGTCAGCGTCACCGGTCAGGAAGCTACTCCACCTCTTTTTGATACTTTTGCTGTGCTGGGTCGTGAAGAAGTACTCAAGCGACTTCAGACTGCATTGGAGCTACTCAAGCGCCAGGAAACTTTGTAGGATTACTTTTACATTATGGACGCGTACTTACAGCCCACGCCTACAATTCAGCCCGGGAATCCGAGTTTTCCGGCGAATTCCGTTACTGTTCCTTTCCCGCAGGCTTCGGTTCTGGCTGTAGATAGCTATGTTGCCCAACAGCTGCAACACGATGCAGCTGCAGCGGATCAAAGCATGTATCAAACGCTGACCCAAGAAGAGCACGAAGCAGTGCTGCAAAAAATGGTGGGGATTGTACAAACTCCGGCCGGTCACTTACCTCGCCAAGAGGAGCTGTACTTAGAGCAGCAGCTGACAGACATGCTGGGTTTTGAGGTAGTGGCTGAACTGGAAGGAGTTCGGTTACCCTACTCGATCGGGATGATGGCTGCCCAACCTCATTTACGAAGACATCCCACTGATTTGTTAATGAACCACGTTACTTATCTGGAAGCTGGAATTCGCGAGAGTCGCGGCGGTTTTGGCTGGTTTACTGAGATGGGACAGCTGACTCCTGCTGCCATAGCCCGAGAAAAGTACTATATTTCTGTACCCATAAGCTTTTTGCCAACCTGGCAAACACAGAATGATGTTCTAAAAAACTGGATGAAGTTCCGCAAGATGTTGGTGATTAACCCGGCTGAGCAGTGCGCCGTCGTGTCTGCAGTTGGAGATATTGGCCCAGCAGACTGGATGCGAGCTCAGTTTGGTGGTGCTCCCGAAGTGATTCGTTCAGCAAAAATTTGGAGCCCCAACAGTCGTGGCCATGTGCTGGTCATGTTTATCAATGACCCACATGATACGATTCCACTTGGCCTACTTAGCCTTCGTTATGATCGTCGTTAACCTCTTCGTCCAGTCACGCTATCCAGTTAACCGCAAGCTTATTCGGCAGCGGATTGAGAGTATTTTGCAGGAAAATACAGTCTTTGACGCCCAAGTTGATATCTCGATTGTTGGAGCGCGGAAGATCAAGACGCTCAATGAGTCAAAGCTGCTTCATGAAGGAACGACGGATGTGCTGTCCTTCCCTCAGCACGAACGACACCAATATAATGACTTCCCTCTGCCAGAGGGCATGCCACCGCATCTAGGAGATATTGTGGTGAGCTTCCCTGAAGCTGTGAGTCATGCTCGGCGGTATGGCAAGCGTGTCGATGAGCAGATTTGCTTTTTTGTGGAGCACGGGATCATGCATTTGCTGGGGTATCACCACGAGGAAGAGTAAGCTCAGCTGGAGTTTCCAGTTGACACTCACACCTCATCTCGCCACAATGTGGTTATTCCTATGTCCTGGTATCGCCAGTATCGACCTACTACTGTAGCCGGCCTACATCTCGGCTCTGTTCGCCAAAATCTACAATCTTTAATGGAAAGTGGTTCGTTTCCTCATGCGCTGCTTTTTACTGGCCCTAAGGGTACTGGCAAGACCTCAGCTGCCAGAATTGTTGCGGCCATCCTCAACGAGCCGCTCAATGAAGCCGCCGTGGAGACGCTTTTTTTTCAGGCTCCTGCAGCCGCCATCAAAGCTAAAAAAACACTTAATCCACAACTCCAAGAGCCTGTACCTGCCAGCGAGATCGTGCAACGAATCTATCGAGGCAGCTCATTTGTGGTCACTGAGCTGGATGCGGCGAGTCATCGAGGGATTGACGATATTCGGCAACTCAAGGAACGAGCGTACTTGCCACCTCAGGAAGGCAAAGTTTCTGTCTTTATCTTGGATGAAGTGCACATGCTCACCACCGAGGCGTTCAATGCCTTACTCAAGATCTTGGAGGAGCCGCCAGCGCACTTGGTTTTTATTTTGGCCACTACGGAACTGCATAAGGTGCCAGCCACGATTCTGTCTCGCTGCATGACAGTGCAGTTTGGCAAAGCGACTGAGGTAGAGCTGACTCAAGCGCTTGCCCAGATTTTAGAGAAAGAACGTATTGAGTACGACCAAGCTGCGCTCAAGCAAATTTCGCGAGTAGCAGATGGCAGCTTCCGAGATGGAGTTAAGTTGCTAGAATCAGTGGCGGCTGGTCAGTCCAAGCTTACGCTGGACCGGGTCCAAAACCTGCTTCACTCAGCGCCAGAGCAAAAAATTTGGGAGTTACTGGATGCAGTGGTGAAGAAGGATGAGCAGCAAGTAGTAGCACTTTTTCAAGAGCTGCGTATTACCGGCAGTGACCAAAGCTACTTTCACCAACAGCTGCTCGAGCTGCTGCATGATGACTTAATTCAGGCGGTGACCACCCAAGAAACTCCACATTTTAGTAAAAAAATTTCCCATTTCTTGTTGACCCAGTTTATGAGCTTGCTCGTGAGTGCAGTTGCTCTACCATTTCTGGCTTTAGAACTGAAAGCACTGGAGCTGGTTTTTAAAGCCAAAGATAGGGAGGGTGGGAGTTCAGTGACGGCAGTTTCTCCTTCTAGTAAGGCCAAACCTGCTAGCCCACCAGAGTCCCGCAAAAGTGCATCGAAAGAGTCAACTGCAGAAATATTTTCTAGCTTGACTGAAACAGTAGTCATACAAAATGTCGTGTCGGTAAATCTGCAGATTCCTGATGAAATTCATCATCCTGTTCCAGTCACCACTAGCAGAATGGTAGAGACTGGTGAGTTGCTGAACGGTGCAGTGCTTTTGCTGCGCTGGGAAGAGTTCATTCAGCGAGTTCGACAGCGGAACTCTTCGATTGGAGCATTTTTGCAGTCAGCGAAACCTTCAGTCAATCAGAATGGGGAGGCGAAGATTGAAGTTTACTATCAGTTTCATCGTGATCAGCTCCGCCAACCAAAATTTCTTACCATCTTAGAAGAGTGTTGTGTCGAAGTCCTGGGGGGAAGAGTCCTTTTTGAGTTTAGCCTGGCTCCGCAATCTGAGGCTGGGGCAAAACTTTCTACGATATCTGGAGATGTCAATGAGGATGATCACTTAATTAAGCTCGCTAAAGAAGTTTTCTTGTAGTAGAATCTCTCCAAGAGAGACCAAAAAATTAAAGGAGATATATGGCAAATCCATTCAAAGCCCTGGGTGACTTAAACCAACTTCGCAAACAAGCCAAGCAGATGCAGCAAGAGCTCTCGGAAGAGGAAATTCGAATCGAAGAAGGTGATATTTTAGTGGTGATCTCGGGTGATCAAAAAATCAAACAATTATCAGTCCAAGGCATTAGTAGCCCAGATGTGATCGACATCCTGAACAGAGCAATTAAGAAGTCCCAAGAGCTGGCAGCCAAGAAGTTGCAGAGCATGACGGGTGGACTTGGTGGTATGTTGGGTGGTGGTGGTGGACAACAGGCGGATTAATGCAGTTGCTGGTAGCCAGTCGCAATCCCGAAAAAATTCAAGAGATCAGAACCGCTTTTCAGGTTCTGCCCATTACGGTAGTTTCTCCGGCAGAGGTTGGAGTTCCTGAGGAATTTGACGTCGAAGAAACGGGGCAGACTTTTGAGGAAAATGCTGAGCTCAAAGCCCGTGGCTTTAGTCAACAATCAGGTCTGCTGGCCATAGCAGATGATAGCGGACTGTTAGTTACTGCCCTCAATAATCGTCCCGGCGTGCACTCAAAGCGCTTTTTTCCAGGTTCAGATAAAGATCGGGTAAATGAAGTTTTGCGCCAGCTGGAAACTCACTCAGATCGTAGCGCCAAGTTTGTGAGCGTGATCGCATGGTATGATCCCCAGATTGATATATGTCAGTTTTTTGAAGGTGAAGTGACCGGTACTATAGCTCTAGCAACTGAAGGTGAAGCCGGTTTTGGCTATGATCCCATTTTTGTGCCGACCGGCTATCAGGACTCATTTGGCCAGCTTGGAGATCAGGTCAAAGGGCTAATTAGTCACCGAGCTATGGCAATGGCCAAGCTATTTATTTATCTACAGGAAAAGAAATGAAAACTTTAGATACTTCTTTTTATCTACCTCCTACCAAAATTTTACGTCGATATGCGGAAGTATTAGTTAAGTTCGCCCTGAACTCAGGGAAAGGAATGAAGGCTGGGGAAGTCGTGGAGTGTACAGTCCCAGATGTGGCCAAACCCCTAGCGCGGGAGTTGCAGAATGTCATCCTGGAAGCAGGCGGACATCCGATTATCCGCTTAACCCCGACCGGTTTTAGCAAAGACTTTTTCCAGCTGGCATCAAATGACCAACTAGAGTTCTTTCCAGCAGAGTTCACCAAAGCCAAAGTTGCCTTATTGAATCATCATATCTCGATCATTGCTGACGTGGATCCTCAAGAATTGAAGAATATTGATCCACAGAAAATCACTTTGTCCCGCGACTCAAAAACCAAGTATCGCGAGTGGTTAGTTGAGAAAGAAACTCAAGGAAAGTTTACCTGGACGATTGGACTCTGGGGAGTAGAGGCAGCAGCCAGAGAAGTTGGTCTTTCCTTAAAAGACTACTGGCAACAAATCATTAAGGCTTGCTTCCTGGACAAGGCAAATCCCGTGGCTGAGTGGCAAGAGTTACTCATCTTCCAACGTCAGATCAAAGCAAAACTCAACGAGATGGAGATTGATTACTTGGAAGTAAAAGGGAAAGACGTGGATTTGCGGGTCAAGCTCGGTGCCAATCGAATCTGGAATGGGGGAGGTGGTCGCAATATTCCCAGCTTTGAGTTTTTTACGTCACCGGATTGGCGAGGCACTGAAGGGTGGATTAAGTTTAATCAACCACTTTACCGTTATGGCAATGTCCTGCGAGATATTTCGCTGACATTTAAAGATGGCATAGTGACGCAGGCTCATGCTCGAGTCGGCAACAAATTACTGCAACAGATGCTCAAGAGTAAGAACGCCAATAAAATTGGTGAATACTCCCTCACCGACAAGCGAATGTCTCGGATCACACACGTGATGGCAGAGACGCTCTATGATGAAAATATCGGTGGCCCTTTTGGGAATACTCACTTAGCAATTGGGATGGCATACAAGGATTGTTATCGCGGTAACCCGGCAGATCTGAGTAAGGAAGACTGGGAAGCTCATGGCTTCAACGACTCTCCTGAGCACACTGACATTATCTCCACAACTGATCGAACTGTGACAGCTGTCATGACCAACGGTACACGCCGAGTGATTTACGAAAAGGGCATGTTTACGTTTGCCTAAGGCTCAAAAAGATTTTCTGTTCTCCAAACTTGAAGTATGGTTGGCGATTTTTTCCCAGACTCAGCGCTCGTACATAGCGGTGGATTTTTTCGAGTGACCAAGCTGGAGAGAGCTCATATAATTCTTCAATGGATTTCCGCGTGCAGAACTTCGGAATGATCTGAAAGTGCCTGATCAACTCTGCTTGTGGGGTAGTCGGCAGTTTAGTAGTGATAAAGCGCTCTAGATACTCCTGGAAAAAACTAAAGCCAAGTTCCTCCAGCTCTTCGATTACCTGTGAGGCTATTTTGGTGGGAGAAAGTGGAATCAGTCGCGTAGCAATGATTGGTCCAGTATCTAGTTTCTCGTCAATATAGTGGAAGGTCAGGCCATACGTCTCTGCTTGGTTAATGATGGCATGAGTGAGAGTACCCGAGCCCCGATATTCGGGCAGGGGGGCAAAGTGCAGGTTGATTACTCCATGCGAAAAACGTTGGATGGTACTGAGTGGGATGCGCTGTGGAAAGCCTATCACTAGACCTAGATCAGCATGTAGATCGATCGGCTGGTCTTCCGTAAAAACAGGAACGTTATACTTTTGGGCGATCTCACTAATCTGCTGATGAGAGGAATCAGTTGTAGCAGTACAGACACCAAGAAGCTTGGTGATTGAGTACTGTTTTTCAAGTGTCTGGAGAAGGAATTCCAGACAAAGAGCACCTAGTGGCTTGCAGCACCAAAAGAAAATGCTTTGATTAAAAATGGGCATCTTACTCTTTCTGATGCCGTCTTTCTGCTTCCCACAAGCTTTGCCAGATTTTCTCTTCAACCTGAGCAATTCGATGCTCTACGCTCCCAGAGAGAATAGTGTAGGCCAAACCGCACTCAGCTAAGGTAAGGTGGAGTTGCGCTTCTAAGTCCATCCGGAACTTTCCCCAGTCCTGTTCTTCCAGGTGTTGCTGAAGGGGTGTTCGCTGGAACCGAATGTCCTTCTGGTCAAGCAAGTAAATTTGGTCATATTCCTGCTGGCTCCAGGTGCGCCACTCTGGGAGAAGTTCCTGACCAAAAAGTTTTGCATGTGCCAGAACGTCTACGCTGCCTCGGTCGCAGAGAATGACCCCTGCTCCCGCCGCCGCCGCCTCTTTTTCTAGCCTGGTTTGTTCGGCAAAAATAATGCTTTGTAGTTGGGGGCTTTTGAGGAGCTCAGGATGATTTTCCAGAATTGGTCGGGCTACTTCATCAATAACGGTGACGCCAACTCTCGAGTTTGCTTTAAAGTGACGCAGGAGGGTGGTTTTTCCCGAGCTAGTAGTACCAGTGAATAAGATCTTGGTCATGCTAATTCCTGCCAGTTATCATGTAACTTTTGAAACGCAGCGACATACTGATTCATAGCTTTTTTGTCATCTGGCCAACGTGAGAATGTCGGGAGGGAAAGGCTTTCACGAGCTAATCTTTCTGCCTGAGGAAAGTCACCAGGCTGATAGACTTTTTTAGTATCACGATTGCGAAACATCTGGTCATCTTTGAGAGTAAAAAGAGGCAAGCTCGAAAAGGCTGGCGAACCTGGCTCACTCACATCTACCCCTTCTGCAACTAACGCATCAATATATTTTTGACGAGAAATACTATGAAACTTGCTGGAATCATACCGAGGCTTGAAGCCATACCAGGCACCTAGTTCCACTTCAGTTCTCGGTTGCAGAATAGTTAGTTCTGGAAAGACTCGTAGTTTCTCAGAAAAGTACTCCAAACAAGCTTTGCGCATGGCAATTCGCGTATGAGCAGCCGCTAAAGAATGGATGGCGGTAATGGCATTGTAGGGAGACATGCGAAGTTTTAGACCATAGCCCGTCACCCAAAATTGCTGATAGAACTTAGAGATAACTTCATTTTTAGAACGATCTCGATAATGTCCGAGCAAGGTCGCCCGATCGTGCACCTCCATGCTATTCGTGACTAAAATCCCCCCTTCTCCAGCGAAGATCAGCTTATTGGTTTGGAGTGAGAAGACTGCCACCTCACCGAATGTGCCCACTAGTCTCCCCTTGTACCGACTGCCGTGAGCATGAGAACAATCCTCAATGACTTTGAGGCGATGCTTCTTGGCGATTGCAAGGATGCGATCCATGTCAGCGGGATGCCCCCATTGATGAACGACAATAATTGCTTTGGTCCGCGGAGAAATTGCGGCTTCAATCTTGGCCGGATCAATCGTCCAGGTATCTAGTTCTACATCTACGAGGACAGGATTGGCGCGTAAAAAATATAGGCAACTAACAGCCGCATGGTAGGTAATTGCTGGGGCAATCACTTCATCACCTTCTTCAATACCTAGTGCAAAGTACGCTGCCAGGAGCGCTGAGGTGCCGGAGTTGAAGGTAATCGCATACTGAACCTGGTGTTCCAGAAAGTCTTTAAACAGTTCCTCAAAAACTCGGATAGGTCCGACGCGGCCTTTAATGCCGATATCAAGCTCTCGTTGCTGCATTAAATCCCGTCTTTCATCTTCGGTCGGAGCAGGTGGCCAGATATGATGGGGTGGGGTAAGTGTAACGGCGGGGATACCACCATTAATGGCCAAGATCGCTTCAGTTTTTTTTGGCATGGAAGCCTCCTTTATTGAGGGACTCGATTCCCTGTGAGATAACGGCCAACGTTTGAAGATCTGCCTGCATGCGGTGCTCTCGCGTCCCCAACTGTTGAAAGATGCGCTGATACTGGCGGACATAGGCAGTGGTAGTGGGTTGAAAGGAGCGGTAAACGCGAACCTTGGTAGAAGTAATAAACTTCAACTTTTCCCGCGTCAGGAGAATTGTGCCATTATTGCCAACAATCTTGAGCGACTCTTCTTTTGGGTAGATACAGCTGAAGAACACATGACCGGTAGTGTTCTGGTTAATAGTAAGGCGGGCGAATGAGCTGTGGTCAGTGTCATACACCCAGTTGCGTTTGCCGCCTGTGTTCCAGGTCAGTTGGACATCGGTGACTGGACCAAGCAGCCACTGCAAAATCGTAATGCCGTGCCAGCCCATATTTAACCAGCTACCTCCGCCGGCTTTTGCCAGTTCCCAGTACCAGCTATTGGTTTCATCATTGACGGTGAAGTGATAAGAGAAGTCCAAGATTTCTCCCAGCTCAGGAATGAGCTGCTTTACCTTTTGAAAAAATGGAGAGTAGAAACGCTGCTGGGCAGTAATGACCAATCGGTCCAGCGTTTCTGCTCGTTGAATCAGCTCTTTGCCCTCGGCATACGAAGTTGCCAATGGCTTTTCCTTAATGATGTCACAACCTGCGCTGAGCGCTGCCATGCCGATCTCTTGGTGTAAGTAGTTAGGAGTGGTGATAATGACCGCATCTGGTTTTTGCTCTGCCAACAGATCACGGTAATCCTGAAAAAAGGGGATATTTTGAAATGTTCCAGGCTGGAGTAGGTCACAAATACCGCAGATCTGGATTCGATGCTGTTTGATCAGTGGAAGTAGGCTCTCAAAGTGCTGACTACCTTGCTTTCCATAGCCAATCAAGCCAATAGAAATAGGTCGGGTGATTGGTGGAGTTGGCTTCATCATTGCAGTCTGATGACTCCTTGTTGGAGTAAGTGTTGAATGATTACGTGATGATTCTGTCCTGGCGTGAAGAGCTGGCGAGCTTCCTGGAGGGTAACTAAGTGGACAGCCTTCACGTCCGCTGCCAACGGCACATTGAGCATCTCTGCAGCTTCGCAGAAGTAGTAGGGAACAAAGGAATGAGGAAAAGGATAAAATTTGCTTTGATCATCTCGATGAGGAATTGGATTCGCTGGTGAGACTTTCTTGTAGCCAAAAAAGGTGGGCTGGAGGACTCTGGCGCCAGATTCTTCTAGTACCTCCCGCTCAACGGTCCGGGGAATTTCTTCATCTGGATCAACATGCCCGCCGGGGAGCTCGATCCCTCGTTTGGTGTGCTCAACCACGACGAGTTTTTCTTGATAAGTCACCACACAGAAGGCAGCTGTACACAGACTAGGGTTGGGAAAGTTTTCTGAAGATGGAGTGGCCACAAACTGCCAAGGAGTGCCATCCTGCCACTCCCCGTTCATTAAAATAAAGGGAAGTGGTTGGGTACGAGCTGTTTCTGCTAGGTCACCCTGCACAACGGGATTCTTTTTTTCTCTGCTCATAAGAGTTCTTTTATTCGTAGAGTAATAATAGACAAATTCTATTTAAAATAGATGACAAAACAATGACAGCAATATTAAAAGATTATTAAATGAAGCCCTAGCTGTAGGAATGGAGGAGTTTTGTTATAATTCCTCGGTTAAGTGCTGAGCTCCCAGGTAGTGAAATGGCATCACAACAGGTTCTGACCCTGTTCTTCTAGGTTCGAATCCTAGCCTGGGATCAAAGTTTCAAAATCTGCTCGCCAATTTCTCCCAAAATTTAAGAATAATTTAATCTTCTTTGATATAGTCAGGGTATGCACAATATTTTGGTAGTGGAAGATGATACCCAGTTGACCCACTCCATTCAGCAGCTATTACCCAAGTCCGAGTATAGGGTTTTTACGGCAGCCAACTTGGAGGAAGGATATACTTTTTTGGCGACTCATCGTCCCAGCTTGGTGATGCTCGATCGCCGATTGCCAGACGGTGACGGGGTAGAAATTGCTGAGTATCTACACCATTCGCTATCAACCTCTCCAATTTTGATTCTCTCCGAGAAGTGCTCTATCCCTGATCGCATTTTTGGCCTACAAAAAGGAGCAGACGATTACTTGGCGAAGCCCTTCTCTAGTGTTGAGTTACTACTGCGTGTGCAGAAGCTGTTAGCTAGAACCAAGAATCTAGATAGCGGTCCTTTAAGAGCTGGCCAGCTGAGTTTGTTTCCCAGGGCTGGATTAGTGCATGTAGGTCAGAGAACTGTCCAGCTTCGGAAGCGGGAGTTTGAGCTTTTAGCTTTTTTAGTTCGTCATAAAAATTGTGTCATCAACCGAGAAATGATCATCGATAATATTTGGGGGGAAGCAGATACTCCTTCGTTTACCACGATTGACGTCTACATGCGACGGATCAGGATCCTGCTAGGTTCCCACAACACAATCATTCAAACCATTCGGGGATTTGGGTACATCGTTAAAGAATTAACACTCCATGAGCTTACCTAAGGGGCCTTTTTCACCTCATCCGTTACATCCCAGACCTGAAGACAGGGCGCGTTGTTGGGTCGGCAAAATTCTCGAATTAACTTGGACTCGTCTAGGGGAAGCTCCATCCGATGGGAGTTGACTATTAACCATGATTGGTTGGCTAATTTAGCTCGTTGGACAAAGAATTCAGGCAAGGTCTTGACTGGGTACTGACCAGTGCCTTCAATATAAATGTTTTCGGTATTCGTACGATGAAAGAAAAGCAGTAGGCCGTCAGGCAAAGTGCCGAATCTGCCTTCTGTGGCCACTGCAATTTTTCTTGTCTTGGCTGCCTCTTTAATCATTGCTGCTACTTCGGAAATACCGTGTCCTGATGACCATTCCTCCAAGTACTGTTGACGGTCAGCGGAGACAAACGGGGTTGCATTGGGAGCAAAAGTAAAGGCTGCAGTAAAGCTGGCAGAAGCAGTAAAAATATTTCCCAGAATAGCTGCAAACAGCAATGCAATCATCACTTGATAAAGCATAGACTTTGCTTTTTTTAGGACAAATATTTGATCGTGCATTGCTTGGAGTGTCAGTACGCTGGCCAAGGTAAAGAAAATAGCTCCAGGCAATAAGTAGCGAGGGTACACGACTTTTCCAAGCAAGGTAATGGGCAGACAGAAGGCTACAGCAAATAGCAGTAATATGGCTACTTTCCTCCTGGTTGTATCCATAAAAAGTCCAGCCAAACTTAAGACTACTACCGGCCAGGTGAGATACTGACCAAAGTATGCAAAGTAAGTAGGGAAGCTGGGCAAGGTCTGGGTCCATTTACCTTCAACCATGATTTCACTTAGAGAGTAGGTAAAGTCTTGACTACGACTGAACAGTTGACCAAAAGCGGGACTAACTCGCAGTAGCAACAACATAAAAATACCGATTCCTGCTGCCACTCCTAAGTACAAGAATCTACGGACCCTTTCCTCCCGACTTAGCTGGGCAGGCAGTGAGCTCAATAGTGGTAATGCACCGACAAAGAAAATGGCTGGGAGCTTGCTCCAAACTGCTAAGCCAGTAAAGATGCCAGTCAAGGTAATTAGTGGGGCAGCGTGCCGCAGATTTTTCTGTGACCCTTGAACCAACCTCAGCCCCGACCAAAATGCTAAGGAAAGAAAGAGAGTCAATAAACCGTCCATCAAAGCAACGCGGTGAGAAAAAAACCAAAATGGTAGCAGAGTAGAAAAGAGCATGGCCAGAAATTGAGTCTGCCGTCGCCCACCAAGTTGCTTCACTAGCTGGCCCATGACGAGAACTTGAGCAAGCCCAACTGCTACAGACAAAATTCTGCCGGCTACCAATTGATTGCTAAAAAACAACTGTAAGGGAGTAAGTAGCCAAATAAATAATGGTGTTTTGCCGTCATTCATGGCAAAAAATAAGTACTGTTTCCAGTCGTCTAGTATCAATTGCGACCAGCGAATATAGATAGCTTCATCAGAAAAAACTGGAAATACACTCAGATTCCATAAGTGAGAAAGCAGGTAAGTTAAAATGATTCCGAGGTAGAGGTAACGAGTTTTCACTATTTGATTATAGCTGAAGCCGGGGTTTGATGAATCTCAGAGTTAGCCAGCTTACGGAAAAGACCAGTAGTGGGATCCAAGTGATCATTTTTTGTTGCTGAATAATCAGAGGGGAAAAGCCTCCTGCCCAGATCCAGGGTAAATAACGAAGTAAAGAGCTGGCGGATAAAATCACTACCCCATACGTCCAAAATCTTTGTTTAATCAGGGGTAGCCAAGCCAAAATCCAAACCAAGTACCAAGGATGGAATTGTTGAGATCTAGGGGTTAAGAGCAGTAAGAATAGACAGAGCGAACAGAGCAGTGGAAGGTTCCTTTTTAAGAAGTCCTGAGGGCGCCCAACCCAGTTGTTCATAGGAACCGCCCGAACTGCGACAAGGATAGCCCAAAATGGGAGTAAAGTCACTGTGGCTAACTTGACTGAGATAGAAAAGAGAAGCAGTCCGGCGGAAATAAGGATCTGGTCGAAAAGTGTATTAAATAGTTTGTTTTTTAATCTCAAAACGAGACTAAACCCGAGGATAGCTGGCGCAATCATCCAGAGGTCATTGTGGGAGTTGCTAACGACCTCGATTAAAAGCAAAGGATTAAAAAAAAGAAGTGCAAATTTTTTTCCTGACTTTGTGTCCTGTTTTAGAAATTGCTGGAGCGAGAAGAAAAGCACAGCTAAGCTAAGTACGCTAGTAAGTCGGAAAAGAAGCCAAGTGAAAGTAAATTTACCCACTCCTAGCAGAAATGGTATGAGCGAAAATAGAGTCCAGCCATACCCATACGGTGCGGGTGTGTGTGTGTTATGCATGAAACGTGTCCAGGTATCTTGAGCAAAATCAAGGGCGACGTGCTGATGTGGGTTGGCGTGATAGATTACAGCCATCTTGGCATTAAAAATATAATTGAAAACGTCGTGCGATAAAGCGTTATAGGAAAGGAGTAATGGAAAAGCGAATACCAAGCTGATCAAGAAAATTTGCTTGGGACTTTGTTGCTGAACTGCTCGTACAACGCATAAGTAGGAAGCAAACATGCCGATGAATAAAGCGCCAAAGGTGCTAGCTAAAAGTTGGCGATTGAGAAAGAAAGTTTGCCACATCCACTGTTGGAAGTTCCAGAAGGGTGGCCAGCTCGTCAGCACCAAATTTGGATCGGTTAGCGCAAAAGAAGCAACGGCGTAAAAAGTAAGGAGTATAAAGTAAAAACTACAGGCAAGTAGAAAGGCAGAGCTGCGCATCTTTATGTATACTTTCCATTTAGATCTGCAATCCTGATTCTGAAGATATCTCGGAGCATCCTGACTGAGTCTCTCACAGGACTAACTCGATCGGTTTCATTGTGCTCCCACTGAATAGGGACTTCTTTAATTTTGAAGCCATATTTTTTTGCTAGGTAAAGGGCCTCGACGTCAAAAGCACCAGTGAAAGCATCTTGACGAGCAGATCGTTTGCCGTACACATACAACTTACTAAAAAGTTGCTCAGTAGCTTCTGCGCTGAAAAGTTTAAAGCCACACTGGGTGTCATAGATGCCGGGTATGGCTAATATCTGGACGAGCAAGTTGAAGCCCCGTCCCATTAAGTGACGATGTAGGGGTTCGCGGTCTCGATGGGCGCCTTCAATCTCTCGAGAACCAATCACTACTGGGTAATTTTCCTGAGCATGCTTGAGTAACTTCTTGACTTCATTTAGGGGTGTAGATTGGTCAAAGTCGGTAAAAAGACGATACTTTCCTTGAGCCTTTAACATTCCAGCTTGGACGGTTGGTCCCTTGCCAGCGTGAATGTTCTCTAAGATGGAAAGCTGGTCAGGAAATTGCTTGGAATACTTTTGAATAAACTCGCGAATTAAGGGAACTGTTTCATCGTTTGAGCCATCGTCACTAAAAATAACTTCCCATGAGCCTTCTAGTTTTGACAAATGTTCCGCCAGAGATGTAAGAACTCCTCGATGAATATTTTTGGCTTCATTATAAGAAGGAATTACAATTGAGAGGTGAAGGCGATAGTTAGCCATACAAAAGAATTAGTCATCTTCTTTCTTCAGAACTGTAATACGGGGACCGTCTTGTATAGTATACACTTCAGTCGGCTTCTTATTGGGAAATACGACAATTTCATAAATTGGCATTTGGGTTACATCAATCGGCAGTCGTTGCTCATCAATTATAAATAATTTACTGGCCTCTCCTAGTTGTTCAAGTCGTACTGGCGGTTTGTCAGAAGCATGTAGAAAGTACTGATAATTCTGACCGTAAATATCCTTTGATTCTGAAAGTAAAATTACGTTATATTTTTCTCCTGGTTTCACTCGATCTAGCACTGTCTGGCTGGTTTGCTGCATTTCATCTACTGTCCAGCCCAGAGTGCGCAAAGGGTAGCGCGGAATATTCCACCCAAGGAAAATTCCAATCAAAATGATTGCAAGCAGCTTTCCAAGTTTATGTTGACTAATCCAGGTTAGGACACTGCCAAAGATGAGGAAAGTGGCGGGAAATAAGAAGGAAATATAGTGGTCAAAGACAGAACCGCGATAGAAAGACAAACCCAAAACACTCACGACGTAGATAAGAAAAAGTAACCTGAGGCCATCTCTCCACTCATTCTTCTTTTTAGTTAACATGATGACTAGAGCTGCTAAGACACCGATGAGTAGTACAGTATTTAGGGTTCTTTGTTTACCAATGGAGACTTCAAAGAAGATGTGCAAACTTCTGCCATGTGTCTCTTTGAGGGTGGTAGCAATCTTTTCGCTGATAGATTGGGCTTCCAGCGGGTCCTGGCTGTCAGCAATAAAGGACTTTAAAGAGTTAAAGTTCAAGTAATCGTGTCGAATGTCAAAGGCAATTAAAGGTGCCAATGAAGCCACAAACAGGAGCAGTGAGACTAGAGTGGCAGCAAGGAATCTTTTCGCCATACTTGCTTTCTGACGCAGTTTAAATGCCTCTGCTAGCCACACCAGACCTGCCATTGGCACGGTCAATAAAGCTACGTAGTGAAGTTGGATTAAGATGGCAATGCAGGCAGCAGCCAGTACAAAGTACCAATGGCTTTTCAGGCGCGCTCTACACAATGCCCAGATAAAAATGATTGAGAGTAAAGGCGCAGGATTAGGGTTCCAACTAAAGCGGGCAAACCTGACCGCGACACTCGAAAACGCAAAAAAGAATGCCCCAAGTATGGCCGCTTTTTGGCCGACGATTTCCTTCCCTAGCTGGTACATCAGGAAGATAGTCAGAATAGAAAGGGCTGCAACTGCGTAGGCTGGTCCAATGGGATTGGGGAAACTAAGAAACAGAAATGGAACCATGAAGTAGTAGTACAGGGGACCCAGATACATGTCTCCTGTACTGGTGACCGGTCCAATCAAAACAAGGTCATGGTCTCTAAAGATACGACTGGCGACGATTACGTCACGACCTTGATCACCGAGAAACTCCAAAGTATTGCGAAAGTTCCACAAACGTAAAAAGCCTCCCCCGAGCAACAACACCACTAAAATCCACTCAATCACACTCATTTTTTTGATCCGCTGTTTTATGGAAGAAAGAGTGGGAAAACCGAGCATATAAGGTTAACTCTAGACTAAGACCCCTTAGTTGGTGGCTTTTTCCAAATAAAACGACTATAGGCGAAGAAGTTCCAGGACATGCCGACCAGAATCCCAATCACTGCATAAATCAGACCAGTATCAATCTCTAAGTTAATGAACGGTACAGTAAGGAGACTATGCAAACCAATCAGATTTTTACCAGCTGTCGCAATAATTAATTGGACAACGATCGATCCAGCTGATGCAAAGTTAAACTGGGCGAATTTACTAGGGTACTGACTAAGTTTGGGCTTCCGGTCAGCAAAGGTCCAGAAGTTACTTAAGATAAAGTTAGAGAGAATAGCAGTCTCTAAGGAGATAAAATACGCAGCTTCATATGGGAATGATTTGCGCCAGAACTGCAGGGATAAGAGCTGAACAAGAGCTCCCACGCTACCAGTCACGATAAACTTAAAAATTCGATTAGTTAGGATTTCTTTAGTGCGAACGCGAAAAATGTATAACAGCGTATTTTTAATATACTCCATCCCAAGCTTGGATTCACCCACCTCTCGATCTACAAACTTAAAAGGTACTTCGGTAATGCTAAATCCTTTTTTAACTGCCTTGTGTAAAAAGCCAATCTGAAAAGTGTAGCCGGTGAATCGCTCACTGTGCAGCTCGGGATGAACTGCTTCATAGACTTTGCGGGTGATAGCGCGGTAGCCACCGGTCCAGTCTCTGATTCGGAAGTCTGTCAGGACTAACATAATACTCAAGTTTCCAATGACGCTTAAAAGCTTTCGATGGAGTCCCCAGTTTTCTGGTATGCCACCACCAGAAATATAGCGAGAACCCAGTACCATGTCATACCCCTGATCAATTTTTTTAAGGAAATTGGGAATTTTGGTTGGATCATGAGATAGATCTGCATCAAACTCAAAAACCACGTCGGCATTGAGTTCATCAAAAGCCTTGGCCATAGCTTTTAAGTAGGCTCCGCCCAGACCCGACTTGTGAGGGTTTAAGAGTAAGAAGATATTTTTGGATTTTTTTTGTAGTTCTTGAACCACTTCAGAAGTTCTATCTGGAGAATTATCATCTACCACCAAAATATTCATGTCCCAATCAGCTACTTTACTAAACACTTCTAGTAGCAAAGGGATTACTTTGGCGATGTTCTCACGCTCATTGTAGGTGGGAATGATGACAAAGGCCTTCTTCATTGAGCAGCACTTTCTATTTTAAGCTCAGCTAAAACCATTAACTCAACTAGTTGTGAGAAGGTAATGGTGGGTTTCCAACCTAATTTTTGCTTGGCTTTTGAAGGGTTTCCGATCAGGAGATCTACTTCTGCTGGTCGGTCATAGCTAGGGTTATGTTTATAAATAGATTGCCAATCTTGAATCCCAGCCACTTGACATGACAGCTCTAAAAATTCTTGTACAGAATGAGTTTCTCCGGTAGCAATGACATAGTCTTCAGGCTTATCTTGTTGAAGCATTAACCACATGGCTTCAACATAGTCTTTGGCATAGCCCCAGTCACGCTTGGCTTCCATATTGCCCAGTTCTACATGCTGTTGTTTTCCTAACTTCACTCGAGCTACGGCATTGGCAATTTTGCGAGTTACGAACTCTAAGCCACGGCGAGGAGACTCATGATTAAAGAGTAGGCCCGAGCACGCAAAGAGATCAAAAGATTCGCGGTAGTTGACTGTAATCCAGTGTCCGTATGCCTTCGCAACGCCGTAAGGCGAGCGAGGGTAGAAAGGCGTGTCTTCGGTTTGAGGTACCTCCTGAACTTTACCAAACATCTCGGAAGAACTAGCTTGGTAGAAACGAGCTTGTGGGCAAGCAAAACGCACGGCTTCAAGCATTCGCGTCACCCCCAGAGCAGTGAACTCACCAGTCAGAACTGGTTGGTCCCAACTCGTTTTAACAAATGACTGAGCAGCCAAGTTGTACACTTCATCAGGTTGAATATCCTTCAAGGCGACAGTCAGGGAATGCTGATCGAGTAAGTCACCAGAAACCAACTGCAGGTTTGGGTTGTGAATAATTGATTGAATCCGTTCAAAATTTTGGGTGCTTGTCCGGCGATTTAAGCCATACACTTGATAGCCCTTTTCTAAGAGTGATTCAGCTAGGTACGAACCATCTTGGCCGGTTATCCCAGTTATAAACGCTTTTTTCATGCTTTGGATCTCCATTCATTTAGTACTCGTTCTAAAGTATGTGATAACTCAATCTTGGGCTCCCAGCCAAGCTCCCGAATCTTGGTGATGTCAGCTACAAAGTAGGGTACATCTGAAGGGCGTAGTCTAGAGGGATCTTCTTCCACTTGAATGGGTTGATTGGCCAATTGAAGCAGTGTCTCGAGCACTTCTTTAATTCTTACCCCCCTTCCACTACCAATATTGTACACAGTTCCAGCTCTGCCTTTCTCCATCAAAACAATATAGGCCTGAACCATATCTTTGACATCAGTAAAGTCACGAATGCTCTCCAAATTGCCAACTTTCAGCTTGCTTTCTGGGTCTTTTTCAATCTTTACAATCTGGCTAGCAAAAGCTGGGATGACAAAATCAGGCGATTGATTTTCGCCAATGTGATTGAAGGGTCTGACTCTGACAATATCTAGTTGAAATGACAAAAAATAGGCGTTTGCCAGCAAATCCTGAGCAACTTTGGAAACAGCATATGGATTGACTGGATTTAAGGCTGTTTCTTCATTAATTTTACGGTGAGCTTTGGCAATCTCCGTAGAGACCAGACCATACTCTTCAGCGCTGCCAATTGATAAAAGTCGAGCTTTAGGAGCGTGCTCGCGCATGGCTTCAAGGACATTCAACTGCAAAGTAATGTTATTTTCGAGGATCATCGAAGCCTGTTGGAAACTTTTTCCTACAGCTGCGAACGAAGCCAGGTGATATATCTGCTCCGGCTGAACTTCTTTGATTAAAGCAGCCACACTCGATTTGTCTGTCAAGTTAAGCTGATGGACTACGACTTCTTTGCCTAGCTCCGCGTTCTGGGTTGAGGCAAAGTGAGTCACATGAATATTTTGATACTCCTTCTTTTTTAGCGCCGCTATCAAGTGAGAGCCAGCAAAGCCCGTTCCACCAGTAATTAAAATTTTAGTCTGGTTTGCCATATTCGCAATTTCTATCTTCCTATTCCAATGTACTCAAAACCCCACTCACTGACTCTGGCAGGCGAGAATTGATTGCGGGCATCAATAAACCACTGTGTTTTATCCTTATTTCTAGCCGAGCTAAAGTCGTAGGTGGTAATTTCTGGCCACTCAATTAAGCTGAAAATCACGTCTGTACCTTCGACTGCAGCATTGAGATCTTCGGTGAAACTCAAGTGCTCATTGGCGGGAATGAAGTGGGGCGCAACCTCAACGGTTTTTGGGTCATATCCAGTAACCATAGCTCCGTGTTCTAGCAAATAAGGAATAACTCTAGTGCTGGGGGCCTCACGCATGTCATCAGTATTTGGTTTGAAAGACAGGCCGAGAACAGCCACTTTTTTGCCTTGCCAACCACCAATTCTATCTTTGTATGAATCCAGCAGTTTAGCTACTCGTTGCTCATTCAGTTCATTAATTTTATTCAAGAGATTATGCTCTTCATTTATGGCACGTGAGTAGGCAGCTAGCTCTTTGACATCTTTGGGAAAACAGGAGCCACCATAGCCAAATCCAGGATACCAATAATGTTTGCCAATTCTTTTGTCATAGCCAATGGCCTCGATCACATCCTGAATGTCAGCTCCATTCTTTTCGCACAAATCAGCAATTTGATTAATAAAGGTAATTCTAGTAGCTAGGTAAGCATTGGCAGCATACTTGGCCATTTGAGCAGACTCAGGTCGAACTTTAACGATATGGGCTTCAAATGGAGCGTGCAGAGCTTCCAGTGTTGCAAAAACAAAAGGGTCGGTTGCACCAATCACGATTCGATCTGGATTAAGGGTGTCATGCACAGCGCTGCCTTCTTTCAAGAATTCAGGCAGTGAAGCAGTAAAAAACTTTACCTGTGTCTTCCGGCGAATTACATCTTCTATTTTAGGCAATGTGCCGGGTGGAACCGTAGACTTGATGATGACGATGGCTTTTTCTTTCAGAAAAGGTGCTAATGATTCTGCCGAAGCAACCACATACTTTAAATCGGCTTGACCGTCAGGAGCAGAAGGAGTTCCTACGGCAATAATCACAATTTCAGAGTTGGAAATAGCCACTTTATACTCAGTGGTGAAGCTTAGTTTACCCAAGCTTTGTTGCTCAATCAGTAACTCTTTTAACTGAGGTTCAAAAAAAGGCACGATTCCCTGACGCAACTTCTCAATTTTGGCCAAATCGACATCCAATCCAATCACAGTATGCCCAAGTGAGGCATACACAGCAGCCGCTACAACTCCTACAAAACCAGTACCAATGATGCAAATATTCATAAGTCTAAGACGCTAATTGGTAGAGTATAGCAGGGCGAGTATAATTCTGTCATGAGATTTAAAGTACTGACCCTTTTTCCAGAGTTTTTTAGCTCTCCTTTTTCGACGTCAATGTTGAAGCGCGCAGATGCAAAAGGGATCAATGAGTACCAGCTTATTAATATCCGTGACTTTGCGACCGATAAGCATCAAACCACTGATGACCGACCATTTGGTGGCGGTCCAGGGATGGTAATGAAGGTAGAACCCATCCATGCAGCGTTGTATGATTTAGGGTACAAAGATAAAGAGCATGACCCAAATCGAGCAGCACGTAAGTCCCGAGTAATCTTAACTTCAGCCAAAGGTCAGGCCTTTACTCAAGAAAAAGCAGTTGAGTTGTCACAGCTGGATGAGCTGGTGATTATTTGTGGACACTATGAAGGCGTCGATGAGCGTGTAGCTTGGCACTTGGCAGATGAAGAGTTGCGGATAGGAGATTTCGTGTTGACTGGCGGTGAGCCTGCCGCTTTAGTGATGGTGGACGCGATTAGCAGACTCATCGAAGGAGTGCTAGGAAATGAAAGTAGCACGACGAATGAGTCACACTCGGCAGTGGGCTTTCTTGGACATCCTCAATACACTCGACCAGTAGAGTACCAGGGTTGGCAAGTTCCGGAAATCTTGCTCCAAGGGCATCACAAGCTCATTGAGGCGTGGCGCAAATCTCAAAGTCGGCAGGAGAAAAATTAAAAATCGGTTATTTCTGCGATTGCTCGTTTAATACTTTTTGGCTGGAAGTCCAGTTTTGCAAAAAGTTTAGTCGTATTTAAAGCGGTATTTCGCTGATATGGTCTGGTCAAAGTTCTCAGATACTCATCTAAGTCGCCTACTTGAAGCTCTCCAGGTAAGTTCAGTGTTTGGGAAATGAGGCTGGCAAAATCATAATCAGTCCAGCGCTCGCCAGAAGAAGCATGAAAGAGTCCAGCAGTCTTGGTCCGAATCACCCAATCAATCACTTTCGCAAAGTCATTAATGTAGGTAGGGCCAAAAAAATGATCAGTAAATAACGGATACAGCGTCTTGTCTTGCAGCCCAGCAATAATTCGGTGGGCAATATCTTTTTTCGGAAAGGAGTCACTGCGGAAAGGCTGATCAATTCGCAGAATTGTCCAGCTGCCACCTACTTTCATCACTTTCTCTTCGGCCCAGGATTTCGTTTGGCCATACCACTCAATCGGGCTCATCTGATCTTCTTCTGTATATGACTCAGATTTCTTGCCATCAAAGACGTAGGCAGTGGAAATATGGATTAAATGCTTATTCGTTTCTTTGGCTGCCCGGGCAATATTTTCAGTGCCGGTCACGTTCACTTTATAGACGATGCCTTCTTTATTGTCTCGATCTTCCCAAGCTTTATTAACGTCAGTAAAGGCAGCGAAATGAACCACCACTGGTGCCTCAGAAGCAGTAAATACCTGTCGAAGTTGTTCCAAATTGGTAATATCTACTGGTTTAGTGGGGTGAGTGACATCTAGGTTTTGGAAGTCGTAGGAGGCTTCAAAATCTGTAACTAATTTAGAGCCGACTAAACCAGAAAGACCGGTTCCGATAATTGAAGTTTTCATCTCAACCTTTTACCAGCGCCCAGATTTCTGCGCCAAATGCATCCCAGGGTAGGCGATGTTCGTCAGGCTCAGAAGGGTTAAATTGTTCGCTGGTGGCATACAAAAGTGTCATGTTGCGTTCGTACGCATTGGCGGCGCCGTGAGCTACGCCATGAGGGATCCGAAGCATTGAGTTCTTACCGCCTCCCAGAACCAATCGTACATGCGCATTGAAGGTAGGAGAGTCTTCTCGCAAGTCACGCAAGTTCACGAGCAAGCGGTCGTAGGGTGAGACATACCATAAATCATTTTGTTTTTTGTGGATATGAAAGGCCTTAATCGTACCAGGAGTTAAAACAGATGCACTAATTTGTTTAGCTGTAAAAGGCTCTTTGACACCCGCGATGCGGCCCTCTTCTAGGCGGAAAAGCTCGACAAAATTGCCTCCATCGTCATTATGAAAAGACAGCTCAATGATCTCAACACCTTCAATGAATGGTTTCTGGCCATAGGCTTGAGTGGTTAATTGATGCTCGTAGGTATCTGCAATCTTCATATTTTTCCTTAGAAGTTTTTAGGCTTTTTTATAGTTTTGCGCAAAAAAAGCTTGAGTATTCTCTTTCAAGGGTTTCCACCAAGCTTCATTTTCTTGATACCAAGCAATGGTTTTGACTAAACCTTCTTCTAAAGTTACAGAAGGCGACCAGCCGAGCTGATCATGGATCTTGTCCCAATTTACTGCATAGCGACGATCATGACCTGGTCGGTCCTTGACGAACTCAATCATTTGCTCGTTCTGACCCATAATTCTCATTATCATTTTGACTACTTCGAGGTTACTGACATCATCTTTTAAGCCGCCGACCGTGTAGGTTTCTTGCAACTGACCTTTGAGCAGCACGGCTTCAATGGCTCGGCAATGATCCTGTACATATAACCAGTCGCGCACATTTAGACCATCTCCATACACCAGAACCTTCTTGCCCTCGATCAGGTTGGTGATAGTTAAGCCAAAAAGTTTCTCCGGGAATTGATACTCGCCGTAGTTGTTTGAGCAGTTGGTAATAGTGTAGGGCAAGCCATAGGTTTCTCCATAGGCACGAACTAAGTGATCTGAGGCTGCTTTGCTGGCAGAATAAGGACTGCGAGGATCATATGCGGTCTGTTCAGTGAATTTCTCTTGAGAACCAAGTTCTAGCGAACCAAATACTTCGTCAGTAGAGATGTGATGAAAGCGCTGGATTCCTGCTTTTAGGACAGCGTCGAGCAGGACTTGAGTCCCAATCACGTTGGTCTGTAAAAAAATGCCAGGTCCCAAAATTGACCGGTCTACGTGAGTCTCGGCCGCAAAGTGGACCACGACATCAATATTATTGAGAGCTTGAGCGACTTGTTCTGGAGAGGTAATATCACCCTGGATAAAGTGGTAGGCAGGGTTTTTCTCAATTGCTCTTAAGTTTTCAAGATTGCCCGCGTAAGTGAGCTTATCGAAGTTCGTTACCTGATCATCGGGATGATTCCTGAGCCAATAGTGAATAAAGTTTGAACCGATGAAGCCGGCGCCTCCTGTCACAAGTAATTTCATTTGGTCTCCACCTCTAACTTAAGTAATTCTTTGGTTGTATTGACGTTAAATTTTTCTAGCGCGCTTCGGTGATTGGTCTGCCAAATATATAAAGTTGATTCGTAGTAGCCAACTAGAAGAGTCAGAATGATGATGATTGTAACAGATATCCGCATGACTAGCTTGTGACTGAGTGGCTGGTGAGATTGGCGAAGTGTCATAGTTGTAATTTTTGATGGACCTCTTGCTCCAGCGCTGCTTTATCTCGAACTTCATATACCCATTGGCCTTGATACCTATTAACTGGAGGGTGAGTAATTGACCCAGTTGGTTCGTCAGGAAATATACTTAATGAGTGGCTTTGTAGGCTGACTTGATTTTTCACTGGATATAACTGTTTTACCATGCCAATTACCTCGGTAATAGGAATAAACTGTGCAAATTCTTTTTGATAAAAAGAGTACAGCTTTCCGGCTCGAGAAAAATCTTTATAAAATGAAGGTTGCCGCAGGGTTGCGATCAAACTGGTGATGACCGCTTGTTGGCGGACAGAGCGAGCTACGTCATCCCCCTGATTCCCTGTGGAGTGACGGCTCCTGATGTACTGTAGGGCTCGTTCGCCAGTCATCTTTTCTGTTCCTTCCGTAAAAATGACGGTTTGATAGAGCTTTTGAGGATCTCGTTCAACTGTCACGTCAACTTCTGGGCGAGGAAAGAGCGGGTCGACAAATGTTTCTTGTACTTCAACTTCTACTCCGCCGATAGCATCAATCAATTCTCCAACAGTCTCTAACTTTAAAATGACTGTGTAATTAGTTTGGAGCTCGAAGAGCTCTTCAATGACTTCACGAGGAAATCGCGCGGGTTCGTCAGGGTAGCGGTCTTTTCCATAAGTATATAAGGCGTTAATTCGAGTTTGGTACTCAGCAGACCAAAGATCTCGAGGTACAGAGAGCATATTTAGTTGACCATTATTCAGGTTCAAAGATGCCACCATCATGGTGTCTGTTAGGACTGGTACAGTTCCGCGGGAAGCAAGTTCATCAGTGCCTAAGATTAAAAAATTGACTCGTTGATTATTTTGACGCGGTTGGACTCTCCAGCCAGCTCGAGCAACTTCAATCAGCTCTGGAATAGACACGCCTGCGCTGTCGCTAAAAAGCTTTGCTTGTCTGTACGCATAGAATCCTAGTACCCCAGCAGTGGCGCCAAAGAGTAGAATGACCAAAAGCAAAGTCACTGCAACAGTTTGAAGAATCACTTTGAGAAGTTCAGACCTTTGCGGCATACTGTATTAGAATAACTGAAGCAATGAAAAAAGTATTGGTTGGTTTTTCTCTCCTGCTCGCTGTCTTGGCTAGTTCCTGGTCGTTGCTGCATCCTAGTTTTTTTCGAGTTCATGACTATGTTCATGGAGCCAGAATTGGGGAGATGCTTTTGGCTCTTCAAGAAGGTCAGTTCCCAGTGCGCTGGTCAGCCAACTTCGGGTATGGATATGGAATGCCTTTATATGAGTTTTATGCGCCACTTCCTTACTATGTGGGTGCCTTTTGGCACTGGCTAGGTTTTGATTTAGTTGCTTCAATTAAGCTACTTTACTTGATGACAGCTGTGGGTACTGCCTTGGGAGCTTATAAATTAGGTGCGAGAATGTTTGGTCGGTCAGGTGGCATTTTCACCGCTTTTTGCCTTACGTTGGCTCCGTACCGGGCAGTGAATCTGTTTGTCCGAGGAGCTTTGAGCGAGTCATGGGCCATTATGGCCATGCCGTGGATTTTGCTCGGAATTTTGCAGATTTATCGCAAAGAAAAGACTGGGTTCATTACTTTAACGCTCAGCTTGATTACGCTGTTTTTAAGCCACAATGTGTCTACTTTGATCTTTTTACCTTTTAGTTTGGCTTTTGCCGTTGCGATTTGGTTCTGGGAGAGAAATAAACAGCTAAGTATTGGTAGAGCAATCGCTCAAGTAGGAGGTGCCTACCTTCTAGCACTTGGTAGTGCTGCCTTTTACTTGCTTCCTTCTTTTGCCGAAAAGTCATTTACCCAAATTGATAAAATCCTGACTGGCTACTTCCATTACTCGCAACACTTCCTCTATATTCGTCAGTTCTTTTCTGCCAACTGGAAGTACGGCGGTTCGAGCTGGGGGCCTCAAGATGATATTTCTTTTTTCTTGGGTGCAGGCCAAATAATTGCTCTGATAGTTCTAGCAGTGTTGTTGCTGCGCAGAGCAAAAACTCTATCCCCCAAGCAATTCTTACGTTCCCGAAATGGATTCTATGCAGTACTTTTAGCTCTTCTGGGACTGAGTTTATTTATGACGTTGCTGAAGTCCCAACCAATCTGGGATCACATTCCTTTGCTCCACTTTGTTCAGTTCCCTTGGCGGTATTTGTCAGTGGCCGCCGTTTTTATCGCCCTACTGGCTGGAGCAAGCGTAACTTTAATTACACACAAAATGGTCCGGTACTTATATGTGCTGCTACTTGGCGGAGTGTTGCTGATTGGAAATACGTTCTTTTTTCGCCCCGAAAGCTACTTAGAAAATACGGATAGCTTTTACTACAGTTCTCCAGAACGGATTAGAAGCGAGATGAGCAGTATTCTGCCAGATTATATTCCTATCCAGATGGCTTCAGAATTAACACCTCCAACTGAAAAGTACTTAGTTCCAGGAGGTACAGAGTCAAAGGTGGAGGTGCTGGTCGATCGGGGACATCAGAAGTTATTTAGAACTACATTTACGAGTCCGGCGACATTTGATCTGATGGTGGCTGACTTTCCAGGTTGGCAGGTAGAACTGGATGGCAAAACGCCATTAGTGAAAAGACTGGGTCAACACGGTACGATCGCCGCAGACGTGCCAGCGGGTGAACATTTACTGGGTTTTGAGTTTGGCAGTACCCCAATTAGAAGTTTAGCCGATACGATTTCTGCGATTAGCGGAGTTATCTTACTCGGGTATGTTATCTTCCACCACACAGAAAGTAAACAAAATAATGTCTGAAACAGCTGCTGTCACAACTTCGCTAGAAGGAATTGGCGCAGAAGAAGTCCAAGAGATTAAGCGCAAATCCGTTTCTGGGGCTGCCTCGTACATGGCTCGTACACTGCTGCTACACCTTATTGGTTTAGGTGCATCTTTTGTCTTGGGAGCATACCTAACAGTTCAAGAGTTTGGCATTTACGGAGTGGTGACCAGCATTATTGGTTTACTGACGTTTTTTTCTGATATTGGTTTAGCGTCTGCGCTGATTCAGAAAAAAGACTCGCCGACGGTCACCGAGTACCGTACCGTTTTTACGGTTCAGCAGATCTTATCTTGGTTCATCTTCTTGATTACGGTAGGTTTAGCGATGAGTGGGGTTTTAACCCCAAAGATTGGCGCCAATGGCGTATTCGTTTTACTCGCCTTGGGTATCTCTTTCCCTTTAGCCAGTTTAAAAACTATTCCTTCAGTAATTCTCGAACGCAGGTTAGATTTCTCTAAAATGGTTTTTCCCCAGGTAGTTGAGCAGCTAACGTACTATGGCATCTTGGTTTATTTAGCCGTAAATGGCTTCGGGGTCCAGTCCTATATGTATGCGATTTTGCTGCGCTCTATACTCGGAGTACTGGTCATGTATCTAATTCAACGGTGGCCAATTGGCTTTGCACTCAATCGGGTGGCTTTGCGGACTATGCTGGGGACGGGTACCAAGTTCCAGCTCAATGATTTTCTAGCAAGGATTAAGGATCAGCTTTTTTATCTTTTCCTGGGCTTATTTTTGCCTTTACAGGAATTTGGCTACATTAACTTTGCCAAGCAATGGTCTCAAGTTCCCTACCAGTTGACGGTCCAGAACGTGATTGCAATTACCTTCCCCACATACTCAAGATTGCAACACGATCGTAATCTGCTGCGCAAGGCAATCGAAAAAACCTTATTTTTTATCTCACTCTCCATTTTCCCACTACTCATTGGGATGTGTGTTTTTATTGGACCCTTCATATCACTGGTGGCGAAGTATCAAAAGTGGCAGCCAGCATTATTGACCTTTATTCTGTTTACCTTAAGCATTGGCTGGGGAGCAATTTCTACTCCCCTGACCAATACGCTGAGTGCAATTGGTAAGATTGATGTGACATTAAAGTTAATGATTATGTGGACCTCTTTAACCTGGATTTTAACGCCTTTAATGATTTGGTGGTTTGGCTTTCAAGGAGTGGCAATTGCGGCATTTATTATCTCGTTTAGTTCCGTGTTACCAATTTGGTATGTGCGTAAGATACTGCCAGTTCAGGTCTGGGAAAATACCTGGCGACAGTTAGTAGCTGCAGGGGCAATGGCCTTAGTTGGGGTGAGTTTAAGTGGGGTGTGGTCCAGAAGTTTTCCAAATATGGTCTCTGGAATGATCTTAACGGTGCTGGTTTACTTAGCTGTTTTCTTCTTGCTCGGTCGGGAAAAACTCTTTGCTGAGTTACGCAGTCTAAGACAAAAGTAGATCATAACTAGGCTGATCACCGTAGATACGGTCACCACTTTACCCAAGAGTCTCATCTTCGTATCTTCAAAACGCAACATTACCTGATGGTTTCCTTCTGGAACTTGATACGTAATTACGCCCCGGTAATTCATATCTTGGAACTCTATGGGTACTTCTTGTCCATCTACATATGCCTTCCAACCAGGGAAGTAGAAGGTGTAGTCCACCATTCGGATCGGAGTCGTGGCGGAAACTTGATACTGACGTTGGCCGGTCAGTACGTTCATCTGTGCGATCTGCCCGTTGCCGCCAATAATCTGAGCCTTTTGGGACTGGATCGAGTAGTCTCTGCTGCTCCCGGTCCAGATCGTATTTAAGACCTCGCCATGCAAGTTAATCGGGGTGAAGTAGTAAAAAGAATCTGGATACCAGATATAATTCTTGCCGTAGAGCTGAGGGAAGCGAAGACCACAAATTAGGAGGACGGCTGCGCCGGCCAACCAGTATTGGTATTTTTGCAGAGCTTTCATTTGATCCAGAAGATAGGCCAAAATAAATGGTGGCAAAAAAATCAGCGCAGTTAACATGCGCCAGGGATGTTGAATATTATTTAATGGTAAAAGAGCTCTGTATAACGGTTCAGACACAGAGAGAGTGAAGAAAATAATAACTCCGGTGACGATTAATGCGCCATCTAACACCGTCAGGTTTCGGTGCGGTTTTCTTATAAAGCGGATAACGGTGACCACAGCACCGGCAAGTAGTGCCACCATTTCCACTGTTCCAAGATGAAAGTACTGGCCGCGTGGTCCAATATCTGTAGCAGTGTAGTACGGCCATGCAGGTTGGAAGTAGTTCTTCCAGGTCAGGAAGTTGTTGGAAATAAAGTGCTTGGTTCCTTGTCCATAATATAAATACTTAATTTCTCCAAATAGCGGAACCAAGTAGTAGGCAGTAAGCGCAAAAGCGGCTCCAGTCAAAAAGCCAATCACAAGTACTTGACGCCAGTTTTTCCAGCAAGACCAGCTGGCTACCAGAGCGACCGGAGCTAAGATAAAACTGGCAGGTACGAGCATCATGGGGTGACTCAAAATTAGTCCACACAGTCCTATTAGAAAAACGGGTAAACCCCAGTTCTTTTTATCACGAAAAAAAGTGACCATACCAATCGCAATTAAGGGAATAAAAACCGCCACAAAAAATTCAGGGATGGCTCCACGAGTATAAATGTTGATGATTCGATAGGGCGCTAAACTGAACAGAATACTCCCCGCTAAGGAGCTTTCTTGTTTAAAAAATAAGCGTAGAAAAGCGTAAAAAAAGCAAGTAGAAAGGACTGCTCCGAGCAATACTACCAGGTTATAGGCCAAAACCACATCCCGAGTAAAAAAAATGAATGCACCACCTAAGTAAGAAGTCAGTTGCTGAGCAATCAAAGGAATAGGCATGCCATAGTTTGCAAAGCCATCTGCCCAGCTGACTGGGAACTGCCCATCTTTCATCCCTAAGAAGAATTGAGCCATCGTTGTTAGGTGAGTTGGTCCATCAAAAGTAGCTGGCCGCCCCTGATGTAAGAAGAGGTCTAGGGAGAAAACCAGTGCTACAATGAAAAGGAGTAGACAGTATAAAATATCTTTGCTACGCCAAAGTTGCTGAGCTAAAAATCGCATGTCCTCATTGTATCCTAGAGCTAAAAAATCCGTCTCAGTATTTTTTACTGCTTTCGTGGGTCTAAGTATGTTGTTGCTGGCCTTGCTCCTAGTACCCAGCTTCTCGCACCAACTTTTTGCAGCGCGCAGGGCAATGACTCTAGAGACTTTTCTAAAGCAACTGGAAGAAACCCAAACTCTAGATCCGCAAAAGTACTGGAAGTTCCGAGAACATTATTCTCCTGGCAACTTTACCTTTAACCGCGAGCTGGTTACTTTAACTGGCACACTAGAGATGAAGAACCCGATTCCCAATCCTGAAGCTCAAGAGACAGTCTTGCTAGAATTTCACTCGCCGTTATTAAGTAGTCAGGAGATCATTGTGCGTGGCCGACCCTCCCTCTCAGAGTTACTGGTGGAAAGAAAGCTTCCAAACCAAACAACTCGCTTCCAAAATGAGGGTACTGCAGTTTTCCAAGATGGTGCTGGAAATATCCAGCTATTTTTTTTACGTAGTTCTGATGACCTTCGTCGGGCAAATGGGCTCTTTGATTACCGCAAACATGAAGTGGAGTTCTTAAAAGATAAAATGTGGTTAAATGAGACAGTCATAAAAATTAATAAGTGAGGCATGTGATTGAACACAAAAATTCCGTCAAAATTTCGGCTGTTATAAACACAAAAAACTCTGCGGAAACGCTGAGAAGGTGTTTAAGTTCTTTGATGTTTGTAGATCAGATTGTTGTCGTTGATATGGAGAGTACTGACAACACCTTGGAGATAGCTAAAGATTTTTCAGCTGATATATTTCCCCATAAAGATGTTCAGTATGTAGAGCCAGCCCGGAACTTTGCAGTTAGTAAGGCAAAAGGTGAATGGGTGTTGGTGATTGATGCTGATGAAGAAGTGCCACCTCAACTTGCTCAGAAAATTCTCGCTATAGTTGAGGACAAAAACTCTGAAACATTCGCATACTTTTTACCTCGGAAAAACATTATTTTTGATCGTTGGATTGAAAAAACTGGCTGGTGGCCAGACTATCAACTGCGCTTGTTTCGACGAGGTGCCGTACAGTGGGAAGACACAATTCACGCAGCCCCTCAAGTCTCCGGACGTTGTGAGGAGCTCGCTGCCAAAGAAGAGTGGGCAATTCGGCACCACCACTATCAAACAATCGAGCAGTATATCGAACGGTTAAATCGCTATAGCACCATCGAGCTTACTAGTGGGAGTGTAGCTTCATTTTCTACCTCGCCTGCCAAAACAATTAAGACATTCTGGGATGAGTTTTTTCGCAGATGCTTTGCGGAAAAAGGAATTGAAGAGGGTATGCATGGTTTGAGTCTGAGCTACCTACAATCTTTTTATCAGTTAAGCGTGGTACTCAAGAGCTGGCAGCAACATGGTTTCAAGACAACTGATCCACAGAATGTCCCTAGAGATATTATTGCCGGGTTGCGAAGTTCTCAAAGAGACCTTAACTACTGGATTGCTGATTGGCAAGTCCAGCACACAAATGGCTTGATGAAGCTCTGGTGGCAACTCCGACGCCGATTAAAAAGGTAAAGCACCTCAGAAGTGCGGTACAATAATCAATCATGGTTCACGTTGCTATTATCATTGTTCACTACAATAACGATCAAGACACTCGGGCGTGCTTGGATTCACTGCGTAAAATAAAGAGAAAGAGTTACACCGTCTCAACAGTGGTAGTTGATAATGGCTCTAAAGACGCGCTGATCATTCCTCAGAAACAGCTGCCTAAAAATACCGTGATTGTCAGAAGTGATACCAACTTAGGGTTTACTGATGGTAACAACTTAGGAATTGAGTATGTAGCTCGAGAAAAGAAGCCGGATTATATCTTGATTTTAAACAATGACACAACCCAAGATGAAGAGTTTCTTACTAAGCTGATCGCCTGCGCTGAGTCAAGCGAAAAAGTTGGGATGATTACTCCCAAAATCTACTTTGCCCCAGGTAACGAGTACCACCATGCTAGCTATACCCCATCGCAAAAAGGAAAAGTCTTGTGGTATGCAGGGGGAAGTATTGACTGGGCAAACTTGGATGCGTTTCATCGGGGAGTGGATGAACTAGATCGCGGCCACTTTGATCAAGCTCAAGAAACAGATTTTGCTACCGGCTGCTGTGTGCTCATGCCCTACTCAGTCATCGAAAAAGTAGGAGTACTTGAGGGAAAGTACTTCCTCTACTTAGAGGATGTGGATTGGAGTATCCGAGTTCGACAAGCTGGATTTAAGGTTCTTTATGCGCCAGATGCCAAAGTTTGGCATGCCAACGCCAGTTCCTCAGGTGGAGCAGGCTCTGAGCTCAATAGATACTATCAAACTCGAAATAGATTTTACTTTTTCTTAAGATACTCCTACTCTATGCAAGAATTGCAGAAAATGCACAACCCTCTTGCAACAAAAACCAAAAAAATTCCCAAACCTGCCTGGAAAGCAGTTCCGGAGATCTTCTTCTTCCAGGCAAATATTTTTCGCTTAGCTCTGCGCTTCCTAGTTCTAGGAGACGCAACGGAACGACGGGCGACAATTGATTTTCTTTTAGGTAGAATGGGTAAGCAGACAATCATCTAGCTATACCATGCGACCTAGCATCTCAGCCATCATCATCACCAAAAACGAAGAGCTCATGCTCGCGAATTGCTTGGAAGCACTGCAATGGTGCAGCGAGATTATCGTGGTGGACTCAGACTCTGAAGATCAAACTGTTGGGATAGCAGAGCGAGCTGGAGCGAAAGTAATTGCCTCACAGACTCACTCTTTTTCAGAGAAGAGAAATATTGGCAAAGAGGCTGCCAGTTCTGAGTGGGTTTTTTACATTGATGCTGATGAACGAGTGACTCCACGACTCGCTAAAGAAATTCTGGTCCAAACTGAGACCAGTACCGCAAATGCCTTGGTTTTCCATCGACAGAACATGATGTATGGAAAAGTCTTTCAATCCGGTGGCTGGCAAAGTGAGTTTATTACCCGAGTATTTAGATTGAGTGCCCTAGAGAAGTGGCAAGGTGATATTCATGAGAGTCCAGTTTTTACTGGTGAATCAGTACAGCTGCATAGTTCGCTTGTACATCTGACCCACCGAAATACGGTAGATGGCTTACTCAAGAGTGCGAGTTGGACCCCCATCGAAGCTAGACTTTTGTATGAATCAAGTGTTGCGCCAGTTTCTTTTATGACGCTGCTACGAAAAGGGAGCATGGAGTTCTTTCGACGCGCCGTTCTCAAAAAAGGCTACCAGGATGGTTTAGAGGGTCTGATTGAGGCGCTAGTGCAGGCAATAAATAGAATTTTGGTTTACATCCAAGTTTGGGAATTACAACAGAAACCGTCGTTAGCCGAGAAGTATCAACGGGTAGAGTTAGAAATTAATAACCAATGGAAAAGTGTCAAACCTGAAGACTTATCACCTGTGCTTGCTGTTGAGAAGAAAGAACTCAAAAAAGACGAAGAGGTGACATGAGGGTTTGTTTATACTCGCCATATATTCCCAAACACTTTGGTGGCGGCGAAAGATATTTATTTAAAGTCGCACAGGCTTTGGGCAACTCACACCAAGTTGAAGTAGCCATCTCTGCCACTGACCCACTGACCTCTGACCAAGTGGCTCAATATCGCCAGAACTACAGTCGCTTCTTAGGCTCTTCACTTGATGTAGTTGGGTTTATTGCTAGCCCGTTAGGCACTCAGACTTCTTTTTTTAGGAAGCTAGATTGGACTCGCAAGTATGACTTGCTCTACTACGTCACTGACGGCAGTTTATTTTTTAGTGCAGCAAAGAATAATGTTTTACACATCCAGATTCCATTCACCAACCGTAAAACCTCAGTTTTGGAAAGATTAAAGCTCAAAAATTGGTCTGTTAAAAATGCGAACTCACAGTTTACTCAAAACGTAGTTGAAAAAGCTTGGCAGACTTCTGTTCCGTTTGTTCACTATCCTGTGATAGAGGAGGATTGTTTCCAGCATGCTCCAAAAAAACAAAAAGTGATTTTAAGTGTGGGGCGTTTTTTTCAACATACACATGCAAAAAGGCAAGATCTTTTGATAAAAATCTTTCAGAAGATGTTGCAGTCTAACCCGGAGCTGATGGCAGATTGGAGGCTAGTTTTGATTGGTGGGATAGAAGATCAAGAGTATGTGAGTCAGCTTTATCAACTTGCAAAAGACTTGCCAATTACTTTTCTGCACGATGTGGCGCGTAGTCAACTCTTGGAATGGTATGCTAAAGCGAGTATTTATTGGCACGCGGCTGGGTTTGAGGTAAATGAAGCTGAGGCGCCTGAAAAAGTAGAGCACTTTGGAATTAGTACAGGAGAAGCAATGGCTAGCGGTTGCATCCCAGTCGTGGTAGGTAAGGGTGGTCAAACTGAGGTAGTAGGCGCTGAGTTCACTGCATATTTATGGCAGACAGAAAATGAATGTTTGGAGTTAACCACAAAATTAATTACGGACACACAACTTTGTACATCGCTTAGAGAAATGGCTAGAGCGCAAGTAAGGCAGTTCTCGCAAGATCGCTTTGAAAAGACCTTGCAACAAATGATAAAAAGGTAATAGCATTATGACTTCGATTTCTTCTTTTGCGAACGACCCAGTTTATGGTGGTCGTAATGTCTCTGCTATTATTCCAAACTTTAATGGTCAGGCGTTACTGGCAGATAACTTAGCCTCGGTAATTGCCATGCTCCGAAGTGGGGATGAAATTGTCATTATGGACGATGCCAGTTCAGACAATAGCTGCGAGTGGTTAAAACAGCAGTTCTTCTCCGATGCTCAAGCGGACAATACTCAAAAATCTTCTTCCTCAGAGTTTGAGATGATGCGAACTGAGTTAACTCATCCAAATAAAAGTGTAACAATTACTTTGATAAAAAACCGACAGAATCTTCGCTTTGCGGCAACCTGTAATCGGGCTGTAGAGCAAGCAAAACATGAACTAGTTTTTTTGATTAATACTGACGTTCAGCCAGCTGCCGATATTCTCAAGTATCTTCTGCCTCATTTTAATAACTCAGCAGTGTTTGCGGTGGGCTGTCTAGAAAAAGAGCAAACGCTTGAAGGAGAAGAAGAGGTGGTGGGAGGCAAAAATTCGTTGTGGTTTGAGAGAGGACTTTTCATCCATGCACGAGCCACAGAGTTTGCATCCGGCCCTACGGCCTGGGTGAGCGGGGGGAGTGGCATCTTTGATAAACAGAAGTGGTTAGAGCTAAAAGGGTTTGACCCAGTTTACTACCCAGCCTATTGGGAAGACGTAGATTTATCTTTTAGAGCCAGGAAAAAAGGTTGGCAAGTTCTCTTTGAGAATCAGGCTAGAGTGAAACATTATCATGAAACGACTAACGCGGAGGTTTTTGGTGAGCAGAGAATTACTCAAATGAGCTGGCGCAATGCCCGTGTCTTTACTTGGAGAAATGGAAGTTTGACTCAAAAAATGCTTTTTATTTTATGGCAGCCATACTGGTGGTGGAAAAGGGATCAAGTATGAATCTGCTTTCTAAACGATGGCTGATTCTTGTGGGCTTAATCTTGATTTTGGCCACAGTTTTACGTCTCTACAAAATTGGAGAAGTTCCACATGGTATGAGCTGGGATGAAGCTGCAATTGGTTACAATGGGTATGCTGTCTGGACCACGCGCCGTGATGAGTGGTTGAATCGATTGCCTACTTCATTTCGTTCTTTTGGCGACTACAAAGCGCCGTTACCAATCTATCTAAATGGTTTTTTCACTGTTGTATTTGGAATGAACCTCTGGGCAGTGAGATTACCTTTTGCACTGGCTGGGGTTGCAGCGGTTGGAGGGATGATTTTGCTTACCTACCAGTTGTTAGAACGCAAGTCGGTAGTAAATAAGGAGGAGAATGTTTTTCTCTCGGCGGCTTCACTTTCATTACTCTCAGGATTATTAATTGCCCTCTCTCCGTGGCATATTCATTTTTCTCGAATTGGTTTCGAAAGTGGGATTGCTCTCTGCTTTTTGATTTGGTCCCTGGTTTTCTTACTTAGATTAAATCAGGTAGTTAAAGCATGGCAGCGCTTTTTTAATATTGGTGCAACTAGTACTTTTTTAGCAGCTGCTTTATATAGTTATCACAGTACTAAAATTGTGGTGCCTCTTTTAGTACTACTGTTCATATTTTTAAAGAGAAAAGTATTTTGGATTGAGCGCAAAAGTCTGCTCTGCGTGGGAGTACTAACCAGCATTGGTCTCTTACCACTCATTCAAGATTCACTATTTGGTCACGGAGCTGATAGGTTCTGGCAGAGTACCATTTTTACATTACCACTGAGTCCAGTGGAAAAATTAGAAGCATTTATCTACCATTTTTCGGCACATATCTCGCCAGCTTTTTTGAGTTTTGGATGGACAAATTCTTTGCGTCACGGTGATGGTCATTGGGGAGTCTTGTTGCCAACAACTTTCTTGCTGGTTGTAGCGGGAGTCCTCTCTCCTATATTTCTGCGTAAAAAAATTTCGGTCATCGCAGATGAAAAGCAACTCTGGTTAATTGCAGTGGGTTGGATTCTTATTGGCTTATTGCCAGCAGCTATTGGCCGAGATATTCCACATAGTAATCGTGCACTACTAGCTTTGCCAGGATTCCTGCTTTTAGCTGTGGCAGGCGCAGACTCACTTTGGAAGTTACTGCAGCCACTTTCATTAAATCAGCGAGTTAATGGAACGAAGTCAGAAAAAGAATTACTGGTTAAGTCAGTTGTAGGTACTTGGCTGCTTTTACACTGTCTCTTTTCGCTCAGCTACTTACACCGCTACTATGGCAGCTATCAACGGGAAGTGAGTGTAGACTTTCTCGATGGGTACTTAGAAGTAATGGAGTATGCCAAGCAGTATGAGCCAGAGGTTGAAAGAATTCTCTTTACAGATTTTTATCAACAACCTTATATCTTTGCACTTTTCTCTCGGAAAACAAATCCGATTTGGTACCACGGGGGTTCGTTGGTTAAGTATGAGTTTAGTCGCAGCATTAATGAAGGGGATTTAGGTCGGAAAAACGTTTTAATCATTGCCACTCCGAGTGAAATTCCAGCTGAAAAAGCAATGGCAGTTGTGAGGGGTACAGACGGAAAAGTTCGATTTACAGTTACTAGGACACCAAATGAGGTGACATACTAAACAAGCATGAAAAAAATCTTTTTGCTGGGATTCATTACTATTTTAGGTCTGGCTGTATTCACTCGTTTTTATAACATATCAAGTTCCCCCCCGGCTCTTTATTGGGAAGAGGTAGCTTTAGGTTACGATGCTTACTCAATCTTAAAAACGGGTAAAGATCATCATGGACATAATTGGCCCATTTCAGCATTTGAGTCATTTGGTGATTATAAACCAGCATTGTACTTTTATGTGGTAGTTCCGGCAGTGGCTTTACTTGGATTAAATGAGGAGGCGGTGCGATTTCCGAGTGCTATAGCTGGACTGCTGATAGTAATCGGGACAGGATTAATCGCTCGTGTATTCGCTAAAAAGCTTCGTTTTTCACCAGACATTGTTCAACTCTTAACGATGTTTGTAGTCAGCATTTCTCCCTGGGCGATTCAGTTCTCGCGCGCTGCTTGGGAGGTAAACTTAGCTACCTGTTTAGTTACTTGGGGAGTTTATTTAGGATTGAAAGCAGGAGCGAGCAGAAGAACCTACTTTATTAGTTTTGGGTTGTTAGCACTCTCCATGTACGCTTATCATGCTACTCGTTTAATCGCTCCATTTTTAGCGATGGGGTTATTGGGACTGTGGTTATTAGAAGGTGACTGGAAGGCGAACTTAAAAAAAATCTTTCCTATGGGTATTTTCTTTATTTTACTCATTCTTCCGCTGTTACTAAGTTTCCGGGATCCAATTCAACAACAACGCTTTAAAGAAACAAATCTCTTTAGTGATCCAATTTTTGTAGAGCAGAGTAATACCTATCGTGAGGCAGCTGGGGATACACACATCGCCCGCTTGCTATACCATCGTTACTTTTTTTACGGTCGCGGCTTTATTGAAAATTACTTTAAGCATTTTTCACCAACTTTTCTTTTTATCCAAGGTGACCAGAATCCGCGTCACTCAGTTCAAATAGTGGGTCAATTTTATTTACTAGATGCGGTGTTTTTGTCGCTAGGTATTTTTTATTTATTCAAGATGCGCGATCGGAAAGTCGCATTTCTTTTTTTCTGGATTTTAATTGGAGTTGTTCCAGCTGGTCTAACCAAAGCAGCACCCCACGCTTTGCGCATTTTGCCAGTGATGCCTGCTCTGTTGTTAATCCTCAGTTTTGGAGTGATGTACTCAGTAGTGTGGCTGAAACAAAAGTGGCCCCGAGTAAGTCCGGAAATCTTAACAGTTCCACTAGCTCTTTTTTTCTTAATCCAATTCGGCCAATTCTGGAGGTTTTACTCCTTAGTGTTTCCACAACTCTATGCCTCTGAATGGCAATATGGGTATAAAGAAATGGTAGCTGAAGTAAAGAAAAGGCAGCATAGCGCTCCAAACCTGCCAGTCTTTATTACCCGCGAGCAAGGTCGTCCTGCAATGTATTACTGGTTTTACACGAAGACCGACCCAAGCCTAGTTCAGGGTGAAAATGAGTGGGCTAAAAAAGATCAAGGTGAGTTTCTACAATTTCAGAACATCGAGTTTGTGGATGCATTAAGTAGTAGCAATAAGGGAATCATTGCATCTTCGCGTACAGAATTCAATCGTCTTACCCAACAAGGTTCGGTTGCCCAGGAAGTATCAGAAGTACGAGACCTGCAAGGTAAAGTGGTCTGGGTTATTTATCAGTTGCACTAGTAACTGGAGAATGAGCTTCTCTTTGTTCATCTCTAGTCAGACAGAGCCATTGAATAAACAGAAAGCCAAAAGCGAGGGTTCGAATCCATCCTACAATTAAGGGAATAGGAAAAATACCAATCAGATCATTGGAAACTTGAGTCATTGATACAAAGATAATGATGGCCGAAGGGACGAGAAAGCTCAGTTGCCTCTTGAGGCTTGTAAAAGGGTAGATGGCGAGTAAAGGAATATGCCAGAGGAGAAATGGGGTCGAAAGCACTTTTCCAGTGAGCATAAAAAGTAAGATATACCCTAGAGTGAGATGAATACGGAGAAACTGACTGCGTTTGTGAGTTACCTTAAGCACTAACCAACATGCGATAGCTACGTAAATAAGCAGTGAAGCTGGAAAAAGAACTTTCATTACGCTCTTGGCTTGATCCGTCAGCGGGCCAGTAACTTCATAATTCTTATAAATCTCGATGATCCGCTCACTCTGAGTAAATTGGTCAATAGTTCTGAGGAGAATGGCTGCTGCACTATCAACTTGAATTCCGCGCATATCGTGGTAAACCAAGCTGACAGACAAGGAAGATCGGAACAAACTGAGTGGCAATGCCCAGACTAACGCAAAGGCAATAAAGCCAGACACCACTAGTCGTTTCCAGTTCTGTCGCTCTAACAAAGCATAGATCGGTATTAGGGGGGCGTTGACGTACTTTAAGCCAATTGCCAAAAAAGTGCCCAGCCAAGAAAAAAAGCTGGCAGTTTTGGCAGATAAAATCACTGGTGCGGCTGCTGCTAGAGTGAGCGAAGCGGCAAAAGTCAGGTCCATGGTGTCATACAGAAAGTGGTGAGCTTTTGTGGTAACCCCAATGTAATAGAGTACAGCAGTAATAAAAATTGGTAAGGCAACTTTTTGCTTTTGTAGTGTTTTCCAGATCAATCCAAAAAGGAGTAGATCAACAATCAATAGCAAACCTCGATAACTTTGTAGGTAGTTCAAGTGAAAAGGAGTTTCACGAGTTTCTCGATCAATGATATGGGGTATGTAAAACAACGGAATTGTCACTGGTGGATATTCGTACCACTGCTCCAGGTATGGTTTGGTGCCACTGGCCCAGAGATGGGCATAAGGCATATAACTGTAAATGATTTCGCTAAAGGCTTGGGGTCGAAAAACCCAAATGAATAATCTGGAGATTAAGTAAATCACGATCAATAAATGAATAGGACGGAACGAAGTCATCAGATCATCTTACCTGTCTCTTTTCCCACTCGCAATGAGAAATGCTATGATCAATAAATGCCGCGAAAGTATCTGGGGTTGATTGTTGGGTGTATCTTGTTCTTAGCCTTGACTCTGCGTCTGTATAAACTCGGCGAAGTGCCGAGCTCTCTTTATTGGGATGAAGCAGCCATGCTGGTGGACGTCAAGTCAGTGGCTCAGACAGGCAAAGATATGCATGGCAGGCCTTGGTTTCAGGTGATTTACCCTTCTTATGGGGACTACAAGTTACCCGTTTATATTTGGTTTGCTTCAGCAGTAGCGAAGCTAGTTGGAGTGAGTGAGTTCAGTTTGCGACTAGTGAGTAGTTTGTCTGGCATAGGAACAATTATTGCAGCAGCTTGGATTGCATGGCAACTCAGTACCCTAGGTCTGAGGCAAAAAGTTCGTCACGGAACACTCGTCTCTCGAGCCACTCTGATCGCCTTGGCCACGATGCTGGTAATAACGATTGCGCCCTGGTCAATCATGTTTTCTCGCACGGCCTTTGAGGGTCATTTGGGACAATTTTTGTTAGCTCTTTCTGTCGGATCTTTACTATGTGCTCGTCAAAATCCAAGGTGGTTCTTTCTCTCAGCTGTATTAGGTAGTGTGGCAACCTACACGTACTTCTCGGTGCGCTTTGTTTGGCTAGCTGTCTTTGTAGCAGCGACTCTGTTACTGCCACTCTTTAATCATCAGGGATTTGCCAACAACTTGAAGAAGAGTCTGCCTCATATTATTCTACCGGTCCTACTTTTCCTCCTCTGTTTGGTGCCAATGTTCCAATCACCGCTTTACGCTGACAGCAATCGGTTTAGGTTGGGGACTGACTCAATTCTCAAAAATGATCAGGAAGTCCTACAATCCAATGTTTACCGCGAGTTAGCAGGTAATACTGCTATTGATAGAGTGTATTTTCATCGAGCTTGGCTAACAGCTAGAGAGTTAGCAATGAACTACAGTGACCACCTATCGCTGAATTTTTTATTTTTAAGTGGAGATCCCAACTTACGGCATGGGACTGGAATTCATGGCCTCTTTCCTTTATTTTTACTGCCCTTTTTAGTCGGAGGAGTTTTTAGTCTTTGGTTTGAGAATAAGCGAGTACTCCTATTCTTGATTACATGGTGGGTTATAGCATTACTACCCGCTGCTGTACCTGAAGGAACACCCCATGCACTTCGTTCTTTAAATGCACTAGTGCCGCTATCGGTGTTGATTGGTATTGGAACTGTAAAAGTGCTCAGCTGGTTAAGTTCTTATGTACAGGGTTCCAGAACGGTAATTTTAGGATTTTTACCGGTAGCTCTTTTTTGCGTACTGGTACTGAGCTTTATTTTTAGTTTTTCCTTTCATTACTTTAAGATTTATCCCAGGGAGTCAGCTCTAGAGTGGCAGGATGGCTACAAGAGTTTAGCTAAAGATATTTTTCAACAAAAAAGTAATCGAAAAGTATTTATTTCTCGTTTTGATGATAGGTTTTATTTGTGGCTAATGGCGTACGGGCCGTATACTGGAAACGAGTTCCAGAGCTGGTCAAGCCAATCATATCAATTTCAAGCTAGTATTCCTGATATTACATTTGGAATTCCCGATCAGAAAACACTTACCTCTGAGTCTGCTTTCTTAGTTGCTGGGAAACCTGATGAGATTAAAGAGTTATCTGAGAAAAGTACCCGTCAACCAAGTTCTGTACATCAAGTATATGGAGTGGGTAACGTAGCTAGATTTGTAATTGTCACATATGATTAAAAAACTTCCTCCTTCATTTTTACTTTCGCTCATTCTGTGCATGGCTTTTTTAGTTCGAATCTGGGGAGCGTCTACTTTACCTGCTACTTTAAATAGAGATGAAGCGGCCTTAGCCTACAATGCCTTACTTTTAAAAGGGACAGGGACGGATGAGTGGGGGATGTCGTGGCCGCTGAGCTTGAAGTCTTTTGGTGACTACAAACTGCCGGGCTATCCATTTATCCTAGTTGCCTTTTTTTCAGTCTTTGGGACTTCAGATTTAGTAGTGAGGTTGCCTTCGGTAGTTGCTGGGACAGCCTTGGTGTTAATTGGATACCTGTTTTCGTTTAGAGTTCTCGGCTTTTCAAAAAAATACAGTTTGCTGGTAGCAGTGCTGATAGCTACTCAGCCAGTATTCTTTTTCTACTCTCGAATGGCTTGGGAAGCAAATGTGGCTTTGAGTCTTTTTTTAACCGGCGTACTCCTCTTACTAATACAGCACTCAAATAAAAGATTCATTATTGATTTTTTAGGTATTACTTTCATTTTGAGCTCAGTTTTTGTCTACAACACACCACTATTACTGGCACCCTTTCTAGTTCCAACAATCATTTTCTGGCGAGGTTATAGGCAGTTCTCAAAATGGAGGTTGCCTATCGCGGGCTTACTACTGGTGTTAGCAATTGGACTAGTTTCTTTTGCCTCTCTCTCTCAACAAAAGAGTGGAATTACTATTTTCTCTGACGAATCCACTTGGATGGAGTACACCAAGTACAGAGGTCAGCTAAGTGGATTCAGCCAAAAGTTAGTCGGAAGTAAGTTTTTTTTCTTTGGTCAAAAAGTGGTTAGTAACTACCGAGCGACATTTGGCGCTCAATTTTTAGTTAGAGAAGGTGGTGGGCATCCTTGGCATACAATTGCCTTTCATGGCCACTTGCTACCCATAGTGTATGTTTTCGGTTGGGTGGGAATCACCTGGTCAGTGGCTAGATGCTTGCTAGCGTTGCAACAAAAGAAATCTATTTCAGCAAAGGTTCCTGCCTTACTGCTCTTCTTTTTATTGGTTACACCCCTCCCAGCTGTTATAACAGTAGATGCACCACATGCCACTCGGAGTTTGGGCTTTTTCTTTTTCTGGGTATTGATAGCAGTAGAAGGTCTTTGCTGGACTTGGCGGGTACTAGAAAGAAATTCCCAGCTACAGTTTCTCACTAAAAAGCATGTGTTAACCGCACTAGTGTCAGTTGTGCTGCTTTTCCAAGCTGTGAGCTACTTTAACGATTACTTTACTGCCTATCCCCAACAAAGTGCAAAGGTCTTAAAGGCAGGGTTTGCAGCTGCCTTGGTCCAAGCAGAAACTCAAGCTGAAGGCAGGAAAATTGCGATTGTAGACGAAAGTGGCTACCAATATATTTCCGCAGCGTGGTACAAAAAAATGTCTGCAGAAACCTTCTTTACTACGATACAAAGACACTTGCCTGATACAATAGGTTTCAGGTATGGTTATAAGGTGGGGCGCTATAGATTTATAGCAGCTACTCCGGACCGATTCCCGGACGAAACGGTGATTGTGGAGTGGAATAAAGAACAGGATGCTTGGGAAGTGAAGGTTCTATAAAGAAAAAATTATGCTCAGACGTTTAATTGCAGTTGGTGTCATTAGAAATCAGGCAGGGGAGTTCTTACTCTGTAAGATGTCCAATGACCATGGGGTTTTTCCTGGACAATGGGGTTTAGTTGGTGGAGGTGTAGAAGACAATGAAACAGTGGAGGAAGCTTTAAAAAGAGAGATTTGGGAAGAGTCTGCTTTATATGTAAAAACACTCTCACCGCTTTTTTTTGCAGACGATCAAAAACTTAAAAAGTTTCGTGATGGGACAACAGAGGAACAGTACTTAATTTACCTCTACTTTGATGTGAGTGTTGAAGGAAGTGTTCAGCTTAATGATGAGTGGGTGGATTTTGCTTGGGTAAAGTCTGATGATTTGCAGAAGTATGATCTGAATACAGGCACAGAGAGAACCCTTCGTAAGTTTGGAGCGTTACCGTCACTATGATCTCAGTCGTCCTTGCTACCCACAATGAAGAAAAAAATATTACACGCTGTCTCCTCGCAGTCAAAAGTTTTGCAGATGAAATTATTGTGGTAGACGGAGAGTCTGAGGATAAAACAGTAGAGTTGGCAGAAAAGTTGGGTGCTAAAGTTACGGCCACCACCAATAAAGCAAACTTTCATATTAATAAGCAACAAGCAATGGACTTAGCAACTGGCGACTTGATTCTGCAGTTAGATGCCGACGAAGTAGTAGATGATGAATTGGCTGCATTCATTCAGGTGCTTCATCAGGAGATTCAAAAACCTTCATCTGAGTCAGCCCTTCCAGCTGGGTGGTGGATTAAACGGAAGAACTGGTTCTTAGGGAGGTTTCTTTCTAAAGGAGGTCAGTATCCGGATGCGGTAATTCGTTTGTACCGAAAAGGACTCGCCAAGCTTCCTCAGAAAGACGTGCATGAACAAATGGTAGTAAAAGGGGAAGTTGCTTGGGCAAAGGGTCACCTACTTCATTATGGTAACCATAACTTTAGTGAGTACCTTCGCAAGTTCAACACATATACCACCTTCAAAAGTACTCAACTAAAAGAGCTTGGTACGAAGGTGAATATTTTGACGGCAGCTCAGTTCTTGATTTGGAAGCCAGTCTTTACTTTTCTTATGATCTTTTTCCGGCACAAAGGCTTACTTGATGGAGCAGCGGGGTTTGTTTTTGCTATTTTTAGTGGATTGCATCATGCTGTAGCGTACTTAAAGTTATGGGAAATTTATGAACGAGATCACCATCTTTCTTGACACTTCTCCGCTTGTGAATGAAAACTCCGGCAGAGGCGTTGGCATGTATACGCGTTTTTTAGCGGCAGAACTAGAGCAAGTAAATAACTTGAAAGTAATTCAGTTAGAAAGTTCTGCAGAGCGCAAATCTCAAAAGATTTTAAAAGCAAAGGTAGCTGGATCGCAAAGCCTAGTTCATTACCCATACTTTGATTTATTTTTTCCTACTCTACCATTTTTTAGAGGTTCCAAAAGTGTGGTTACAGTTCATGATGTAATCCCCTTGAAGTTTCCTAAGCAGTATCCTCCAGGAAAAAAAGGCAAGCTTACCTTTTTTAGACAGTTGCTGTCGCTACGAAAAGCTGATGCGATTATCACAGATTCGTTGAGTTCAAAAGAGGATATTGTGAAACACTTACATATCAGAAGGGAGAAGATTCACGTTGTGTACTTAGCGGCTAATCCAGAGCTCCAACAGCCTGAAGAAAAAGTGCTTCTAACGACAATGAAGAAATACCAACTGCCCAAAGAGTATGTGTTGTATGTGGGAGATATTAATTACAATAAGAATATTCCTCAACTCATTAAGGCCATGAAGTACTTTCCGCCTCATCTTCACTTAGTATGTGTAGGTCGAAACTTTATTCCACAAGATATTCCAGAATGGAAAGCCATTGAAACTCAACTAGCTCTGAGTAACGTCCTTGACAGAGTTCACTTCTTGACTGAACTTTCAGCTGCTGCTACGAATGAATTGGCTGCTGTTTATGCTGGTGCTCAAGTCTATGTCCAGCCATCACTCTATGAAGGTTTTGGCTTGCCAATTTTAGAAGCAATGCAGTGTCGCACGCCCGTGGTGGCAGTCAGAAGTTCGTCACTTGTTGAAGTAGGGGGTGAAGTGGCAGAGTATGTTGAAGATGATGCGGAGTCATTAGCTAATGGTATTAAACAAGTGCTGAGCTGGTCGAAAACTCGCAGAGAAGAAAGAGTCAGAGCTGGTTATAAATGGAGTAAAGAGTTCAGTTGGGCAAAGACCGCACTAGAAACAGTTAAGGTTTATCACTCGCTTTTTCCAAGCAAATAGACCAAGATGCGTAAAAAACTTTTAGCTAAATCTATGCTCACCACTATTGGCTGGATTGTATTTTTAGCTTTCTTTGTTACTCGTGTTTTTCTCCACTCAGATTTTCCTACTACCCACGATGGGGAGAACCACTTAGCTCGTTTTGCGAACTATAAGGCGGCGGTGCGTGAGGGTCAGTTTCCACCTCGTTTTGCTCCCAATCTTATGAATCACTACGGATATCCGGTGTTTAACTTTAATTATCCGTTAGCCAATATTCTGTCACTGCCTTTTTCTTTTGCCAAAGTCTCGTATGAGCTGACTTTTAAAATACTTGCTGCTACAGCAATTGTGAGTGGTTTGATTGGAGCTTGGTTTTGGTTAAAGCTGCTAGGATTTGACCTTTCTAGCCGACGTTTTGGGATTGGAGTCTTCGCTGCCAGCCCATATATTTTGCAGTTATTTTTTTTCCGTGGCAGTATTGGTGAGATACTAGCTTTGAGCTTGTTTCCTTGGCTCTTACTTGGAATTGACACTATTGCTCAGAAGGCAAAGACACCAGGTCTCAAGTTTGAACTTATTTTGGTTTTCCTTTTAGCCGCATTTTTTCTTTCCCATAATGTGACTGTTCTGTTTGGGACACCGCTCCTGTTCACCTATGGGTTGTTGAGGTTTGGAAAAAAAACCAAGATGTGGAGTAATTTTAGTATTGTTCTTGTCTTAGCAGGTCTGCTTTCTCTTTGGTTTTGGCTGCCAGCATTATTAGAGCAAAAATATACAGTGATTAATGGGGCGGGAATATCACAAGGGTTTTTGCAACATTTCCCAACTCTAAAACAGCTCCTTTTTTCACCACTAAAGTCTGGTTTCTCTTATCCTGGGAGGATTGACTCAGCAGCATTTAGCGTTGGATTACTCCAATTCTTTGTTTTGGTAGCAGCAACTGAGGTAATCGGAATTAAGATCTGGAAAAAAATTCCTCTGCATGGTAAAAGAACTCTGCTTTTTTGCACAGGAATAGCTTGGATTCTTCTAGTTGCGCAGCTTCAATTCAGTGCAATGATTTGGCAGCTGGTTCCCTTAGCTAATTTTATACAATTTCCTTGGCGGTTAACTTTATTCTTAGTGGTATTTTTGATTCCATTAGCTGCATTTGTGTATCAGCAACTAGGAAAATGGGGAAAAAGTTGCTTTGTTATTCTATTACTACTTCAACTCCTAACTTTTACTAGAGTGGAGGCAGTATCGTACTTTCATAAAGAGTCTGTTGGTTATGATAACTTTCCTCAAAGTACAACTACAGCTAACGAAAACTTGCCTCAAAACTTTACCTACACCGAGATATCGGACTGGAGTCCAGCACCTACTTTACTGGAGGGGAAAGGCAGTATCAATGTGTACAACTGGAAGGGGTCATATCGTAACTATGAACTTCAGTTAACCGAGCCTTCAATAGTAACTGAGCCAACTATGAACTTCCCAGGTTGGGAGACAAGAGTCAAAGCTGTGGGTGTTCAGAGTTGGCTCAAGCTGAGCTATAGTAATAATGAACAAATAAAAGGAAGGCTCGCATATACTTTACCAGCCGGTCAGTACCAAGTTCAAACACGCTTCACTCAACGGACTTGGCCGCGTTTGATCGGGAACTCAGCAAGTGGACTTACTCTGATCGCAATAGCGCTCTGTGGCATCAGTCAGTTTAGAAGAAAAATCATAAATGCTTAGTAAAAAAGAGCTGGCTCTCATCACCCTTTTTTTTATTATATGGCGGGTAACTCTATTTGGTTTAAGTTTTTTTGCTGACAGCTTTTTACTTTATCAGCCATCGTTTCCTTACTTTGATACTATTTTGCCAAGCACACATTTACCTCGTTGGCTTTTTAGTTGGGCAAACTTTGATGGAGTTCATTATCTAACGATTGCTGCTGAAGGATATGTGGGGTTCGGTTTAGTTCAGGCTTTTTTCCCTTTGTTTCCCTACATTATATTGGGTTTCTTGCATCTTACCTTTGGCTCCAGCTTAATTTCTTTGGCAGGTGGTTTAGTCCTAACAAATGTTTTTAGTTTGTTATTGGCTTGGGTATGGTATGCATTTGTCAAAGAATTTTTTGATAAAGATAAAGCATGGCTTGCAGTCTTACTACTCTTTCTCTTCCCGACAGCTTTTTTCTTAGGGGCTCTTTATACTGAGTCATTATTTCTCTTATTAGTTATTAGCTCATTTTATACAGCCAGAAAGGGCTGGTGGTTTAGAGCTAGTCTTTTTGCGATGTTGGCTGCTGCTACCCGGGTGGTAGGAATCTTCTTGATTCCGGCTTTACTCATTGAACTTGCTCTTCAATTTTATGAAAAGCAGAGCCAGCAAAAAAAGAAGATAATTCTTAGCGTTGAGCTTATAAAAAGCTTTTTCCAAAAATCATTGCCCCAAGCAGTCCTGATTCTGTGCAGTAGCGTAGGACTTTTGAGTTATATGTTTTTTCTACAGCAGGAGTTTAAAGATCCGTTGTACTTTTTGCATGTCCAGGCTGATTTTGGAGCGGGTAGGCAAGAAGGCTTCATAACATATCCCCAAACCTGGTGGAGATCGCTCAAGACGCTGCTTACCTTCCGGCCATTTAACTGGCGGTACTTTACTGTGGTGAATGAATTTTTGGCAGGTACTTTAGGGCTTCCTCTACTAGTATTAGCTGCCAAATACGTAAGACCGTCGTGGGTATTTTTTGGACTTGGTGTATTTTTACTCCCCACTTTAACGGGAAACTTCTTAAGCATGCCCAGATTTTTATTAGTTTGCTTCCCCATTTTCTTAGTCCTCGTTCATTTCTTACCAAAAAAATCACTGATTACACTATGCTTTCTAGGCATTTTGTGCATTCTATTACTGATTAATACTGTATTATTTATCCAGGGATATTGGGTATCTTAAGGAGTCTCTATGTCAAAAATTATCGTAACAGGTGGCTCAGGATTTCTGGGCAAACATTTGTGCAGAGCTTTGAAACATGCAGGCCATGAAGTAAAGAACATAGACTTAAGAGATAATCCAGAGTTCCCAGCCGTGATTGCAGATATCCAAGATACTCAAAAAATGCTGGCAGAAGTCAAAGACGCCGATGCCGTTTTTCACTTAGCAGCCTTAATCGAGGCAGGGGAGTCAGTCAAGTTCCCACAAAAGTTTGTGGACGTTAACATTTCAGGTACAGTTTCCGTACTCGAGGCGATGCGTCAGAACAATATTTCGACTTTTATTTTTTCTTCTAGCGCAGCAGTGTATGGAGAGCCACTCAGATCTCCAATTTTTGAAGATGATCGCACAATTCCAATTAACCCCTATGGAATGACCAAGTTGGCTATGGAAGGACTTGTGTCGTCCTATGTAGAAAGTTACGGTTTTACGGGAATGGGTTTGCGTTACTTTAATCTTTATGGTCCAGAAGAAAATCACCAACCTGAAACTCACGCCATACCAAGGTTCATCAAACAGATTTATAAGGGAGAAGAGGTCACTGTCTGGGGAAGTGGTGAGCATCGTCGTGACTTTATTCACATAGACGATATAGTATCAGGACATATCAGGGGGCTAGAATTTTCGCAGCAGCAACCTCATAAGTATCACTACTTTAACTTTTCAACTCAAAAACCTGCCTCTGTGGCTGAAGTAATTCAGCTGCTAGAAGAGATTATGGAGAAGAAGGCTAAGATCAAGAACTTCCCTAATAGGCCTGGAGATCCTTTAGTACTTGTAGCTGATGCGACCAAGGCGCAAGAACTACTGGGTTGGAAAGCTCAGGTTGGGTTGCGTCAAGGGCTAGAAGAAACAGTAAAGTATTTTTTAAGCATCTTCGAGTCTATCTAGTCCAAACTTTTCTCTAGCAATACTACTCCAAAGTTAGGCAGGCAGGTGTACTTTCTTAGTTCCTTTGCTGGTCCAAACATACTCAGCTCGTTATACGTAGTCCTACCGTGTTCATAGAGTGAACTATCCAACACTACAACCATATGCTGTGCGGCTTCAGGATTAGCTTCAATATTTTTGACATTACAGCCTGCTTTTCTTAGCAGAAATCGATGTTCTGGGGCATTATGGTAGGGATGAAAATCAGATTGAACGCTCACAAACAGGGCTTCTTTTTCTTGATTGCAAATTGTGGCAAAACAACTTTCCATTTGAAAGACTGTTCGACTTACTGGCAAAAAATAATTGCCTTTCGCTATTGGTAAGAGCCAGACTAGTACTATCAAACTAAGTAGTGGGGCTAGGACCCGATTAGGTATGACTGCCAAAGTTATAAATCCGAGCGTCACTACTCCAAATATATAGTGAGCGTGAATGCCAATTGGGATGACCAAAGTGAACACAACTGCCAGACTAAATACTAAAAAAGCCACCTGAAAAATACTCTCTTGCGCTGAACTCTCTTTTTGGCGACGAAAAATAAAATATGAAATGATGAGTGCAGTGACAAATAAAAAGACTACAAAAATATTAAGTTGACCGTTGGAGGTCGATAGAGAGTATCTGATTAGATCTCTCAGTTGTGGTGAAAAGCCAGCACCAGACTGAGCAAGTTTCTCTCTAGTAAGCATCATCTGAGTCAGTACAAAGCCATGTCTGAGTTCAAAGAAAATAGTGGGCAAATTCACAATCCCCAAAGCCATAGCAGTCGTAGCTCCTATTATGAATGAACGAACTCGGAAGTAGACAATGCTGGCTACCCCAAAGGCTAAAAGGATTGGAAGAGCTGAGTAACTAAAGGCAGTAGCAGCAGCGATGCTTAATGAAAAAGCAGCTAGATACTTAAAAGAAAACTTTTCTTTTAGTCTGTAAAAAAAGAGAAAGGCAAGCAAAATGGAAGGGCCCACAAATGAGGGGTTCCAAACAAATCTATTTTGAATTATAAACTGGGGATGGATTGTAAGCAAGAAAAAAACTAGTAAGCTTACTTTAGTCAGGATTTTATTTTTACGAGAAATGTATAGAGCTGTTGCAAAAGTTACGAGGTAAAAACCTACATTCGTCAGAACGGCTGAAAAGCTAGAGTAGTGAGTTAGTAGAAAGATGGGATAAAGGAGATAGAAGTAGAGCGCACTCTGGTTAAAAGGTAATGCACTTGTTTGAGGTCCTAATAATGGAGGTTTTCCTGTTTCAGCCCATTCCAGTAATACCAAAGAATCTCGACCCATATCATTAAAGTAAAGGAGAGAGTTAGAGATATTAAATAAGCGGATGAAGACAAACAGAGTACTCAAAGTTAAAAAGCAGGCAAGCGTAAAGTATCTATCTTGGGGTGGTGACAACATACTAGTTTCTAGCTTTTAACCAGCCTGACAAGTTCCTGCCTCTCTCCAGAAAAATGGGCAAGAGATGTTGGAACCAATGACTGATTGGAAAATTTTTTATCATGACTAGCCACCAATTGCGAAAGTCCAGAAAGTTCTTCTGTGCTCCCATGTCATGAGAGGTTTGTTGGCCAAGATGAAGTACTTTTACTTGACTGACGGTCTTGTTTATCCAGCCAGCTTTTTTGAAACGTAAGCCTAAATCAATATCTTCTAAGTAAGACTGAAAGTTCTCATCAAATAAACCTACTTCTTCTAATGCCTTTCTACAAAAGATCACACATGCCCCATTAAATGTATCAGAGTTTCTTTCTAGTGCGATCTCCCGTAATCTCTCTGCCCGGCCAAACGGTAATACATTAATACCTAGTGATTCAACTTCACCTGATCTATTAAGAATCAGGGGGGAGAGACTGGCAGTGCTGTCTTCGAAGTGAGCGACGAGCTTTTTAAGCCAGTTCTTTTCTAGAGTCACATCATCATTTACGGTGCCAAGGTATAAACCACGACTGCGTTTTAGTCCCAAGTTCACTGCTGCAGCAAAGCCCAGCCGTTGCTTCGAGTGTATAAAAATTGTTTCGGGGTAAGTCATTTTTAAGTCCCATGATATCTCAGCGCTGCTCACAACAATTAGTTCTTCCATCGAGAAATCAAAGTACTGGTAATTATGCTGAAGAAATTTCTCTAAGAGAGTGTTAGTTTGGTTTGGGACCACAATACTGGCAGTTATTTTAGGATCTGACGGAAGTAATTTATTACTGGAAAATTTCTGGGTCATAGCGCTCAGAAAATTTCTTCCAAAACCGGAAAAGTATTTTTCTGCATAGAGCCTTAAAGAGAGGAAGAAAATTGTCCTCTGTTCTTGAGTAGTAAGTGTTCTAAGAGAGGTCCCTCCAATATGGTTAATTCCTGTATCCTTGATTAACTCAAAAGGCAGTTTCTGTTCAACTAAGCGCTTAGATAAGTCGGAATCTTCAAACCAGAGGAAAAACCGCTCATCCCAGCCTTGAAGTCCTAGCAACGTGGTTTTCTTTATCAGTAAGCATCCACCAACTAAGGTCAGAGGGGACGCTTCACTCAAAGAAATCAATGTTGAGAGAGGTGTAAACTCAACGAACAAACTCCAAAAAGACGGGATTGGTTTTTTATAGTCATCGTTAGAAAAGTCTGGAGAAGCTGCGACTAGGTTTTTCTCCTCAACAAACCTGATCATATTCTCAATTCGGGGTTCATCAATTTCCACATCAGAGTTAAGGAACATGACCCAGTTTCCGGTGGCTTGGCTTAAACCTTGATTACAAGCAAAGCTAAAGCCCTTATTTATCTGGTTGTAAATAAACTTTACTCTTGGAAAGCTTTCTTCTAGTAAGTGAATGCTGGCTGAGGAAGCATTATCAATCACGATAACTTCTCCATGCTTAAGATCATGAAGTGCCGTTAATTGTTGTTCTAGAAGCTCTGGGGTGTTCCAATGGATAATAACTAAAGTAAAGGTCATAGAGGCGTTTAAGTGTTTTTAGGGCTGTAAACTTTCAGAACAAAGAGGCAGTTAATCAGAAATCCTGTTAGCTCAGTTACCACCATCATCCATGCTGCTGCAATAATCCCGTACTGAGGTATTAAAAACAAGTTACCACCAATATTCAGGAGCGTATTAATCATTCCAAAAGGCAGAAATTTTTTGACTAAACTTGAACTCTGAACCACCATGCTCAGCGGAGAGTTAATAAAGAAGAGTAAAACAACAAAGGAGAAAACTCTGACGAGCGGTGATGCAGCACTATAGTTTACGCCTAATAACGTAGTAGTTAATAACTCGGCACTGAAATATAGTCCAGTAGCTAACACGAGACCTAGCACTGCCATAATGGCAAATATCTTTTGCAGTTGCGTCGCAGTAATAAAGCCTTTTCGAGCAGCTAAGGGGAAAAGATTCTGTGCCAAAGCGGTTGGAAGTAGGCTAAGGCTCTCCAAGTATCTATACGCAGCTCCATAGATACCCAGAGCTCCGCTCCCAAGACTATACTGAATCACAAACGAGTCGCTTCGGGCATATAAGAATGAAGTGACAATTAAGAAGGCGAAAGTAGCGGAAGATTTTAAAGTTTCGTAACTCTCCATCAAATTAAATGAGAACCAATCTTTTAGGACCTTCCAAGGAAAAAACCAGATAGCAGTAATTAGTGAGCTGAAGAGAAAGAGGCAAGCAGCGATCTCTAAGTTAAAGAATTTTTGGGTGAGGAGGTACCCAGCTAAGATGATGAGCATTCTCGAGGGATTCTTATAAGATATTGCCTTGGTTTTTTGGCGAGGCAGGTAATATGCATCTCCAATGGACAGCAGTGAATCCGGCAACAGTGTAAAGATCAGGAGCACTATTACTGGAAGGGGAAAAGTCCGGGTTAAAGTTAAGAAAGTGAACGCAGCTACTGCCGATACAATTAAAGTCAGTAGGCGGGCTCTCAAAATGCGGTGAAAGAGGAAATGGTCTTTTTCTTTTTCATAGTGAGCTTGATACCACTGGACCAGCCCAAAATCAGCCAGGACAGTGACTATTTGCAGAAAGGTAGCTAAAAATAAGATTTGTCCAAAGCTTTCTGGTAAAAGGGTGCGGGCCAGTAAGATAAAGATTATCGTACTTAGCACTTTGCCTGCAGCCAGACCCATAAATAGAGTAATAGAACGTTGAAAGAGGCTGCGTATCATAGACTAATACCCCAACTGTAAAGTGTCCCTGGCCAGATAGAGTATGGATTATCATCTAAAGTGTAGTGATCTAAGACTAACTCCTTGTGAAAGTTGGCTTCAGCAAAATCAAGAACTTCTTTGGGAAGGGAAGAATCATCTATCCAAATGAAGCCTTTAGGATATTTTTTCATGGCCAGTTGAAGATCGGCTAACTCACCCATAAACTTAGCTTGATTTCGGTTACCCAATACTTTTTCTCCCTGAGTGTTAAAGCTAAATGAGGTTTGTTTCATTAATCCCTGTCCATCAATCCAGCGAAAGAAGTACGAGCCTTCAAACTCTGTGCCCAAGTACCAAACTAGACGATCTCCCCAAGTATCAACAACCGCAGTCTGGCCTTTATCCAACTCACCTTTCTTTTTAATCAGGTCATAGACTTGATCGTAGTCGATCACAGCAATTTCTCGGAAGTCATGATTCACTGAGTAATAACTTTTAGGTTTAAGGGTAAATTTATCTCCATTTGCAATGATCAGCAGGGCGAGTATCAACGGTAGGGCTTTTTGTAACTGCTGGGGTACCTTCCACTTCTGCTGGGTTTTAAAAAGAGCATTGGTAAAGTAGGTCAGCGAGTACGCAACGCCTAGTAATAAAAATGGGAAGAGTGGCAGTAGGTAACGCGAAACATAGGGTCCAAAGAAAAAACACAAGAATATGAACTGCAAAAAGAAGTAGAGACTAATCAAATAGGCAAATCTTTTTTTTGTTATGAGTGCAAGCCCTAGTCCAATTAAGCCTAGAAAAGTAATTAAGGAGTACTCACGCCATAAAAAGGAGTGATAATACCAAAGGTTATTTGAGAGCTGTCCACTTGCAATAGTCGCTACTTGAACACCTACTTGGCCAAGTATTCCAACGTACCAAATGATCGAGAAAAATATGCCGATGCACAGATAAAAAAATGGCTGCTTAAGAAACTTTTTAAGTTCTGAGAAATGAAATATGCAGAAGTGCAGAATCATAGTCCCGAACGCAATCATAAACATGATGTGGGTTAACGTTCCTAACAGAATAATTATTCCTAACAAAAAGAGTAGGAAAGGGCGATTTCTTTTTGATTCTAAAATGCTGAAGTATGTCAGAAAAAGTAAAAGAACTAGTAACTGCTGAATAACGTATCCTCTTGCTTGTCGGGACCAAGTAATCATAAAGTAAGAAAAAATAGATAAAACGCTGGCTGTAATACCAGTGAGGGGGTCAAAAACCTTCTTTCCGAGCCAAAATATAAGCAGGGGAACAAATGAGCCAATGATCATCAGTGGGAAGCGTGCCGCAAACTCGCTTTGACCAAAAAACTGAAAAAAGAGTGCCACTAAAACATGTGTAGTTACATTGTGATGTTCAAAGTAATAATTGGGATTGCTAATAATCGAAGGTCCAAACTTGAGCAATAGATTAGCCTGGTAAGCGGTACTAAACTCATCTACCCAAAAGGGTACTTTGAGTGGTTGAAAGCGAAAGATAAAGGCGAGTAAGATAATTCCCAGTGAGAGTAAAAAGTACCATTTCTTCATTTTTTTATCATATCATTTAGATCTGTGAGGGAGTGAGCGTAAATAGCCTACAACCTGAATCAAAAAGCCAAGAGTTAAAAAAATATAGATAAAGACTCCGGCATCTTCTGCAGAGCTATAAAAGGAAAAAACAGTTGCATACAGGGAAAATCCCAATAAAATAAAAGCGAAAATAAAAGGAACTCTTTTTCCAAAAAGCAACGTGGCAACTATTCCTTCAAAAAGAATTGTGGTCCAAGGCGTAAAAAACAAGTTGAGGTAAGGTAATGAAGAGAAAAAATTCATGACACTGTATATCGCTATCAGTACAATAATTTGCTCCTGATTATTATGGATAAACCTAATTAACTGAAGGTTAAGACGCTTCATTTTCTTTTTCTTGTGATTAGAATCAAGTAGGAAGTGCTAAAGATGATCATAATGGTTGAAATTAAGGCAGCCGCGTAAAAGACGGCCTGAGGTCGGTAAAAAACAATTAAGTCTTGATGTTGAGCATTTTTCAGGTACCAAGTATTAGCATAGGTGTTCCCTATAAAGTGAGCATCTGCCGCAATTGATTTTTTCCAGAGTGTCTGCCACCAAGGGGTTCCAGCAGGATAAAGTGCCCATCCAGGATTGTAACTTTGATTAAAGTGTAGAAAGAAAGATTCTGGGGCAGTGTTGAGATGTATCAAGTGTTTGGTTGGATTCAAAGTTGTGAAACTGATAGGAATTTTTTCTGAATTGAGATTCTTCGAGGTGATTGGAGAAGCTTGCTTTACTAAAAATACATCTAGTGTAGCAATTTTCTTTACCTCAAAATTCCGAATTTCTATTTCAGGATTTGTTCCTTCAGAGTTAAAGGAGGTAATAAAGAGGTTCACTTCTTTTGCATACTCATTGGGTACAAAGAAATGTGTATAGGTGTTCCATTGACCATTGCTTTTTAGTGTGACATTGGTTTTAGGCTGCAGCTTGTACTTTTCTGGTTGTGGGTCATTATCTTGTAAGATTGAAAAAGAGGTGGATTGTTCTTGTTGGCTGAAGTACTCAAAGCTTATGAAGTACTCGCTGGCATGATCAAAGTCTTGAATGTTAAACCCAACTCTTTCACTATTCTTTTCTTGTAGTTTTCCGGAAATTTCCACTGGGCGAGAAAGAGTGAGATTTTCGGCTTTTGGGTAAATGATCTCTAGCTGATACTCGCCTACTTCAAGAGATAACTCATTACTAAGATCAACTTCTTTTCCTTGCCAGAGTGATTTTATTTTTTTGACATCTGTATTAACTAAATGTACTTCGTATGTCCCAGATACAGGAACTGAAATCAGAAATTTCTTTACATTCACTGCTTCTGCGGAAGATAAAAACCCTGTCCTTTGAATAATACTATCTTCTTCTTCGATGCTCCGGAGCGTGGCTTGAACAAACTCACTTAATTCACTAGAAACACCGGAAGATTGATACAGTAACTTCTGGTGTGCATACAAATGAGAAAGTAGTTTAGTTTGGTTTTCTCGCTGGGTGAGTCCTGAGAGCTCAGGTAGTTCAGTCTGTATCGTTGCTATTAAAGACTTATATCTGTTGATAGTTGCCTGAAGGCTCTCCGCTAATCTAGCGTCCTGATGCTCTTGCAGAAGAAACGAAACTTCATTAATTCTTTTGTCAGCAAAAAGTAGACCAGTATCAATCTTTTTGACTGGAGAATTGCTTGCATTTGCTAAGGCTTCGTTTTCTTTAAAAATAACATACGGATATATAAGCGAGTTTGGAAGGAATCTTACAAATGGGAAACTTACACCAAATAAGGGAAAGTTGGGATCAGTCAGGTAATGACAGTTGAGACAATGTGCTTCAATAATATAAGCTGAATCAAGGCTGAGCTCTCTACTTAAAGCAGTTTCTTCTAAATCAGCCTGATCCAAGTAGAGCTTGCCCGGGGACATGACTGGCTCAGATTCAAGAACTTTCGCAAATCCAGAACCAGAGATTTGGGTTAAAGTGGCTCTCTGATGGGTTGAAAAAAGTTTGGAAGAGGTAGTTAAAGGGTACAGCTGCCACTCATTAAAATCTTTTACAGATTCGGGGTGATTAGCGTTCATTGGAGAGAAGAGATTATCTGAAAATTCTTTCGCTTGGGTTTTTTTATCATGATAGAGAATGTCAGACCTCCAAAGCACATAATTGACTCCTAGCATCTGACTAATTCGGTTGAACACTAAAAGATTCTGCTGATCAGCAGCTTTGTACAAGGAATCAATAATTGGAGGAGCTCCAGCCTCATTAACGATAACAGAGTGAGAAAAACTTAATCTAGGAAGCAAGTCAAAACTCCAGAAGCCCCATTTATAACTATCAACAGGGAATGAAGGGTAAAGTTTGGGTAATAGTAAAAGCCGAGAATCTGAGGAAGCATTCTTATTCATGTATCCGGCAGTTTCAATCACATACTTTGGGACCGCGACGCGGGTGCCAAATGGTGGATCAAACTGAAAGAACTGATGCGTAAAAAAAGGAAAGTGATATGCCAACAAAGTGAAAATACTCAGACTAGTTATTACAAGGGAAAGTTTTTTTCTAGATCTCAGATGTAGGAGTAAGAAGTTGAGAGAGTATCCAGAAAGGAAAATAATGCTGAACCAAACACCTGGGCCAAATTTATATATCGCTGAACGAAATATAGCAAATCCTGGAATATACTTAATAAAGAGCAAGTAGATTGAGCCAAAAGGGTCGTGCGAGCCTGCTGCAAACAAACAACTCACTATTAAAATAAGCAAAATGAGAAAAAATAAGTGATCATTTCTTTCTTCAACTCTAAAACGGTGATGAAGAAAAAGACCAAGAAGTATCAGTGAAATGGGCAAGAAGCTTAATACAATAAGGAGGGGATTTTCTAGAAAAAAGCGGGAATAAGTGTGGTTAGGACTATCGTACCAATCAGGTATGCCCTGTAGGCGGAAAAGATTTATAAGACTTGCATTTTTACTGACAGTCTTTTCCCAGTTAAGTATGCTTTCAATTCCTCCAGATGCGGCTAGTCTAGCTCCGTATTGATTTTTTGCTAACTGGATTTGCGGAATAATCCAATAAGAATTTAAAAGTACGGTAATTACTCCAAAAAGAAAAATAGTTTTTAAAGAATGGAGTAAACCCTTAGCTCCATTTTGCCAGATATTAACAAAAGATAGGTAGAAAAAACTCACACTGTAGACGACTAAAATTGCTCCGTAAAGAGGAGGTGAGCCACCTCCATTGAAAAAAAAGAAAATAAGTCCAAATAAAGTAGCACCCTTCAAAGGAGGAATTTTTTTTAGTAATGTTTCGTATAAGATAAGTAGTCCTAATGGAAGTGCTACATATAGAGAAAACTTTCCTCTCTCGGTAATAAACCAGCCTTGCAGCAAGAAAAAGTTGTACATATAAAATAAACTTGAAAATATTCTGAAAGTAAAGAATTCTTTTCTTGGGAAAAAATGTTTAACAAAGATATACATAGATAAGCCAATCATAAAAAACCAAAAAACAAATGAAAGTCTTTGACCTAGAGATACATCATTAGTCACAAAAGTAAAAAAAGTTTCTGGAGTTTGTGCTATAAGAAAACCCTTGTTAAGAGTCCAATCAGCTCCAAAACCTGGTGAGGGGGTCCAAGAATACCAAAGGTCACGTAAGTAATTGGTCATATCTAGGCGAAATCCCGCGTCATGACCTAAAATTACTTGATCACTTTTTAACCAAAAAAAAGGAGTCCATGAGAGAAAAAAAAGAATTACCACCTCAGTTACCCAACTGGGTATTCTTTTTAAAAATTTAAAAAAGGATAGTATCTTCAAACGACCTTTTGCCTTTAAGTGAAAATCCGAAGTATAAGTGAATGCTATTTTCAAAATAACAATACAGCTAGATTTTTGAAAGGTCAACTGCATATGTTACACTCAAGAAGTTATTGATTAATTAGAATGAAAAAAAGAAAACCTCCAACAAATAATTCCCTATTGAATTTTTTTACTCAAACTCCAGAATGGTCAAGATGGTTAGTTGTTTTTGTAGGTATCGCGTTCCTTACCTACTGGCGTCTTTTTTTTCATTTTTTTGAACAAGATGAATGGATGGGCTTAGGACTTACATATGGAAAAGAGCTCGGGGTAATAGCTGAGTCGGGGATTTTGAATGCGCTAGTCTTTGCCCAAGGAAGACCACTTACTCAAATATTTAACACTTTCTTTTACCTAGCTTTTGGATTTAACTTAATTCCATTAACTATTTTTTCTATCACGCTACACGGTCTAACTGGATTTTCTCTTTTCTTGGTTCTTCAAAAAATTCGCTCGGCCAAGTACGTTAATTTTGCTGCTGTAGTTATTTTTCTGATTAATATTACCTCCCACCAGGCTGTTACGTGGTTCGCTGCCTCTATTTCAGTACCGCTAGCAACTTGCCTGCTCTTAGTCTCAATACTTTTTTTCCTCTACTACCTGAGTACAAATAGGAGAGATCAACTTATCCTATCTATCTTTCTTTTTTATCTTTCTTTCTTAACAAAAGAAATGAATGCGCTTTTTAGCTTTTTCTACATCTTTCTTTTCTATCTACAAAGAGGGGGAAACTGGCGTTCTAACTTAAAAACTACCTCATTCTTTTTGGTAATTACCTGCACTACGCTGCTGCGTTACTTGCACTACTTTTTTTTAAGTTCTGAAGCGTCCGGAATTATGGTTAAACAATCAACTGCAAATAATAGTGGTCTGGAAGTCCTTTTTAAAAATATTATTTCTGCTCCACTTGCAACAGTTAGTCAATTATTTATTCCAGCACCCTTCCTATTTGGCTGGGGATATAAAATCAACACACTCCTTTTTCATGGCAAATATTCAGCTCCATATGTGGAGCTCAGCCTAAGTCTAGTGCTTTCTGTGATACTTACTTTTGGATTGCTCGCTGTAGGGGTATTTTTACTAGTTAGAGGATATTTGCGGTGGCAGAACGTCATTATTGGAGGATTTTTTTATTTTTTGGCTTTGCTCCCGCTAACTATTATTCAAAAAGGGAATGCATATATGGAAAGTAGGTATGTCTATCTCCCACTAGTGGGAATAGCGATTATACTAGCAGGACTTGAGTTGAAGAAAAGGTCAGTAAAGGTCTTGGCAGGCACTCTAATATTCTTCTTGCTTTTTATCACATTTCAATCCACCCAGATTCAATCTTACTTAAAGGAGAAAACAGTTGTCTCAATGCAGCGTCGTACAATGGTGGAGCAGTTTCAGGCTCAAAATATTAGCAGTAAAAAAATCAACTTTTTCTACGTTTCTTCGAAAGAAGATTTTATTATTCCTAACCAAAAATTACCTTTCCAGCAAGGCGTAGGTTACACCTTAATGGTCATCTATTATTCTCAAGGCGTAATACCACAAAGTTTGTTAAGTCAAGGATTTATGTGGGATTTATCAAGCCAAGGATATTTTAGTGATGGCGAATATGGATTCGGATACTTTTATGAGCTGGAAGCACTTAAGGCAGCTGCACAGTCCCTTAGTCCTGAAAGGTATAACCTTTTGCGAATTGATTACTCTAATAAACAATTATATATTACCCCTGCCCAACTAAGGTCTCTATGAAAATTATAGGGCTAACGTCCCAATTTTCGAATAATCACGATAATTCAATTGCACTACTCGAAGATGGAGAACTGCTTTTTGCCCAGGCAGAGGAACGAGCGAGCAAGAAAAAACACGATCTATCATTTCCAGTACTCTCAATGGAGGATGCTTTTCGTTTTACAAACTGGAAGCTAAAGCATGTTGACTACTTTGTAACAACTTCTTCCCCAATGTCTTTGTACACTTCTCTAGCTTACTACAAAGCATACTTTGAAGGAATTCGCTATTGTGGAGTTTGGAATTTTTTGACTTGGTTTTTTCAACGTGCTTTTTCCATAGTCAGATATTCGGCTCCACAGACCATTACCTTGAAGAACTTCGTTAAAGATGACTCTAAAATCCTCTGTGTTTCTCATGCTGACGCACATGCTGCAACTGCATATTGGTGTGGTCCCCATGATCATTGCTTAGTGGTTGCGCTTGACGGCTTCGGTACAAACGCTGATGGTCGGCCGAACTGCGGCAAAATATTTCTTGGAAAGAACAATCAACTTCAAGAACTCGAAGAAGTCCCAATCTATGCTTCATTGGCCCTGTATTATGGCGCGGTAACGGTTGGGTTAGGTTTTAAGTTAAATGATGGTGAAGGTAAGACGATGGGTCTAGCAGTGTACGGCGAACCAGAAAAATGTCTTAAAGAAATGCGTAAGTTCTTTCCAGATTTTATAGATGGTAAGTGGGTGGGTCGTTCAAGTTGGTTAGAAGTAAACAGCGTCTCGACCATAGAGTTTTTTAGCAAGACAAAGACGTTCAGTTATTTAAAAGATTTAGTCGAAAAATATGGTGACCGCCATGTAGCGGCAGCTGCACAACAAGTTCTCGAAGAACGAGTTTTAAAGTTCTTTAAGTATCTACAAAAAAAGTATAAATTAAATACCTTTTCAGCAGCAGGAGGCCTTTTCCTAAATGTGAAGATGAGTATGAAGTTACTAAATGAAGGTAAAGTAAAGGATTTGTGGGTATATCCTAACCCTGGTGATAGCGGAATTGCGGTCGGTGCGGCACTTTTAGGGTACCAAAAAGTTTCTCAGCAACTTCGCCGTTCCGAACTCAAAAGAGCTGATTTTGGTCGTAGCTTTAGTAATGCGGAGATAAAAATTGCACTTGATAAATTTAAGAAGCAAGTTAGTTTTAAGTCTTTTCCTCGCAAAACATTTTTGACTAAGGTTGCTACAGAGATTGTTTCTGGAAAGGTAATTGGCTGGTTTCAAGGACGAGGTGAGTGGGGCCCTCGAGCTTTAGGCCAGCGCAGTGCTCTTGCTGACCCTCGCGGTCCTCATATCAGAGAGAAGATTAATGATGTGATGAAGCGGAGGGATTGGTTTATGCCCTTTGCCCCCTCTGTAATGAAGGATCGAGCTTCAGAGTATTTCATGAATCTTAAGGACTCCCCTTTTATGATCTTGGCTGACTTTGTTTTTCCTAAAAAAGCAAAGAAAATTCCGGCGGTGATACATGTAGACAATACCTGCCGACCTCAGTTCGTGGACAAGAAAGTCAATCCACTTTATTATGACTTAATTGCTGAGTTTGAAAAACAAACTGGCGTTCCGATGGTTCTCAATACCAGCTTTAATAAGCATGGATTACCTATTGTGTACGAGCCTGCTGATGCAGTGGAGCACTTGCTGTGGGGTTGCGTTGATGCTCTAGCTATTGGCAGCTATATAGTAACCAGAAAAGAGCAAAAAATTTTACAGTCAGAAATCTAAGAAAAAGAGAGCCCTCAGAATATCAAAATAGGTACTATGTTCTTTTCTGTTATTGAACTTCTAACGCATACTCCTTTTTACCCCCACTGGTTGGATATTCGTAATGAACAGCGAGCAAGTGCAGAATTAATTCCCTTATTCAAAGGGAAAGTTCTCGAAACTGGAGCAGGGAACTGCACAAAAAAAGAGTTGGCCATGCGTACCAACCCTCGAATAAAAAAGTACGTGGCTACTGACTATTCTAATTGGGATGAGCTTTTTGCTAAGCAAACGAAGTATATTAACTCCTTGGGAAGAATTACTGAAATTTTGTATGGTAGAGCTAAAGACTCTAGTAAAATTGATAAAGTTTGCGATGCCATGAATTTGCCTTTTAAAGATAATACCTTTGACGTCTACTACAGTGCAGAGGTATTGGAGCATATTCATGATCCACTTAAATTTTTCAAAGAGGCCAGTAGAGTTTTAAAAAATGGTGGCTTGTGTGTGACTACTATGCCCTTTCTGTACCGTGAACACGGAGGAACAGAGTATGATTTTCAACGCTTCACCAGGGGAGGCTATGCTAAGCTAGCTCGCCAAACTGGTATGGAAGTTGAGCGTGTCTTTTCTTATTGTTGTTTTGGAACCACCATGGCGAGTATGACTAATCAGTATCTGATTCGCAAAATTATGGAAGGAAACTTAGTTGCAAAAGTTATTCTTTCAGTAGCTGCTCCATTCATTTTCTTCACTACTAATACAATTGATTTTGTAATTGATAGCCTAGACAATGATGATAGATTTGCTGAGCGTTACCACGTAGTCATGAGAAAAAAGAAGAAATCAAAAAACTAATCTTGATACTTCGCAGGCCCAATAGCTAAGTTGTAATAAGAAAATCTTGGATTCTTGGTAACTTTACTTAAAATCTCTTTGTCTGAAACTCTCCGGGTAGTCTGAATAATTTTTCTTTCAGCTAGGGTTTCTCTAATGTTCGCCACATTCCAAAAAAGAGAGCTCCAAAAACCTCTAAAAGTCTGCCAGGATCCTGTGGTTAATAGGAGGTATGACTCAAGGCTCAGACTGAGCAGGAAAAAGGTGGGTAAAATAAGTATCAAGTTCTTAACCTCAAAGTTTTTTATGAAACTTCGCAATTTATTCTTATAGCTATGAAAAATTACAAATGATCGGCGAAAACTAGTAGAAGTTGCGCCTTTAGAATGGAGAACAACGGTATGTGGATAGTACCAGCTCTCGTAGCCAAGCATCCAGGCTCGGTGGCAGAAGTCAGTTTCTTCGTAGTAACACCAAAACCGGGCATCAAAAAGACCAACCTTTTCAATCACTTCTCTGCTGATCATAATGGCAGCACCCATACTTGAGAAAACTTGTCTAGAGTGATTATAAATAGCTAGGTGGTGAGGTTTTCTAAACCCAAAGTGGTAGAGGTATGTAGTATTGGTCCAGTAGGAGCCAACTTGGTCTAAAAGCTCAGGTTCATCCAATAAAATAATTTTAGGTTGGACTATTCCTAACTTAGGAATCTCGACAAAGGCCTGCTTGAGTTTTGTAAGGCAATTCTTCTCGACAACAGTGTCGTTATTTAACAGAAAAATATACTCACCTTTAGCGTGAGCAAAGCCAATGTTATTTCCTTGCGCAAAGCCGTGGTTCGTTTTCTCAGAAATAATTTTTACCTTGGGGAAATGCGCCTGAGTAAATGAAACACTCTCGTCATCAGAAGCATTATCTATTAAAATCACTTCAAAAGACGGGTAGTCTTGGCTAAAGACTGAACCCAAGCACGCTTTTAACCATTCTTTCCCGTTGTGGTTGACTATGATGACTGAGATTAGCGGCTCTGTCATACTCGTCTTTCAGAGACAATGTGACTGAAAAGGGGATCAAGTACCTTCTCCATATCGTAGTTTGACGAATATTTGAGGGCTTTTTGTTGATAAGAGATGAGTATTTTAGGTTGGTGAAGCAATTTTTTAATCACCAAGTACCAGTCTTGACTGCTCTGAACTAAGAAACCAATTTTTTCTTTCTCAATGACTTCGAAAGCATCTAGCAAGGGGGTACTAAGGATAGGCAGTCCAGCAGCTAGGTACTCGATTAGCTTAGAGGTGAGCTCATTACCGTAGAACATGTGATCTGGAGCACCTGGTTCACCCTTGATCTTGTAGGGACAGACACCAAAACTGTACTTCGGCAAAATAGTATTCACCAATTCAAGGTTGCTGACTGGCCCTTTGAAATGGACATTGTTTTTGAGCTTCAATCTTTTGACTGCTTGGACAACTTCTTCAAGGTGCTTGCCGCCACCATAAAGATCAAATGAAAATGTATACTTTTCCTGCGAGAGTTTCTGGAGGGCCTTTAGCAGGGAAGTGAAGTTAGTGGTTTCACCAAAGCTTCCTGCATAGACAAAAGTTTGAGATTCCTTTTTTTGACGCAGCTTAACTGCTGAAGTATCTACGACGTGTTTAAGAAAGAAACTCCGATGCTGAAGTTTTTGCTCTGGATCAAGGTCTATCATAAATTGCTCAGTGGCTGAGAAGAAGTAATCACTTCTCTGAAAAGCAAAAACATTCACTCGTTGGTAGATAAAGTTGGCGAGAGGATTGGCAAAGCGGCTTTTAGAGTAGTCAAGATTATAGTAAATAATTTTATCTATCTTGAAAAAAATTCTTAAAAAATAGGTGTGGACAAATGAAAGTGGATCAAAGCAAACTGCTAAATCAGTTGATGAGCGGCCAAACTTGATTTTTTGCAACAATCCTAAGCTAAAGAACATCTCAAGAGGGTACTGGAGTACAGAATGAACTTTATACGTAATTTCTTGCTCTTTAACTCTCACCAGACTGGGTAATGCACTACCAGGAAAAAGTGGATGAAGTAACATCGTCGGATGAATTTTTTTCTTCTCAAAATACTGCTGGAATTTATGCACTAAACCGGCAGTTTCAGTATAATGAGAAACGAGTAAAACCTGATAGTTTTTGGGGAACTGCATCTTATTCCAAAATTAACTTTTGATCTACATTCCAAAGCACACGAGCTGGATTGCCTAAGACGACTTTTTGAGTCGGAACATTTTTTATTACCACTGCGCCCATTGCAACCAGAGCATTTTCTTCTACAGTCACACCTGGACCGATGGTTGCGTTGCCGCCAATCATGGCTTTATCTTTAATAACAACTTTATTACTGGCGTTAGAAATTCGTCCAAAGGAGGCATCAACACAGAACGAAACATCTGGACCAATAAAAACTTGATTGCCAATCTCAGTGTACTCAGTGATCTGTGAACAGTCCATAATCCGAGTATGATGTCCAACTGTGACTTTGAACTCAATGGAAACCATTTTACCGATTGTTGAACTTGCACCAATCGAGCATTCCTCTCGAATATTGACGTTATCGGCAATGTAGACGTCTTCGCTAATCACAGAGCCAGTATAAAGAATGCTGCCGGTACTTATCGTTACATCGCTGCCTATCTGCAAACCAGGTAATAAAGGCGGTTTACGATTACTCCTAGCGCTCAGTCGTAATGGTTTTCCAATCACGCAGTTATCTAGGATCACCACGTTATCACGAATCACTGTATGAGGATAAATAATGACGTTATTTCCTAAAGAAACATTGTTACCAATTTGGACACCTTCATAGATGACAAGATTAAATTCATGTTGAAAATTATCACCCATCTGGACTGATGGATGTATATATGGGTTTTTGTTCATAATTTTGGTCCAATAATTTCAAATAACTCTTGGTTAGCAGTAAGAAAAAAAACGACAGGGCGCCCATCCCAAACTGAAGTGGTAACAGCCGTAACTCGTTTCGCCAGTTTTTTATGTTCAATTTCAGTTATGCTCGCTTGCAAATCTTCAGTCTGATAGCACAAGTGGTGAAAACCGCCCCCGCTGCTTAAAAAATTGTAAACAGGACTAGTTTCAGATAAAGGTTCTAGCAACTCTAGTGTCAAGTTGCCACTCACCATTACACCGACTTTGACTTTCTGTTCCAGATCATCCTGAGGTTCTAAAAATCCTGCTGCTGTTTGATATCCGAGCTGTTGATACTGGGCATATGCTTGCTCAATACTCTCTACAACCTTGGCAAGGTGATGAACAGAGAGTGTCATACAGCCTCCTTATAAGTGCTTACCCACCGAACCAAACGATCAAAAATAAACATGCCATCCCAAGGTGACTCAAAGTAGGTGGCGTACCCCAGGTCAGGACATCGGTCAATGCCACTTAAGGTGAGCTTATCCAGGTACTTCAACTTATTCTCATAAGATAAAGCACAGCTCAAAGTCTGCTTCTGTCGATTATTATACGCATGTAGCTCATCGATATTCTTTACTGGTTTGACAAAGATGACTCGAGAAAAACAGCTATCAGCTAAGCCCTTCTCTGTAGTGTGAATGACAGTCCACTTGGTATCTTGTGAGCATATAACCGTTCCAGTGATTTGATACTCACTGCGCAAACTAATAATCTGAGCAGCTTTGCCAGAATCTATTGCTTCTTTAGGTAAAAACGCTCTCTCCACTAGTTCCAACTGTTTAGCTAATTCCTGTGCAAAGGCCAGAGATTCACCCTCATTTTTTTCTTCAATAAAGACAGTATGGGGCGAGGAACAGGCATACTGATCAAACACAGAGACATCCACAGCTAAACGCTGGGCTAGCAGCTTTTGCTTAGTGACTAGAGAAGTGTTATCGATTAAGGCGTATGAGTATTTCGGACCAAAAATTAAATCTTCGCAAAATGGGCTCTTACTTAGCTGCATAATAGTTTCGACGGCTTCTTTGCCACCCCAGGCAATTCTGATATCTGCATTCTCAGAGAGAACTTGATGACTGGCTTGATCCTGGCGATCAACGAGGACGACGGCAATGGCATTGGCAAAGTCTTGGCCATTAATCTGTCCAGTTTTTACTTCCCTAAGTGTGTCTAATATAGCCACCAAGTTCTCATGACCTCGTGATGAGGCTTTGACTAAACAGACATTTTTGGTTATTAGTGCAGAGAAGATCGAAAATAAACCCAATACTGTCACATTGCCTGCCAACCAATGAACAGTCAATCCTCGAGGTTGGGCATGAAAAATCATTTTATAGTCGCCAAGATCCTCAAATTGATCTAAGACTGAAACCTTGCCACGCAATGCAGTCTGCAAAGTAGTAACTAAATGTTGTTTAACTAAAAACTCTGAGATATTCTTGAGGTAGGGATTCTTTTTGGCTAGACCTGAGGACTGCCACTGCTCCACCAATTGGTCAAAGAACAGCAGAATTTCTTCAATAGGGTAGCTATGCAGTTGGTCAAGCTGTTGACGAAGTTGGACGATAACAGATTGTAGGTCTACATTTGCTTCATTTTTGATACTACCTTGGAAGATGAGGCTTGGTGGAGTCATATACTTATAGATCTAAGGCATCACCACAGCCTTTGACTTCTGCTCCCTCGGAGCGTTTCTTAAACTCAAAGTACTTCCCTTTTCGTCCGCAAGGACAGTCATCTGTACCCAGTAGAATGCCCATGTCTTCAGATAAGATGCTAATCCCGGGATAACTATGGGGTATCGGACTGACCAGCTGAATAAATCCTAGTTGGTTATTTGGTTGAGTAAGAAGAGTTTCTGGATTTCTGATAATGATCTCTGCGTAAGCGGGTGCATGTTTGTGTCCTGCCGAACAATCTGGGTAGACTGTGCCGAGCTGCTCAGTCATCCCGTAGAAGTCAATCACTGAGGACTTAGGAAGAGCAAATGTAGTGCTCAGATCCTGATTGAACTGCGCTTTAGAAACTGCCCGGTCTTGAAGTTTCTTCCAGCCACCAATATGAAGGATGACAGTATCAGAATTCTTTACTTTGCTGAGCGCCTCGGCAAGCTGTTTACCATACTGCAGATAAACGTTGTAGATTAACCAGGTAAAACCAAAAAAGCAGACAGGCTCTTCGGGATTGAGCTCATTCAGGGTTTTTTCTAACTTTTCTTGATCTAGCTTTAGCTCATCATCTAGTAAAAAAGTAAAGCGTTTAGCCATAGTAAGAATACCGCGAATAGCAGTACCTCGAGAAGAGAGCTCGCCAGAGCGACTGGAAACTGAGTTTGGTGAGTCAAAAATCAGAAAGTGTCGTCGCTCTTTTCCCAAAAAACTGGTCAAGATTTTAGTTAAGGCTTTTCCCTGAGCATCTGCTGTTGCTTGATCAATAAAAACCTTACTGGGATTTCCTGAGGTGCCGCTGGAGTATAAAGTTTTAATGATTTCTAAATCAGGCACGCTGCGCAGGTCAAATTTTTTAAAAATGGGTACTGGGATATATGGTAAATCAATGATCTCAAACTCTTGTGCAGGATCAAAATTTTTTCCTTGGCAGATTTTTTTAAACTCTGGAGATGCCTGATAGTGCCACAGAGCTGCTTCTCTCAGAGCTGGCATAAAAACTCGCTCTTTCTCAGCTTGGGAAAGTTCATATGGTGAGCATGCTAATAACTCATTAAGTACTGCTGACATATCCTTATCCTAGCACCGTTCTGTGCTGTTGGATGATTGCTGTGATCTCTTCTAGAGACGGAGGGTAGGGGTTAGTTAAGCTGCAGACATCTTTTTGAATAGCCAGAGCTGATTCATCAATATCATCAGCTAAAGTAAAAGAAGTAACTTGAATCTTCAGTTTTTCAAACAACTTTTCTAATGCAGTGACAGGATCTTGATTTCCGAAGCTTTGAGCTGCTTTTAATTTTTGATATTTATCGGTGTGGGCAGTATTAAGTTTTACAACATCAATCAGAAAGCTGGCGACAGCTTGAGCATGAGGCAGTTTCAACTTGGGACCAAAGTGGTGGGCAAAGGAGTGGGTAAGGCCGGTGGCTGCACTGCTTTGCGCTAATCCCGCCATAAAACCACCTAGTTGGAGTTGATGGAGTTGGGCTAATGAGGGCAGCTCAGTTGTAGGTATGCTCATCAATTGTTCATGAATCAGCTTAATACTAGAGGTGGCAAATAAATCAGAGAAAGGGTTGGCCATCTTAGAGACTAGGCTTTCTAAGCCATGTGCTAAGGCATCAATTGACTGATAAACGATCTGTTCACTACTTAATGAGTTGAGGTACTTGGGGGTAAGTAAGACGACCTCAGGCAGGAACTTGTAGTCACTTTCTACTTTTTTACGATTTTCTTCGACATAGACTACGTGCTGACTAACCTCAGTGCCAGAGCCTAACGTAGTCGGTATGGCTAGCATCTGAATCGGGTGCCTTTTCTTGACAACTTTGACCAAGTCAAGAATTGAGCCACCACCTACTGCAATGATCCAAGTAGGCGATTGCTCTGCAACTTTCATTTCTAATGCCTGAACATCTTCTCGGCTCGGTTCCCCACTGTGGGTCCATGTATTTTCGGGGGTAGCACCCAGCTCAACAACAAGCTGAGGGCTAGCAAAGTTAAAGGATTGAGATATTACAAATAATCTTTTTTCTGTTTGAATGGTTCTCAGGAATAGAGTAGATTTTTCGCCAAAGAAAACTCGATTTGGAAAGTAAGCTTTAGGTAGAAAGTTGAGAATGTCCATAGATCCTAGTAAATTAATTCTGTGTAGCTTTTTTTGAGTTTATTGCGCTGGAGCTTGCCATTATCGGTTCGCGGAATTTCTTTAATAATCTCAACTTCTCGGGGAACCTTATAGCTTTCTAGTTTTTGCCGACAGAGTTGTGTGACTAGATGAACGTCAAACTCCTTATCAGAAACCGAGATAAAAGCTTTGATAACTTCCCCAAGTATTTTATCTGGAATTCCAATTACAGCAGCATCAGTTACACCCGGAACTTTCTTAATTAAATCCTCTACTTCTTCAGGTGAAACTTTTTCTCCAGAAACATTAATGAGATCATTATACCTACCTTTGTAGTACAGGAACCCTTCAGGATCCATATAGCCGACGTCTCCTGAGTGAAACCAGCCAGCTTTTACTTTTTCTGAAGCACTGGGATTTTGCCAGTACTCCTGAATCACCATTTTACCTTTGATACAAATTTCGCCCAGCTCGCCAGGAGAGCAGACCTGATCACGTGCGTCTCGTACTTCCACTTGAACATTTGGGGAAGCTTGGCCGATGCTCGAGAGTTTGTCAGCATGTTGGTTAAAGGTAATGAAGGTGGAGCGTGATGCTTCGGTTAAGCCATAGTAATAAGAAAAGTTTGTACTTGGTAAAGTATTGAGAATTCCCTCAATGAGCTCTTTTTCTAAAGGAGAGGTATTGGTTTGGACAATGCGTAAACTTTTACCATGTTCCTGAAATTCTGTTCGAAAATTGTTGAGCAGTAAGCGAAGAATAGCCGGCACTGCACCCAAAGTAGTAGCATGATTTGCAGAGATGGCATTGAGAATTTCTTTTAAGTTGATTGCATCCCGGAACAATACTGTAGTTCCGCCAACAGCCAAGAAGCAGTGCAAGTGGCCAAGACCAAAAGAATGAGAAAGAGCAGAAATATTTACATCTATTTCTTGGGGAGTTAGGTTGAGGAACTCTACAATGTTTTTGGTGGCATTTACCACATTTGTGTGTTGAAGCTGAACGCCCTTCGGTTCAGAAGTAGTCCCAGAAGTAAAGATAATAGTCGAGGTGTCTGTGGGGGCAATTGTTCTAGGTTGTTGGTCGGTTGAGAGCTGAATGCCTAAGAGCGTCTGGGTGTCGATCACTTCAAGTTTGGGACCTAAATTGGCACGTTCAATTTTAGCGCTGTACTTGGATTCAGTTAGGATAAGGTTTGGCTGGGTTTTTGCTACCTGGAACTTGAGCTTGTCATCAGAAATATTAGGAGGAATAAGTAGTGCAATACACCCAGCTTTTAAAACGCCAAAGTAACTGATTACAAAATCTGCACTATTTGGAAGAAGAATTGCAACCACGTCTTGCGGCTTGGTTTTGGAAAGCAAAAAATTGGCAACTAACTCACTTTGAGAGTTTAATTCTTGATAACTAAATGACTTTTTATCAAAAACAAGCGCTGGTTTGTCGGGAAATTGCTGAGCATTTTTCTCTAAGAAGTCGGGTATGGTATTCATCTTGGAGAAATCCACCATCATGCTTGAGCTTTCTTCTTAGTAATTAAGGCAAGGAAGTCAGCAGGCTTGCTAATGTCGACAATCTCCTCCATCTCAAATGACACATTAAAGCTTTGTTCAATTTCTGAGACTAGCTGCATATGACTCAGAGAGTCCCAGTTCTCAAACGTAGTTCGATCTTGATCTAGATTAAAACTATCTTTGGTTAGGCTTGGGAAAACATTGCTAAAGAGTTCCACCAATTTAGTTTGATTAGCATCTAGGTTTTGTTGGGTCATAAGGTCCTTTATGATTGAGTTACTAAGGATTGAGTCAGGCAAAAAGCTTGGGCAAGTGTCTTGGTGTGACTTAAACTGACTTCTATATCATATTTGGTTTTGAGAGTGGGATCAAGTAAGCTGGCTTTAGGTTTACCGTGTGCGTCTGTCAGGATCTCAATTTGATTGTAGGGAATGTTTTCCGCCAAAGATTTTTGGATTGCTTCTTTACCCGCAAATCTGACCGCTAAGCTTTCTGCTAAATTAGGCTTTGCTTGACATTGATTTAATTCGGCAGTGGTGAAAACTTTCTGTGTAAAAGCGCTGTTCACTTCAAACTCAGTGAAGCGAGCGACTTCGCAAATATCGACCCCGACAGTCAGCTGAGTATTGAGAGCACGGTTAAGCATGTAGGTGTTTACTTTCAGATTACCTGGTAGGAAATTGTATCGGGATCTGACTCGTCAAAAGCTTCATTTACTAGACCTAAAAAAACCAACTGATCTGAGCCAATGTTTTTAAAGGCATGAGCAATAGAGGGTTCCATCAGAAATAACTCGGGCTGACTGCCTTGAATCACATAGGTACTTTGCTCGTGAGTCTTAGTGTTTGTCAGATGTAGTTCTGCTGTTCCTTGAATGACTAAAAACCATTCCTTTTTTCGCAAGTGATAGTGATTCCCTCTGATTACTCCGGGTTCGGAAAATGAGACCAAGAAGTGTTTCATTTCCTCAAAAATTTCAGGATAATCATTCTGAATTAATAGGCCTCGTGAGTCCTGGTGCTTTTGCAGTGGTAACCTGGTTAGCGTCATAGAACTAGATCTTTTTGATGCTTTGAATAATAAACTCAGCCTGTTTAGGAGTAACTAAAGGATGCACTGGAATCGAAACAACTTCGTTAGCTAAGCGTTCAGCGACTGGAAAGTCACCTTTTTTATAACCCATCTCCAAAAAGTGTGGGTATAAGTGCAGTGGCTTGGGATAAAAAATCTTAGCCATAATGCCTCTGTCAGCGAGCTTCTCAATGAATTTATCTCTGGAGAGCTTAAATTCGGGGGTAATTCGCAACGTATACTGGTGGTAAACGTGCTTGTAGCCTGGTTTTTCAATCGGCGTGATTAAGCCCTGAATATCTTTTAAGCCCTCGTTAAAGAGAGCAGCATTTGCTCGGCGCTTGCTGGTGAAGTCCTCTATTTTTTTCATCTGTTCAATGGCAATGACAGCAATCATATCCATCATTCGGTAGTTGTAGCCAAACTCAATATACTCATAGACTTTGCTTTCGTCCTGACCGTGGTGACGGAAAAGTTTACACTTTTCCATAATTTCTTTACTATTTGTGGTGAGCATGCCGCCCACACCGGAAGTAATATTCTTGGTTGCATATAGTGAAAAGCTGGCTACCTCTGCTAAGTTCCCGGCTTTCTTATTTTTATACTCCGCTGCGACCGACTGAGCAGCGTCTTCTACAATACTGAGATGATGTCTTTTAGCGATTGAGTTAATTTGTTGAACGTCGTAAATGTGACCAAACAAATCTACTGGCATGATAACTTTGGTTCTTTTGGTGATTTTACTTTCTAGCTTTTTAGGATCTAAATTAAAAGTTTCCTCTTCAATGTCACTGAAGACGACTTTGGCTCTTTCCATCAAAATTGCATTGGCAGTAGCAACGAAAGTGAAGGGAGTGGTAATTACTTGATCTTGATCAGTAACTTTCAGCGCGTGCAGCGCGCAGTGCAGGGTTGCAGTACCATTGCAGACTGCGACTGCATACTTCGTGCCGCAGTACCGTGCAAAAATCTCTTCTAAGTTTTTAACGATGGGACCCTGGGAAAGTTGTCGATTTTTCAAAACCTTCACCACCGCATTAATCTCTTCTTTTTCTATGATTGGTTTAGAAATTTCAATTAATTTTTTAGACTTACTCATACTAATCCTTTGTTTGCCTTTTCCTTGTAAGGAGAAAAGATAGTACTAAAAGGGGTAGTAGTATCAGGCTTTAACCAACCATCAGTTTTCAGAAGTTTGATTAAGCTTTTTTGATCAAGTTGATGAGTATTCTGAGAGTTATATTCCTCCATGCCCAGAGATGGTAACTTTAAGAACTTATCTCGTTTAAATGCTGCGTGCACCACTTCTGGCAGGATGACGTAGTATTGGCCCTTTTGATACGTACGCGGTGCTTCATTTCGAGAAACTAAAACTTCATACATTTTCTCCCCAGGGCGAATGCCCGTAAACTCAATCTTGGTTTTTGCATTTCCGAGCTCTTTGACCATAACAGCAGCTAAGTCCGTGATCTTTGCTCCAGGCATGCGCATTACAAAAACTTCTCCACCTTGCGACTCTAAGGTGGCTTCCAACACTAAACAAATTGCTTCCTCAACCCTCATTAAAAAACGAGACATGTCCTTGTGAGTTACTGGCACTCTATTAAAGTTCTGGATGAGCTGCTTAAAAAGGGGAACAACACTGCCGTTTGTGCCTAAGACATTTCCGCCCCTGACACAGACAAACTTGGTTCTGGCTCCTTTGGCAGGTGAAAAGTTCGCACCAACCATGATTCGCTCAGCTACGCCCTTGGTAAAACCATAAGTATTTAAAGGATCAACTGCTTTATCAGTAGAGACTTGGATCACCGCTTCTGGTTCGTGCTTGAATGCTGCAGTGACTATGTTTTGGGGGCCATGAATATTAGTCAGGATTGATTCCCAAGAATTTTCTTCGCAAACAGGCACGTGCTTCAGGGCAGCTAAGTTAAAAACAATATCAACGCCCTTCATGGCTGAGTCAACTGCTTCTGGATCTCGAACATCTCCAATAATAAAGCGCAAGTTTTTGACACCTTGATACCTGTGTCTCATTTCTACCTGTTTATGCTCGCCACGACTAACAATCCTGAGCTCGCTCAACTCAAAGTCATTTACCATCTGACGGACTAACTCACTTCCCCAGGAGCCAGTGCCACCAAAAATCAAGACCTTTTTGTTTTTAAAGTATTTTGCTAATGATTTCATGCTGAAAGTTACTCCTTCTTGTGACTCAAGTACTGAGAATACCATGAATATGTTTTTTGTAAGCCTAGCTCTAAACTCACTTCCGGACTCCAATCTAGAGTATTTTGAGCTTTTTGGAAAGAGACATATTGTTCGGGAATTTCTAGGGGTCGTTCTTGATTTGATTCCTCAATAGGAATCTTTTTACCTGAAAGCTGAATTGCTTTTTGAATCAGCTCCTTAATCGAAACCAGTTCGGCGTGTCCAAAGTTAAAAATTCGGTTGTGGCCCACCTTTTGTGGGTCAGCTAATGCTAACTTAATGTAGGCTTCAATCGCATCGTCGATGTAGAGAAAGCTTCGTTTGGCTGCCCCACCCCACATCGATACAGCTTCATTGAGAGCAATATTTTTCATGATCTTAGGAATTAATCGGCTAAAATTCAGATCACCTGGTCCATAAATGTTAGTAAATCGAGGGATAAAAACTGGTAGGCTAAAAGTAGTTGCATATGACTGAGTGATTAAGTCAGTAGCAGTCTTGGAAGTTTCATACGGTCGGGAGGGACGTGGCGGATATTCTTCCAAATAGGGAACTACGCTATTGCCATACACATGAGAGGTCGAAGCAATAACAATCTTTTCTAAACAATGCAACCTAGCTGATTCGAGAACATTTAAGGTGCCGAGTACATTCGTTTTAAAGGTATGGTATGGGTCTTTTTGGCCTGACTCAACTAAAGATTCGCCTGCTAAGTGAAAGCAGATATCGATCTTATGTTTCGCAATAAACTCGCTTAAGGGAGAAAAATCTGCGATATTTGCAGTTAAGATATTCTTTCCCGCCTTAGTAGTAGAAACACCAAATACTTCGGCCCCCAGCTTAGCGAGTTTTTTTTCTAGATGAGCACCGATAAATCCGGTAATTCCAGTAATTAATACTTTTTTATTTTTTAGGTTTGTCATTTGATTAGAATTCCCATCCCTCCAGCCAGTACTTCTCCAGTACGCAGTGCTACGATGCCTAGTGTCACAATCGGCTGTTTGGCTAACACTTTCCAGTGTTTAAAATATGCGGGCTTTATTGGAAAAAATTGAGTTATTGCTACGTTTGGTCTTCGCTTCACATACTCACGAAATGCTTGGCTATAGTAGTACTTTTTCTTGATGCGGTTCCAAAATTTCGTTTTGCCTTCATCATGCAAAATGTGATGGGTTATCTTCCCAATTTTTCCTTTGGCAAGCATTCGGTAATGAAAATCAGAGTCCTCAGCACCCACGATGCTGGGATCATACCCACCAAGTTCTAGCGCATCTTTCTTTCGGAAAAAGCGACAGCACTCATTGGCACCATCCTCCAGATAAATACTGACATATCTTTCTAGTGAAACGACAGTGGTCCAAAACCCTTCTCCAATAGAAATCTCAGGGATATTCAAAGCAATATATTTGTTTTGGGTGAGGGTTTGATAGCACTCAGCGATAACTTCTGGCGTTAAGTACATATCTTGGTCGATAACCAAAACATACTCACCTTTCGCTGCTTTGATGCCTCGATTTCGTTGAATGCTGCGTTCAGGGCCATCCTGAATGTAGCGACCATACTTAGAGATAACTTTCTTGCACTTGGATTGTTGAACTGAGTCGTACTGGAGGCTATCCACCACAATCACTTCAAGGTTTGGGTAGGTCTGTCCTTGGATTGACCTGAGACATTTCTCAATCGTTCGGAGCGAGTTATGAGTAGCTATGGTTACTGATATCAGTGGAACGGAAGTTTTTTTCACAGTTTCTTATTTAAAGCTTGACCGAGTGCCTTTTTAAACTCGATGTAACTCTTTTCCCAGCTAAAGTTCTTACTCCATTGTAGCGCACCTTGAGAAAGTCTTTGACGTAGTTGAGTATCTTCAATAATTTTAAGCATCGCAACTTCCATTTCCTCTGGATTAGGAGACTTTGAGAGCATGATGCCAGTTTTATTATGTACTACCGAGTCACGTAGACCCGTTACATCACTAACAATGGCTGGGGTGCCACAAGCCGCAGCCTCAGTGACCACCATTCCCCAACCCTCTTTCACTGATGGCAAAAGTAACGCCCAAGCTTGCTGCATCAAAGATACTTTAGCATTTTTTACTTGAGGGCCGAAAAAAGGAATATCTTTATCTATAAAAACAACATGATTACCCAAGTTAGCAGCACCAACAATTTGTTGAAGTCGTTTCCTATCGGGTCCATTTCCGAGAATTACCAGCTTTGCGGTTGGATGTTTTTTGATCACAGATTTCATCGCCCGAATGCAGAGATCGGTATTCTTCATTCTGACTAATCTTGCCACAAATAAAAAGAGCGGGTGTTTTGTTTTTTGTGTGCCTTGGAAATATGAGGAATGATCTAAGCCAAGAGAAAAGAGATGAGTATTTTTTTTAGGAATGCCAAAGAGCGTTAAGTCTTGTTGAGTACTTTTAGAAAAACATAAAATGGGCGTGTTGGTGTAAGGTAAGTACTGAAGACGTTCTGAAAAATAGAAAATGACCGAGACAGGAAATGGTAGCTCATAAAAAAGCACTTCTCTTGCTAGCTGATTTACATATGCAACTCTCTTTTCTAGAGGAACGTATAAAGGAGTTTGCCAGCATATGGTATTCACCATATCAACTACAATATCTGGCTTGATAGCTAAGCTTCTGTAGTAAAGGAAAGCTTTCCAGTATGTACTCAACTTTCCGCCCTGGCGAATAATCTGCACCCCATCAAGCTCTTCGCTAGGTAAACAATGGGGAAACGTTCTGCAAAAGAGAGTTACCTGATGACCCTCCTGGACTAAGTTGCGAGCAAATTGTGATGTGACTACCTCAGCTCCCCCGGCTTCGGGATTCCGAATATCTTTCCAGTTTAGTATCAGAATATTCATCTGTGTTTTACAATTTGAAAGATTTGATGTGGAGGTAAGGGTAGGTTACTGCGGTGATAGTAGTTAAGTATGTTGTTACGATAAAAAATAGCTAAAGTGTCTATGACAATGCCGATAATGGACCGCCAGGTAGCGGCCGAGGTGATGTCACTTAATTGGTAATCAAGCTTAATGGGAGCTTCAAAGATCCGTTTGAATCCCAGACTTTGAGAGACCACTAACATTTCCAGATCTCCAGCAAACTTTTTTTCTACCAAACGGGGTAACACTTTTTCAAGTACTTTTTTCTTAAAGATCTTAATTCCAGCCTGAGTATCACGAATATTTAAACCAAAAATTAGACGGACAAAGTAGTAGTAACCATAACTGAGCAATTTACGGGTAAACGAGTAGTTAATGATAGATGCTGGATGTCGCTTCGAACCAACAATAATATCAGCGTTATACCATTCCATATGCTCTACAAGCATCGAGATACCATTTGGGTCAATTTCCATTCCCGAATCAATGAACATCACGTAGTCGCCTTTAGCATGACTCATACCTAGCCGGATAGCAAATGACTTCCCGTAGTTTTGTTTATAAGCAATGCAGGTGACTTTAGGAATTTTGGCTTTTTTTATCTTGTTAAACGTCTTATCAATCATGCCATCTACAACGACAATAATTTCATAGTCATAGCGGATCTGGTCTAAAGCCCCTTTTAGCTGCTTGAGATTTTCCAGAATGATTTTCTCTTGCTTGTATGCGGGAACAATAAGGCTCAGAAAGTGTTCTTTATTGAGAGGTTGAGGACTCATGGGTTGTCCGGTTCTGATAAAAATAATAACAAAAAGAAAGGAAGTACGCTGCTAACAGGACCGTCATCACTCCCACATTTATTGTCATTACTTGTGTAAGCGATTGATGGGAGAAAGTCAAGAGAACCATTTGTAAAAGCAATGTTGCAAAGGTAAAAGTGCTGATGATCGAGTTTTTGGCCATAAAGTATTGTGAATACAGTAGAATCAAAGAGTAGAGTAAGCCATAGACTCCACCTAGCCATAGGATCCCTTGCAACGAGTCGTACCGCTGGTCAAAGAAAAAGTGAATCACAAATTCAGAAAAAAGATGATAAAAAACTATCGCTGCCAAGCCAAAGAGACTAATCAAGCCTGAGATCGTTAACAGAAGCAGGTCCGCCTTGTGCTTATGTTCTTTGCCAGTAAAAAAGATGTAACCTACAGAAGCAATCGGAGCGGCCAAGAAAAAAATAATTTTGGATAAGAGCGTGAGGGCACTGTAGAGACCAGCATCGCTTCCACTCAAAAATTTCTTAACCAAGATGATATCCATGTTGGCTATTCCGACAAAACCCAAGGTAGTAATTAAAGGAATTAGTACTTCTTTACGAAGGAAATAGGTGTGGAGCTTGGGAAAACGAAGCTGTTGACGGGACTTGGTTGACTTATGCTTAATCAAGAAGTGCCCCACAATTAACTGGAACAGAGCAGTGAGAGAGATGACGAGGTAAAGAAATATCAGTTCAGAGCGAAGAAGTGTAATCGCTATTCCGCCAAGAACTTTGAGCAGTGAGCCAGAAACCATTAACACCCCAAAAAGAAAAAAAGCTTGAAAGCCGTGGAACGTAGCAGAATAAAAGGTTTGCATTAGAGAAAATAAAGTGAGAGCAAGTATAAAAAGTATGCTAGCACTCTGTAGATTTGCCGATTCTCCAAGTAAGAAATAGATCGCGGCACCTGCTAGTAAAATGACCGGGGATAACTTCAGCATTTTTTCATAGAGCCAGTACTCTATGCTGTGAGCATACTCATGACGTTTCTCTGGGTCTAGAGCGCCAATTTTTTTAATTAAGATCGTGCCAAATGCACCAAAAGGAATTGTGAGTAAAGTTGCGTAGGATAAAGAGGAAAAGTATTCACCGTATGTCTCTAAAGTGACGCCTCGGGCAATTAATAAGTTAAAGACATAATTGAGGAAGCTAACCAAAAAGGTGGTAATGGTAATTAAAATACTCCCTTGGAAAAAAGCGTTCTGCCAAACTTTTTTTAGCATAGAAGCAAAGCCTATGTTAAAGAAGATTTCTGTTGATTATGGAAAAATACTATTGTTTTTTTCAAGCCTTCTTCAAAAGATACCTGAGGCTGCCAATTAAGTAGCTGCATAGCTTTAGAGATGTCTGGTTTCCTGCGCAGTGGGTCGTCCTGCGGAAGTTCTTTGAACTGCATTTGCGGAGAGGCATCAACTTTATTTTCTTCCCTGTTCAGAATACTGGTAGTAGCTTTTACCACACTCTGCGCTGTCTCCATAATCGTGTACTCATCTGGATTGCCTAAATTAAAGGTTTCTCCGCTCAACTCATCTTTCTCTGCAAAAGTGAGTACGCCATTGACTAGGTCGCTCACATAACAATACGAACGAGTTTGAGATCCATCGCCGTGAATAGTGAAGGGTTGGCGATGCAAACTTTGCTTAATAAAGTCAGGGATAACCCTCCCATCATCCAGGTCCATCCGTGGTCCGTAGGTATTGAAGATTCGTACTATGCGCACATCCATCTTAAAATCTCGGGCGTGTACGCCACAGATTGCTTCACCGAGTCGTTTGGCTTCGTCATAGCATGAGCGGGGACCATTTGGGTTGACGTTTCCCCAATAACTTTCTTTTTGAGGATGTTCTTGAGGGTCACCGTAGACTTCTGAGGTGCTGGCAAAGAGGAAGCGCGTCCGCGGTGAATAGGCTAACAGATGTTGTAGTAGCTGATGAGTTCCCAAACTGTTCACCAAATATGTTTCAACTGGATGAGCTTGATAGTAGGGTGGGCTAGCAGGTGAAGCAAAGTGGAAAACAGCATCAAGCTGTACTTCCGCAGGTAAGTACTCTGAGACGGGCATGCTGACGTCAGCAACGATGAGCGAAAAGCGATCAGGAAATTGTTTTTGAAGATGCTGAATATTTTCCTGAGAGCCAGTGAGAAAATTATCAACCGCGATGACCTTTGCCCCTGAATCGAGTAGTTCTTCACAGAGATGGGAACCGATAAAGCCTGCCCCACCGGTCACCATGACTGTTTTATTTTGATAGAAAGGGCGATTAGTCATCTGAACAGTATACTAGGCCAATTGGAGAATCGCAGCTGGAATTTTTAGAGCTGTTTCTACGATGAGGTTGGGCTTCTCCTTCTTTAATTCATACTCAGAATGAATTCCGTAAGTGACGGCGATTGAGCGAATTGGAACTTTTTTGGAGTCTCGAATATCTCGAACTGAGTCGCCAATGAAAACTGCTTCATGTGCTTCCACTTCGAAATGTTCTAGACATTTATGAATCTTAGGAACCTTTTCGCGATTGTGTTCTGCACCAAGAACTAGACCAAAGTGATGGCGTAAGTTTCTCTCTTCTAGATATGACTCAACAGCCTTACCAATGTTAGAAGTCACAATTGCTAGAGTATGATTTTTAGCCAGTTGAGTAACGCTTTCTTCTACTCCATGGTATGGATGGCAGTCTCGCAGCATCTCAATCCCCATTTTATAGTCAGTGACTAACAGCCGAAAAAGGGTAAAGGGAGAAATCCTGAGTTTTAGAAAAATGCGAGGTAGAGATAACTTATTCAAGTCCTGGTAATCCTTAAAAGTGTTGATTTTGCGAAACTTGTATTGCTCTTGCAGTTTTTGTAAAAGTTGAAAGCCAGCTTGCAGGCTATCCACTAGCGTACCGTCAAAGTCGAAAATAATGAGACGAGGGGGTGAAGTAGGCACTGACCTCATTCTAGCAACTTTACCCAAAACACGCGATAATGAGTATCTTCATGAAAGCACTGATTCTGCGCTTTTGGCCAATTCTCTTGATTCTGCTGTTGGCAGTGGTTCTACGGTTGCCTTTACTCAGTGGCTCGTTGTGGTTGGATGAAGCAGCCCAAGCTTTGGAAAGCTCTCGACCGTGGGCAGAGCAGTTGCAAATTGTGCCTGACTTTCAGCCCCCGCAGATTCATCTCTTAGTCCACCTTTTGCTACGTGTCTCCCGAAGTGAAGCTTGGCTGCGCACTGGGGCTGCGCTCATTCCAGCGTTAATTAGTATTGCGGCGACCTACTACATTGCTTCCTGGAAAATTAGTCGGAAAGCAGGGTTGCTGACTGGTCTTTTCTTAGCAACTTCATCTTTTCATATTTTCTACTCCCAAGAACTGCGACCCTATGCATTACCGTTGATGTGGGCAACCTTGAGCTGGTTTAATTTGGTCTATCTGGAAAGACTGAGTAGCAAGAGCAGGGGGAACTCAATTTTCTCTAGACCACAGTTTTGGTGGTTAGTCTTTATTTTTGATACGACGATGGGTCTGTACTCTTCCTACCTTTATCCATTTGTACTGGCAGGTCAGTTGGTCTATGCGGTAGCATTTCGTCAGCAATTCCGGCGACCAATTCTTCTTTCAAGCCTGGCAAGTTGCATTTTTTTCTTGCCCTGGATACCACTATTTTTGGCTCAACTTCGAGCCGGGCAGTTGCTGAGGGTGCAGCTGAGTGGCTGGGAAAATGTAGTGAGTTTTTCCCAACTCAGATCTTTGCCGCTCACCGCCGGAAAGTTTATTTTTGGAGTGCTGGATTTGGAACCCAGTGTTGGATATTTTCTTCTATCTGGTCTTTTCATAGCCCTACTAGGAACTCTCATTTACTTTAGTGTCAAAAAAACCAGATCAAGCGAACTCTGGAGTCAGTACGGAATGGGATTCTGTTGGTTGGTAGTACCAATCTTAACTGCCTGGCTAGCTTCTTTTTTTGTACCAGTGCTCCAACCCAAAAGAGTTTTGTTTAGTTTGCCAGCCTTTTACTTAATCTTAAGCGCGCTCATCCTTTCTGGATTTGAGTTGGGCAAGAAGCACCAGCTCTCTCGGTACATTGCCGGCAGCTTTGTGGTATTGATCCTATTTATTAATATTTTTTCCACTTTCTCCTACTACATACAGCCAAAGTACCACCGCGAAGATTGGCGGAGTCTACATGCTGAAATCACCCAACAATACAATGCCGAAGAATCAGTAGCGGTATTTGCGTTTACCGCGCCATTTGCCAGTTGGGTTTGGTACAACACGGATAATTTTCCGTCTCTGGCCAGTGGAGTAATAAGTATTAACTCAGCTGAACAGCTCACGAATCTCAAAGAGATCTCCAATTATCAATACGTCCTAGCGTTTGAGTATCTGCGGGATTTAACTGACTCCCAGAATCTCTTACTTTCCGAAATTGAGCGATACGGGTATCGTGAGGTGGACAGAATTACGCCGTCCACGCCAATTGGAGTGGTACGTGTGTATGCTCGGCCAGACATTTATGCAACTCGGAATTGATATCACTTCTATTATTTATGGGCGAGGAGTTTCGCGGTACACGGCCAACCTGGTGACTGCCTTAACTCAGCGTGCTGAGTTATCACTGGCTCTGTATGGATCAAGCCTGCGACAGCAGGCGGAGCTAGAGAACTTTGTCAAGCGAATTTCTGCCCAGCGTACTCGGGCCAATGTAAGTTCGGTGATTCAGCCCTACCCACCTCGATTGCAAGAAATCCTGTGGAACAAGTTGCATCTCAATCCAGTGAAGCGTTTGTTTCCTAAACTAGACGTTTTTCACTCCTGGGACTGGCTCCAGCCACCAGATCGGGAGCTACCACTCGTCTCCACGATTCATGACCTGGCAATCTTAAAGTTCCCTGAGACTGCACATCCCAAAATTCTGAAGATGCACCAACAAGCGTGGAAGGTGCTGAAGGAGCGAGAAGCCCAGATCATAGCGGTCAGTCAGGCGACCAAGCAAGATATCGTCAAGCTCCTGGAGATTCCCAGCCATCGAGTGCACGTTATTTATGAAAGCTTACCCATCGAGACAATTCAGAGCAGTAAGAACGTCACTGAAGAAGAGTATGAGCAGCTTAGGCAGAAGCTGCACTTAGATCAGCCCTACATTTTGTTTGTGGGAACTAGAGAGCCACGTAAAAACTTAAAGAGATTGATTGAGGCTTGGATACCGTTGGCAAAGGATTTTCAGCTAGTTATTGCGGGTGAAAGTGGCTGGGACGAGAGTGATGGACTGGCCAAAACAGTGAATCATAAGAACTTGAGATTCTTAGGTAAAGTAAGTGACGTTGAGCTAGCCGTGTTATACGGCGAAGCAGAGCTTTTTGCCTACCCAAGCATCTACGAAGGTTTTGGTTTGCCAATTTTGGAAGCCTTTCATCATGGAACGCCAGTTTTGACGTCAGACATTTCTTCGATGCCAGAGGTGGCAGGGAATGCGGCCGAGTTGATTGATCCGCAGTCAGTGGAAAGCATTCGTAAAGGAATTGAGAAGGTCCTAGGAGAAACGCCAGAGCAGCAACGACAACGACTTCAAAAAATGATTATTCGATTGCACCAGTTTAGCTGGGATCGAGTTGCTGAAGAGACGGTGAAGGTATATCAGCGAGCAATTGAGTCACACGCGTAGCTGACCTCGTGCTGTAGGGTTGGGATCGTATTACTCAGCTCGTGGAAGTTTAGGGATTTTTCTGCCCCTCTCTTCTTGCTGCTACAAGCAGATTGGCTCCGCCTGCAATAGCAAAAAGAAGTCCAAAAAGTGCTAGCTGTTCTGGGTTAGTTAGCATTCAAACAACGCTTACACCTTCAAGCAAGCTTCCAGTGAATGGACTTCGAATGATCTTTTTTATTTCATGAGTGCGTTGGGATTTCGGGTCTTTTTCAGTCATTCTTTCCTTCTCTCATACTTTGGACAACGCCCGATTATCTGCTTCGCTGGTACATAGTCAATACTCATTCAGCTTCACTTTTCATAAAACTCCGCTCAGCTTCTTCTGCATTTTTGTCCTACAATAAAGAGATGTCATCTTCGCCAACCCTCCGTATTGCCATCGATGGCAATGAAGCTAATATCAGCCAACGCGTGGGGAGCAACGCCTACGCCTATGAGCTGCTCATTGCGCTCGAGAAGCTCACTGAGCAGCGTGGAAACATCAACTGCACAATCTTGCTTGCCCAGCCCCCTCAAGCAGATCTGCCGGCCAAGCGCCAGGGCTGGAGCTATCAAGTCGTTCAGCCAGGTCCTCTCTGGACACAGATTGGTCTACCCATCCATCTTTTTCTCCACCGACAGGACTATGATGTCTTTTTCACACCAGGTCATTATGGGCCCAGAGTGAGTACCATTCCGTACGTTTCCTCGGTCATGGACCTGAGTTTTTTAGAGTATCCAAACCAGTTTAAGCGCAAAGATTATCTGCAACTCAGAGAATGGACTAGATACAGTGTGAAACATGCTGCCAAGCTTGTTGCAATTAGCCAGTTTACTAAGGCAGACATTGTCAAAAGATATGGGAGAGATAAAAAAGACATTGTGGTGGCCTACCCGGCCCTGCTTTCTGCGAAACCCTCAGAAATCAAAGATCAGTCGAGCAGAGTTCTGTCCAAGTTTAAGATTTTTGATCAATACATTTTGTATGTTGGAACTCTGCAGCCGCGCAAAAATCTGCTCAATTTAGTAGAGGCTTTTGAAAAAGTAGTGTCTGATTGTCATCCCGATAGGAACCCAGCCCAACTCCAGTTGGTTATAGCTGGGAAAGTAGGGTGGTTAGCGGAGCCGTTACTGGAAAAAATCAAGAACTCTCGCTTCACTAAGCGAATTATTTTGACCGGTTACGTCACCGAAGCTGAGAAAGAAGTCTTGTATCGTAACTCAATCACATCAGTGCTGATTGGTTTTTATGAAGGGTTTGGCATTCCGGCTTTGGAAGCAATGGCTTTTGGCACAGTCCCCCTAGTTTCGGCCACTACCAGCTTGCCTGAAGTCGTGGAGAAAGCTGGGTTTCAAGTTGATCCTGGTAATGTGACCGCAATTGTGAAGAAACTCAAAGAGATTATTGGTCTACCAGCAAAAGAGAGAGCGCAGTTTCTTCGCTTAGGTCGGGAGCAAGTAGAGAATTTTAGTTGGGCTGAGTCAGCCAAAGTCGTATTGGAAACGCTAGAAAAGGTGGCTAAACGTGATAAGTCCTCCTAGTGACGTTACTATATTAGGAATTGATCCTGGCTATGACCGGATTGGTTGGTCTGTCGGTCAAGTAGCTGGAAATCAGCTGATGCTGGTAGATTGTGGCTGTATCTTGACTGACAAAAAACTGACCAAAGTTGCGCGTTACCAACAAATTTATGAACAACTGGGAGGCATCGTTGCCAAGTTTCTTCCAACAGAGGCTGCTGTAGAGTCACTTTTTTTCTCCAAGAATGTCAGCACCGCCTTGCCAGTCAGCGAGGCCCGCGGCGTGATTATGACTGCCCTTTTCCAAAATAAAGTCAAGTTTTTTGAGTACACCCCAAATCAAATTAAAGTGGCGGTGACGGGAAATGGACGAGCAGATAAGAGAGCGATTCAGCAAATGGTCTTACTTCAGCTGCGACTGAGTGCTGAACTCAAGCAGAAAGTCAGTTCTCAGCTAGACGATACTCTAGATGCGATCGCCATTGCGATCGCTCACACCGCTCTAAGACCAAAATTGTGGAAACAGACCGAAACGAGTAGTAAGTAAATCAGCTACTTACGCCAAAAAGACTAGAGTTCGGGTTTTGCCTTTTGTACGGATTTGTGTATAGTAAAAATATGATTTCTTACTTAATTGGAAAACCACTTTTAGAAAAAGACTCCGTCACTATTCTGACGCATGGAGTTGGGTATGGGGTGCGGGCGACTGCCAAGACCCTCAGCAGTTTACTAGAGCTGTCTGAGGTGGAGTTGTATATTTACACCCATGTTAAAGAAGAAGCCCTAGAGCTGTATGGCTTTCGAGAAAAATCAGAGCGAGAGTTATTTTTGCTTTTACTCAGTGTTTCTGGGATTGGTCCAAAGACAGCGTTGGGAATCTTAAACTTCCCCACCAGTCAGATTATTGAAGCTGTCCAGCAAGCAGATACGGCTCTTTTCACCAGCGTACCTAGAGTAGGGAAGAAGTTGGCGCAAAAAATTATTATTGATTTACGGACTCAACTGGGTGCCTTAAAAGAGTTAGACCTGACACCACTTACCCCAGATAGACAAGCTGTCTTTGAAGCCCTCCAAAGTTTGGGGTTTGCAGATAGCTCAATTCACCAAGTCATGAACCAAGTGCCGGTCGAAAAGTTGACGATTTCTGAAGCGATCACACTTGCAATTCGAGAGCTAGGAAAGAAGTAGATAGCCATATATGACTGATTTTTCTTTCATTGCTCCAGATGCTCCCGAAGAAGAGGCACTTTTTAGTTCCCTACGAGCTGCAAATTGGAATGAGTTTCATGGTCAAGAGAATGTCAAAGAATCACTGCGTATTTTGATTCAGGCTGCCAAAGAACGAAGCGACGTGATTGATCACGTCCTGTTGTACGGACCGCCAGGATTGGGAAAGACGACGCTCTCCCACTTAATTGCCAAAGAGATGGGTACAAATATTAAAGTGACTTCGGGTACGGCGCTGGCGAAAACTGGCGACTTGGCGGCAATTCTGACCAACCTTCAGCCTGGTGATGTGCTTTTTATTGACGAGATCCATCGCTTACCCAGTGCAGTTGAAGAAACTCTTTATCCAGCCATGGAAGACTTTGCACTAGACATTGTAATTGGCAAGGGGCCATCGGCGAGGACCATTCGTCTAGACTTGCCGAGATTTACTTTGGTTGGGGCCACCACTCGGTTCGGGGCATTAACTGGACCATTTCGAGATCGCTTTGGAGTGATTCATCGAATGCAGTACTATCAGGCGCCCCAGCTGGAGATAATTCTGTTTAAAGCTGCCGAAAAATTAGGACTCGAGCTAGATCAACCCAGCGCTCATGAGATTGCTCGGCGTGCCCGAGGCACGCCTCGCATTGCCCTAAAGCTGCTCAAGCGGGTCAGAGATTTCACTCAGGTGAGAGCAGCGGGGAAGATTAACCTGGAGACCGTCAAGCAAGCACTCGTACTGATGGCAGTTGATGATGCAGGTCTCGATGATGCAGATCGCCGTTTCCTCCAACTGATTATTGAAAAGCACCAAGGTGGACCAGTCGGCCTAACTACGATTGCAGCAACTTTAAGTGAAGATCCTGGCACCATCGAAGAAGTCTTGGAGCCGTACTTGATCCAGATGGGTTTTATTAAACGCACTCCCAAAGGACGAGTTATCTCTGTATTAGCCTATCAGCACTTGGGTCTGCCAGTGCCCGAGCAAGACGTACTTTTTTTATGAAGCTCACTCCCTTTGCAGACATTAACTAGCTTCTTAGTGATCTAAAAAACGGAGTTACTAAAATTCTTGATGAGGAGCTGCTGGGTATCTATCTTTTTGGTTCTCCATTATGTAGAGACTTCGATCCTAAAAGGAGTGATATTGATCTAGTAATTATTGTAAAAGAGCATTTTTCAATTAAACTATGAAGTTCTGCTATACTGAAAATATGGCTATTGGACTCAAAGACAAGTACGGTGCAACCCTCACAACTGAAGCTGCAATGGGCAAGCTAGAGCGACGACTGGCCGCTATTTGGTTAGAGTTTGTGACTGGCTTTCTCTGGTGGGGAGTAGGTGAAATGCCCTTTCACCACTTTCGCCGCTTTTTTTACCGTTTAGCTGGAATGAAGATTGGCAAAAATTCTACTCTGCATATGCGAGCTCGTGTGTATGACCCCCGCAATATTTCTATTGGAGAAGACACTCTGATTGGTGAGCGAGTGGTTTTGGATGGTCGAGATACTTTAACTATTGGCAATCACGTCGATATTGCTACTGGTGCCATGATTTTTAACTCTCACCATGATATTCATGATCCGACTTTTGGCCCGATTGAGCTCAAAAATACTATTGAAGACTATGTTTTTATTGGACCCAATGCGATTATTCTGCCGGGAGTGAAAATTGGGAAAGGGGCTGTGGTAGGTGCAGGAGCGGTAGTAACTAAAGATGTTGAACCATTAACCATTGTGGGCGGAGTTCCTGCCAAAGAAATTGGCAAACGACAAGTTGCCGAACTAAACTACGTGTTAGGTCGAGCACGCTGGTTTCAATAATTTATGCTTCTATCCATTGTCGTCATTTCCTACAACACCAAAGTTTTGACTGAGCAAACTTTACGCTCAGTGTTCGCAGAAATCGAGAGTTCAGCATTGCTTAAAGGGCAGACTGACATTTGGGTAGTGGATAACGATTCAAGTGATGGGTCAGCGGAAATGATCCAGGAGCTGGAAAAAAAGCACTCACCTTTACTTCACTTTCTGCAAAATGCTGAGAATGTTGGGTTTGCAAAAGCCAACAATAAAGCAATCAAGAAATCTGACGGCGAGTATATTTTGCTGCTGAACTCAGACACAATTGTTCAGCCTAATTCATTGACTAACTTAGTAAAAAGCTTTCAAGCCAATCCTGTGAATGAAGTGACGGCTAATTTGGAATCGGCCAAAGGCCAGCTCGACAGACTCGGCATCCTAGCAGCCTCATTACTGAACCCGGATAAGTCACCCCAGCCACAAGGCGGTTCTTTTCCAACTTTGTTATCGCTTTCGATTCATATGAGCTTGCTTGATGACCTGCCAGGTCTAAGTTGGCTACCAGCAACTCAGCACACTGGCCGCCACGCTATTAGCAGAGGCAATGATCGACTGCTAATTCAAAGTGATTGGGTGGGAGCTACCGCAGTTATGATTCGGCGTCTGATGTTGGGTGAAATTGGGTTTCTCGATGAAAATATCTTTATGTATGGAGAGGATATTGAGTTTTGTATGCGAGCTAAAGATCATCACTGGGACGTGGCAATTGACCCCAGCTCAGCAGTGATTCACTTGAAAAGTGCTAGTTCATCTTCTGCCAATGCGATTATTAATGAGTTCAAAGGATACGTATATATCTGGGCAAAGCATAAACCACTCTGGCAAAGGCCACTGGTTAAAGTGATCTTACGAGCTGGAGCATTACTTCGTGTCCTCTTATTTGGTACAATATTCCGAGATGCGAAAAGAGCTGAGCCATATCGTCACTTACTGAAAAGTATTTAATATGAAATCTTTCTCCCGATTCCTTACCTGGTTGGACGAGAATATCTTAATCCTATTAGGTACTTTTTTGCTTGCTTTTGTTCCGCTGTACCCCAAAATTCCCCTTTGGAGTCCAATTGAACAGTATATTGTCAGAGTCCGTTTAGAGGATATTTTTATTTTACTGGCTGTAGGAATCTGGCTGGTGCAAGTGCTTCGTCGCAAAGTAGCCTGGCGCTCGCCCATGTTTTGGGTGGTTGCTGCCTACGGAGTGGTGGGCTTGGTTTCCAGTTTAGTGGCAATGTTTGTGATTAAGACAGTACCTCTCGAGCCACTGCATGTGGGAAAGACTTTTCTTCATTACTTCCGCTACTTAGAGTACTTTTCACTTTTCTTTATTTTGTTTTCTGCGATTAAGAAACGCAGTCAGGTGGTGCTGGCTTTGGGGATCTTTAGCTTTACGGTCTTGGCAGTTTCTTTATACGGGTATGGACAACGTTATTATTTCTGGCCGGTGTACTCCACGATGAATCGTGAGTTTAGCAAAGGAATTCGTCTCTATTTAACTGAACACGCCAGAGTGCAGTCCACTTTTGCTGGACACTATGACATGTCTGCCTTTTTAGTGATTACTTTGCCCCTAATTTTGGCACTTGCTTACCGGGTAAAGCGCCGCAGAGTGAGCTTGGTCCTCCACCTTATTTTCTGGGTTGGCACGTGGTTGCTGATTCTGAGTGCTTCCAGGACCCCGTTTGCAGCCTACTTTGCGGCAGTGCTACTGGTGATTGGTATAACGGGTCTACTTCAAAAGAATTGGCTAGAGCGAATCCGTTTTGTAGTGACGCGTACCGTACTCCTGATGGTGATGTTGACGTTCATTTTCTATTACTTTGGGGCAGACATGATTGAGCGCTTAAGCTTTGTGGCCAAGAGTAATCCCATCACTAATCAAATTATCACTGAGTTTGATTCTCAACGGAAAATGATCTTGCCTGACTCATGGCTCTCAATGTTGCCCACCACAGAAGAGTTGAACGCAGCATTGCCAAAAAGTCGCCCTCCCCAGACTGGCATCTCAACTGATGACGTTGCGGCAGCCGCTGCAGCAGCCCAGGAAGTGGCCAGTAAAAGTGACCAACCTCCCAGTCCAATTAATCCAACCGCACCACCCAAACCCACACCTGCTCCAAGTGTCTTACCAGCTGGTGTCTATGTAGATGTGCCAGATCTAATTGAAGTTGCAACTGTGTCTGCGACGGGGGAGACAGTGATGATCCAACAGAAACGCAAGCGTGTCTACTCAGAGTGTGCATTGAAAAAAGAGTTATCACTCTGCATCAGACAAGAAACGCTCTGGCCTCGGGCAATGGAAGGCTTCTTAACTAATCCTATTACAGGGAGCGGTTACGCCACTTTAACCAAAGAAAGTATTGAGCAATTTACAGAGGCTGATAGTACAGACAATAACTTCTTAAGAACTTTGGGGGAAACAGGAATCCTAGGATTTGTGAGTTTCTACGGAGCAGTAGTGCTGATCTTATTCTTTGCAGTACGCAATATTACGAGCAAAGATTGGTTGTGCAGCGCATTTAGTGTTGGTATGTTCTGTGGCAGCATTGGGTTACTCTTGAATGCAGTCTATATCGATGTCTTTGCAGCTTCAAAGGTGGCGCAAACGTACTGGGCTTTGGCTGGGGTATTCTTTGGCTACCTTGCATTAGATCAGCAGAAAAAGGGAACTGGGGTGAGAGAGGTAAAGACGTCCCTTGATGTACCACAGCCCAGAAAAAAGACCAAATGAAGATGAAGGTCGCTTTTTTAGCCCTTATTTTCCTCCTGGCCATTGCTCTGCGCACTCGTGGTCTCCAAAATTCTGCCACTGATTGGCATGCATTTCGGCAGGCAGACACTGCGTCAGTGACCCGTGAGTATGTCAAGCATGGCGTGGATTTCCTGCATCCTCACTACCATGATCTGTCGAATATTCAGTCAGGGAAAGATAACTTAGCAGGCTATCGGATGGTGGAGTTTCCGCTGATCAATGGGGTGATTGCTTACGCAGTAAGAGCACTGCCTTTCCTTGATCTGGTTGTATTTTCTCGCTTGGTCTCCGTACTCTTCTCATTAGGAACTTTGCTGGCTATTTACTGGATTGGGAAAGAGTGGTCGGGTGAGGCAGTGGGTTTACTCGCTGCTTTAGCGTTTGCCATTTTGCCGTACTCAATTTTTTACTCACGCGTAGTTCTACCAGAGCCAGCTTTTCTCTGTTTTATTACGGCGTCTGTGGCATTTTTTCAAGTTTGGTTGCGGAAGAGAAGTTGGGCGTACTACTTGCTGTCTTTAATCACCATGTCACTGGCGTTACTGTTGAAGCCATTTGGACTTTTTTTAGTGCCAGTCTTTGCAGTGATGACGCTTCGAGAGTTTGGCTGGAGGTCTATTAAGCATATCGAGCTGGTATTGTTTGGTGTTTTGGCTGTCGTACCTTTATACGCTTGGCGTCACTGGATCTTGCAGTTCCCGTCTGGAATTCCGGCCTCAGACTGGTTATTTAATGGGGATGGAATTCGTTTGCGGCCTGCTTGGTTTCGTTGGCTAATTTGGGAAAGGTTGACCAAGCTAATTTTGGGAGTCACTGGGTTGGAGTTATTAGCAATGGGTTTGCTTCCACCGCTTACTTTTAAATCTCGGGCTGATTGGATCGTCAAGGCTAAAGAGTGGATTCCGTATCTGAGTTGGTGGCTCGGTATTTTGGCCTACTTTATCGTGATTGCCACCGGAAATGTGCGGCACGATTACTATCAGGTGTTTGTCTTACCCATCATTTGTTTAAGTATTGGCAGGGGAGTTTGGTTGACCTATCAGCAAGGCTTGAAGTGGGGACAAAAAGGAGTGGTCACCAGTCTCTCGCTCATCATTTTTTTTGTTGGAGTTATGGTCTGGTTCAGTGATCGCCAGGTTCGTGGGTACTATGGAACTAGACTTGATTGGGAAACTGCTGGTCAGGCTGTTGATCAGCTACTTCCTCTAGATGCAAAAGTGATTGCACCGGCATTTGGGGACACTGCATTTCTTTTTCAAACGAATCGGACTGGTTGGCCCATAGGTTTTGATATAGAGGACAAAATCGCTAAGGGTGCTGAGTACTACGTTAGCACAGCCTATGATGACGAAGCGCGAGAGTTAGAAAAGAAGTATCAAGTTTTAGAAAAAACGAGTAACCACATCATTATAAAACTGCAGTAGAGCTGCTAAAATTTCTCAATTATGAAAATTTTAATGCTGACGCCGTATCTACCGTATCCCTTGCTTTCTGGGGGGCAAATTCGGACCTACAACTTGCTAAAAAAGTTGGCGCAAAAATATGAAGTGACCCTCTTTGCTTTAATTAAAGAAGAAAGTGAGAGGCAGCATATTTCCGAGCTGGAAAAATACTGTGCCAAAGTGAGGGTTTTCAAACGTTCTAAAAAGCCTTTTACTTTGAGAAATATTCTTCAAACAGGCTTTTCCTCATTCCCCTTTTTGGTTATTCGGAATCACGTTCCAGAAACAATTCGGGCAGTCGAAAAAGAATTAAAGAGTACCAAGTATGACTTGATTCATGCCGAAACATTTTACATGATGCCCAACATTCCTAAGACTGAAATTCCGATTATCTTGGTAGAGCAGACGATTGAGTATCTCGGATATGAAAGCTACACCGACAAAGTAAAGTTGGCACCTATTCGTTGGTTGTTAAAGTTGGACATTCGCAAGATCCGACAATGGGAAGAGTATTACTGGAGAAGTTGTACCAAGCTGATTACGATGAGCCAAGAGGATAAAGAGTATATTAATCAAACAGTCCAGGATCCGCAGAAAATTGCGGTTGTCTCAAACGGTGTAGATGTGGGCTGGTTTGAAGAAAAGAAGCGCAAAGTTCCAGCTGATTTGACGATTCTATCGGTTGGCACATTTAACTGGTTGCCCAATGTAGAAGCAGTCAAGTTCTTAGTTGAGAAAGTTTGGCCAATTGTTAAACAAAAATTACCCCAAACGAAGCTTTGGATTGTCGGAAATGCTCCTACTTCAGAGATCTTTAACTTTCAAAAAAAGGATACTTCAATTACGATTACCGGGGGCATCCCCGATATTCGCGATGCCTTTACCAATGCACATGTCTTAGTAGCTCCCGTGTTTAGTGGGAAAGGAACTCGATATAAAATTCTGGAGGCGATGGCTTCAGGGACACCGATTGTTGCTTCGCAGCTGGCAGTAGAAGGGCTGGGGGTGCAGCATGCCAAAGAAGTATTGATTGGGAATACTGCTGAAGAGATTGCAGAGTTGGTGGTAGAAGTATTGCTAGACCCTCAGCTTCAAGAACGACTGGCTGAAAAAGGTAAAAAATTTGTCAAAACTCAATACGACTGGGGTCTGATTGCTGAGAAGCTGGACAGCATTTACGATGATCTAGCAATCCAAGCTAAGAAAAATACTCCCTAATATGAAGCTAGACTTAAGCATAGTTATCTTGAACTACAACACCCGAGTGTTGATGCTGCAACTGCTGCAATCTATTCAAAAGAATTATCTTAGTTCCACAGCGTACAAAGTGGAAGTCATCATGGTCGATAATGCCAGCACAGACGATTCAGTCCACAGCATAAAAAAAGCGTTTCCATGGGTGAAGATTATTGAAGCAAAACAGAACAATGGTTTCGCTGATGGCAATAATCTGGCACTGAGACAGGCTGAGAGCCGGTATGTGATGCTACTAAACTCTGATACCGAGTTCACTGCTGATTCTCAGTTAGATATAGTAATTGAGTACTTAGATAAAAATTCTCAAGTTGCTGTACTAACCCCTCGTTTGGAGCTGAATACTGGTGAGCTTGATCCGGCGAGTCACCGAGGAGAGCCTACTCCTTGGGCTTCTTTTTGCTACTTTAGTGGTTTAGCCAAATCACTGCCTAAAAGTAAATTCTTGGCTCAATACCACCAAACGTATCAAGACATAACTCAAACTCATGCGATAGATGCTTGTAGTGGTGCTGCCATGGTAGTCAGAAGTAGTGCGATGAAAGAGGTGGGATACTTAGATGAGTCTTTTTTTATGTATGCAGAAGATCTTGATTGGTGCAGGAGATTTCGAGAAAAAGGCTACTCAGTTATTTTCTTTCCAGCAGTAAAAATTCTTCACCATAAGTATCAGTCTGGAATGGCAAGTGGGGATCAAAAAACTGCGGAAAAAACTTCCCGTTATTTTTACCTGACGATGCTACAATACTATGATAAGTATTATCGAACAAAGTATCCAGAACTGCTTCGGCAGGGAATAAAATTATTTGTTCACTTAAAAACAAAGGGAGGGTCCATATGACCAATCGCACATCACTTCAATTTCAAATTGAGCAACTTCGTCAAGAAAAGATGATTTACGCAGTAGAGTCTGTTGCAGTCTTTATATTTTCGCTCTTCCTTTCTGTCTTTTTACCAAACTTGTTGTTTCAGTACGTCTTTGCAAACCAGCAATTGACTGAGGCGCCAAAAGTTCTTGAGTACATTCCTGTAGCTTCTTTTGTAATTGGAGTTGGATTCTTTCTATTTTCGATGGCTGGCAATTTCTTAAGAATGTTGAAAGTACGAAACTTAGAGAAGCAGTTAGCTGCTCTGTCAACGGATGTAGTATGTTGCACTGACTGTGAAGGTTGCGAGTGCAGTGACCACGGAAGCTGTGATTGTGGTTGCGACGAGGTGATAGAAGTCACTTCACCAAAAAGCATTGGCTTATTGGCAGAAAAGATGAAGCAAACCAGTAAAGTGAAGAAATCTGCATCAAAGCGAAAGTAAGTGACTCCTCACAAAACTTCGCGCCGCCAGCGTATTGGAGTTGATTGCCGCTTGGCTGGCCAACGTCATGCTGGAATAGGGCGGTATGTGGAGAACTTGATCTCACGGCTGCCAGCGTTGGCTCCCGAGATTGACTGGATCTACTTTTTCCATGATGCGGAGCAAGCAGCAGAAATTTCTGGTTGGAAGCAAAAAAATGTTGAGCTGGTGTATGTGCCAGTTCGGCACTACACAGTACAAGAACAGTTACTTTTGCCTCGGGTTTTTGGTCAAAAAAAACTTGACTTGCTTCATGTGCCACACTTTAATGTCCCAATTTTTTACCGCGGCAAAATGATCATTACGATTCACGACTTGTTGTGGCACGAGTATAAAGGAAATCACGTTACAACCTTGCCTGCTTGGAAGTATAGGCTGAAGTATGGACTATATCGGTACACGGTAAATTCAGCCATTAGTCGAGCCCAAACTGTTTTAGTACCTGCTGAGACTATTCGCAAAACAGTTGGCAAACAATATCCAGTTGCCAAGAGAAAAATTATTGTGACTCCAGAAGGCGTAGACACTGACATTTTCCTTGTTGGTCGTTCTCAAGCTTCCCTGAGAGGTCTGAAAAAAGGAAAAAATATCTTATACGTTGGATCTCTTTACCCTCATAAAAACATTCGTTTAGTCATTGATGCGCTCCACCAACTATCTGGTTATACACTGATGTTGGTTGGCAGTAGGAATGTATTTCAGGAAGAAGTGGAAAAGTATGTCAGCGAAAAAGGCTTAAGTAGGCGGGTTTTTTTCCTGGGTCATTTAAGCGACTCAGAGCTGGCGGAAGTTTTTCCCAACGTGACGGCCCTGGTTCAGCCTTCTCTTTCTGAAGGATTTGGCTTGACTGGAATAGAAGCCATGGCCTCGGGTGTGCCAGTTTTGGCTTCTAGAATCCCGATCTTTGAAGAAATTTACCAAGATGCTGCCATATTCTTTGACCCAAAGTCTACAGAATCCTTAATTAAAGCTGTAAAAAGTTTAGTTGTTCTGGATAGGCAAAAGTTAATCTTGAGTGGAAAAAAAGTTGCTGCTCAATATAGCTGGTCCAAAATGGTTGAGCAAACCCTAGCTGCCTACCAGCAGCTACTCGCATAATCTTTCTTATGCCAAGTTCCCCCCCTACAGTCGCCCTGGTCTATGACCGAGTTAATACTCGATACGGTGGAGCTGAGAATATTTTGCTTGCCCTGCACGAGCTTTTTCCTAAAGCGCCACTTTTTACGGCTCTACATGACGCTCAAGCTGCTCAGTGGGCAAATTCCTTTCAGGTAAAGCCGAGTTTTTTACAGAAAATACCCTGGGCAAAACAACGCCATCGTCTTTTAGCAGCTTTAATGCCTATAGCTTTTGAGTCGCACAACTTAAAAAACTTTGACATTATTATTTCAGTGACCAGTGCTGAGGCAAAAGGAATTTTAAGCTTGCCCCAGCAACTTCATATTTGTTACTTGCTGACCCCTACTCGGTATCTCTGGAGTCATCGAGATGAGTATCAAGCTGATTGGCTGACAGGTTGGCTCAGGCAGCTAGTTTTTAAGTATCTCCAGTGGTGGGACACGGCTGCGGCACTCAGGCCAGATGCACTAATTCCGATCTCCAAGTTGGTCAAACAGCGCTGCGAAGAATATTATCAGCGTCAAACTGCTGAGGTAATATACCCCCCCGTCTCGTTGCAGATTGATAAAACATCTGAGTTGCCGCAGCGCCTTAAAGCTCTTGCGATTCAAAAGAATGAGTTTTACCTGATAATTGCGCGTATAGTTCCATACAAACGGATAGACTTGGCGATAGAAGTTTGCCAAAGAGAAGGCTGGAACTTGGTGGTGGTAGGTGCAGGACCAGATTTAAAGAGACTCCAGAAGTTAGCCTCCAAGGCGAGATCAGTCTCTAAAGTTATCTTTACTGAAGCTGTACAATTAGGTGATATTGGGGGATACTACACCAGCTGCAAAGCCTTTCTGGCTCCTGGAGAAGAAGACTTTGGTATTACGGCGATTGAAGCTCAAGCATATGGCAAACCAGTGATTATTTTTGGAAAAAGTGGTGCCGCTGAGCTGATTGAAGATGGTCAGCATGGTGTTCACTTTCTAGCTCAAACACCTGAGTCTTTGAGTCAAGCAATAAAGCGAAGTCAAACAATTAGATGGGATATTGAAGCTATCCAGCAGAACAGCGCGAAGTACACAAAAAAGCAGTTTCAAGCTCAGTTTAAGCAAGCAGTAGAGAGGGCATGGAAAGAAAGGAAGTTATGATCGACACAGCGCACGTATATGGAGTAATCTTGGCAGGTGGAGGTGGGACCAGACTTTGGCCAAAGTCGAGGAACAAAACCCCTAAGCAATTTCTCAAGTTAACGGGCAAAGATAGCATGGTTCAGGTTGCAGCTGGCCGCTTACTCAAAATTGTGCCTTGGGAGAGAATTATTGTCGTCACGAATAAAAACTATGTAGAAGATATTAAAGCTCAGCTTCCACAGATCTCTCAAGAGAATGTGATTGCAGAGCCAGAAAAAAAAGATACAGCTCTCGCCATGCTAACGGGCGCTCTTTTTGCTATGTCTAAAGATCCAGATGCAATAGTCATGAATGGGGCTTCTGACCATGTAATTGGCGATGAAGCAGAGTTTACTAGAGTCATGGAAGCCGCTGTCCAAATTGCGAGCTCTGGCAAGTACTTGGTTGCAGTCGGGATTACACCTACCAGACCAGATACTGCTTTTGGCTATATTAAAAGTGGGGAACATTTACAAAACACCAGCTCCGGGTTGCCACTCTTTAAGGTAGATAGTTTTACTGAAAAACCCAATGAAACGACTGCTCGAGCTTTCCTCTCCACGGGACGGTACTTTTGGAATGCCAATATGTATGTTTGGTCAGCAACGGCGCTCCAACAAGCTTTCGAAGCTTTTATGCCTGATCTTTATAAGCTGACTGAAAAACTTCCAACACTAGCCAATGGTGACTTTCAACAGGAACTAGTAAAAATTTATGCTGAATCATCAGCTATTTCAATTGATTACGCCATCTCAGAAAAGGCCAATAATTTAGTGCTCATTCCAGGTGACTTTGGTTGGAATGACGTCGGTGATTGGAAAGTGGTGTACGACTTAGGCAAGAAAGACCATCAGGGAAATGTGGTCGTCGGAGATGGGGAGACTGACAATACCATAGCTCTAAACTCCCATGGTAATCTAATTCATGGAAACGGTCGCCTCATAGGTTTAATAGGTTTAAATGATATGATTATTGTTGATACTGACGAAATCTTACTGATTGCTCCAAAAGCCCGCAGCCAAGACGTCAAAAAAATGGTGGAACGCCTCAAGGAAGAAGGCAAAAAAGAATTCTTATAACTTTCATTATAAATTAATGAGTGAAAATATTTAATGGTCTTCCCATGATGTCCTACGAGCAACAAAAAAGAATTTTAGATATTATTGTGGCGCTCATGCTCAGTATTATTTTCTTGCCGATCTGGTTTATTGTCCCTTTGCTGATTTACTTTGACTCTGGCCGGCCAGTCCTTTTTAAGCATCGCCGGGTGGGAAAAGGTGGCAAAGATTTTTCTCTCTATAAATTTCGCTCCATGGTCCAAGATGCTGATGATATTCTGCATCGTCAAAATAAAGCTCTGTTAGAGAAGTTTAAAAGTAGCGACTGGAAGCTTGAAGACGACCCTCGTATCACCCGATTAGGTAAGGTGATTCGCTCACTTACGATCGATGAATTTCCTCAGTTATTTAATGTGCTTAGGGGAGAGATGAGCATGGTGGGTCCTCGGGCTTATGTTAGGAAAGAGCTAGAAGAGCAAGCGAAGAGGTACCCAGAGACTCAGCAATATACTGATGCAATTCTGTCCGTAAAGCCTGGTATTACTGGACCATGGCAGACTAGTGGGCGAAATGAAATCCCTTTTGCTCAACGAGCCAAGATGGATGCAGAGTATGCAACCCAAGCCTCTTTGCTGAAGGATATTCAAATTTTGTATCGTACTCCCCGTGCGATGATCTCAAAATGGTAAAATACCATAGCTTTTGATATTTATTGTAATAGTTACAAAAAGACTACTTTTTTCTTATACTTATTTCTTATGGTAGATTCTCAGCTTTCAGCTCAACCTCAACCGAACTCAGTAGTGAGTCCTAGTTTGGCAGACACTACGCCCAACCCGACCCTGCTAAGGAATTTTGCTCCGGATCTAGGAACCTCCACCATCCAGGCTAGTAACTCACGAAGGAGGCTCCTGTCGAAGAAGTGGCAAAAAGTTGGAGCTGGAGTATTAGTGGTATCTATAGTGCTAGGCAGTTTAGTAGGGGCTGTAGGCATCTACACCATGAGTATAGCCCGTCAGTTACAAGTACAAGCGAGTGAGGCGCAAGTCCTTGGTCGTGGAGCCTATGACCAATTTAAGGCTCAGAACTTACCGGCTGCTGAACAGGCGCTAAAAGATGTCGAAGGAAAGTTGAAAGACGTTCGTACTACCTACAATAGACTCAGCTTTTATCAGACTATCCCAATTGCTCGAGCCTACTACCTTGATGGCGTGCATGGACTGAATGCCGCTGACGCTGGTGTTTCTGGAGGTTTAAAGACACTGGCAGCCATTACGCCATATGCAGATGTGCTAGGTTTCTCTGGAGAAGGTACCTTTACCGGAGGAACGGCAGAAGATCGTTTGAAGTTAATTTTGCAAACCCTTGAAAAAATTACCCCAGTTCTGGACGATATTGGTGGAGATTTAGAAAAGGTGAAGACTGAATTAGCGCTCATTGATGCCAAAAGATATCCAGAGACCTTTAGAGGTCGTGAGGTGAGAGCTCAAGTTGTACAAGCGCAAAGTGTCAGTGCGGGCGCGGCTTCAGCTTTAACTGAGTTTAGGCCAGTGATTGAGAGAATCCCAGCGGTATTGGGTGGAGATGGAAAGCGAAAGAAGTACTTTATTTTATTCCAGAATGATAACGAGCTCCGTCCCACTGGTGGCTTTTTAACTGCTTACTCAGTTATTTTTGTGGAAAATGGCAAAGTTACTCCAGAGAAATCAGATGACATCTACGAACTTGATAAAAAGTTCACTAAGCGCGTGCCAATTCCAGAAGTGTTAGGAAAATACTTAACCACTGAAAAGTACTGGAACCTCCGAGACATGAACACCTCCCCAGACTTTAAAGAGTCAATGGATCAGTTCTTGACCTACTATAAAGACTTGCCAGGGGAGCCCAAAGACTTGGATGGTATTATTGCGGTCGATACTCAAGTGTTAACTGATCTAGTCAAAGTGCTTGGTCCGATTGAGATCCCTGGCTATGGGACCTTTAGTGCTGAGAACTCTCCTAAATGTGATTGTCCACAAATTATTTATGCATTGTCAGAGATCATCACTCGACCCACTCCATACTTGCGTACAGATAGAAAAGGTATTTTAGGCCCAATGATGAGGGCAATCTTAGATAAGGCCTACTCAGCGCCTAAGACTCAGTGGCCACAACTCTTCGATATTGGCTGGAAGAATGTCCAAGGTAGACATGCGCAAATGTACTTCTTTGATGAAGCGGCGCAAGCAGCTGCCCAAAAAGTTCATGCAGCTGGTCGTTTGGAGAAAGATCCCGATGCTGAAGACTTCTTAGCGATTGTTGATGCCAACTTGGGTGGTGCGAAGTCAAATCTCTTTGTGACGTATGAAGTTGCCCAAGAAGTAGGGGTGCCAAGTAATGGTGAGTTAACGAAGAAAGTAACTGTCACCTACAAGAACTCCAGACGTGGCGATAATTGTAACTTAGAAGCTGGCTTACTTTGTTTGAACTCAACGCTCAGAGACTGGAATAGAATCTACTTGCCTAAGGGCGCCAAGTTAACGAACTCCCAAGGATTCCGCCAAGGAAGCGTCAAACAGTATGACCAAGGTGAATTTACGGTCATTGATGGTGAGTTCATACTCGAGCCATTAAGTCAGGCCAAAATTCAGATTGACTACACAATACCTTACAGTAATACCCAGGAATATAAAATAAAAATGTGGAAACAGGGTGGAATTAGTCCTGTACCAGTAACGATTGATGTAAATGGTGAAGAAGGATTTGTCACCATGGATAAAGATATTGTCTTTACCGCCCCTTTTAATTGATGTCCGTACACAGCCTCTCAACAGAAGCACTTATTATTAAGCGCGTAAATACCGGTGAAACTGATCGGGTAGTAACACTTTTTACGCCTGGCCAAGGTAAGTTGGTCTGCATTGCTAAAGGGGTCAGAAAGATGAGCTCTAGCCAAAGAGCATACCTGGAACCGGGAAATTATGTCAAAGTGTATCTACAGTACACCAAGTCTTTGCCCATCCTTACTCAAACCAGCCTGATTAATGATTTTTCAGAATCGAAAAAGAATTTGATGAGTATGAAGAAGCTGGTCGAGATTTTAGAAATTATAGACGTACTTTTTTCAGAAGATTCGGCAGAAGAAGAAATCTTTGTTCAGGTCCTAAGTATCTTGGAAGAGTTAAGTGGTGATACTGCTTCTTTTTCCTCTATCCAAAACAAGCTCATAGAAATTTTGGTTCAACTTGGATATCAAAATCTTCATGACACACCATACACTTCAGTTTTAGAGTATGCAGCCAGTGTAGCAGAGCGCCCACTTCGTAGTTATGATTATTTGACCATTAGACCTACCTGATATGGTACACTTATTTCCTACACTTGATCAGAAACTTATCTTCAGGGATCAATATGAATAAACGAAACATGACTATCATTGGAATTATAGTAGCGCTGCTTCTAGTAGGCGGAGGAATTTTTGCTTTTACTAGAGTTCGTTCCAAACCAGCTGAGCAGGCTCAAACTGAACCAAAAAAGAAACGCAAAGCTGACTCATTGAACATTATTCCTGTCAGTGAACGACCCTTTATTGAGATCATTCCCCAAAGTAGTGGTCGAAATGTACTGATCAGCTTTAATGAAGTAAAAAAGCCGGCTGATCAGGTAGAGTATGAGCTAGAGTATCAAGCCGGAGAACTGTTGCAAGGAGCTTTTGGTGAGTTGGCACTTTCTGCTTTGCCAGTGACCAAAGATATTTTATTTGGAAGCTGTAGTGCGGGTGGAGCCTGTACATATCATAGAGATGTCAAGGGGGGCAGTTTGTTAACTCGTTACACTGGTCCTGAAAACTACGCGCTCAAATCAGAGTGGAAGTATTTTGAAAATACTACCCGTGAGACTGAGTACAGTTCAAAAGATGCTAAGTTCCAGATTGAGAGTAAAGATTTAGCTACACAGCGACACTTGGTTATCTTTAACTCTCCCGGGTATCCAAAATCTCCAACGGGCACTGTTATTTCTGAAGTCTACTCATTGACCACCAGTAGCCCATTAAAGGGTAAGGCCAGCATTATCATCAGAGCAAGCGAAGCAGCAACAACTGCCGTGATTTCAGCTTGGAATGGCCGAAGTTGGCAAGAATTTCCTGCAAAGGGCGACGGCAAGAGTTTCACAGCCGAAGTTGATTTGTTACCACTCTACTTAGTATTGAAAAAATAACCCATCTTGTTATAAAGACCTCAAAGGCTACCAATAAATGGTGGCCTTTTTTGTAATTATTACCCACTGAGATGTTTCGGATTTCCTTGGTCTTTACAGGCTAAATAAGGTGTGCAATAGTTACTGTTATTAGAAGTGGTGAACTATGGTAAAGTATCTTATAAATGTTTATCGGAAGATATTACCACAATCTAGAAGAGAAAGGGCGGCTCTCCCTACCTAAATCATTCCGTGAGCTGGAAAAACTGTGGGTTATAACCCGAGGACTCGATGGAGGTTTATTCCTTTTTCCAAAGCATGACTTTGAAAAACAGATGACCAAGATCAGTAGCTACACCTTTACGAAAAAAGCTCAGCGCGATTTTGTGCGGTTAATGACAAATGATGCAGCTGAGGTTGAAGTTGACACTGGCGGTAGAATCTTAATTCCCGAATTTTTGCGAGCATCTGCCCAGCTCACAAAAGAACTCGTTGTAGTTGGAAGTCTCCAACGAATCGAGATTTGGGACGTAAAGATCTATCACCAATACCTAGACCAACTTATTCAGCAGGCAGAAAGCATTGCTGAGCAAGTGGAAACAGTAGCTGGATATTAAAGGAAGTTATGAATAGTGGTCACACATCAGTTTTACCTCAGGAGGTGATTGCTGCGCTGCAGATTCAATCAGGCAGCTGGTACCTAGATGCGACATTTGGTCGTGGCGGGCATACACGCCTGATTTTGGAGAAGGGAGGCCAAGTTGTGGCTCTCGATTGTGATCAGGAAGCTATCGAGTTTGGTCAGCAAAACTTCAAAAGCGAGCTAGAACGAGGAAAGCTTGTTCTGATTAGAGAAAACTTTGATCAATTAAAAAAAGTGATAGATCAAGTTCGTACCCAACATCAGATTCTAGAGTTTGCTGGGGTTTTCTTTGATTTTGGAGTCAGCAGTCCCCAACTTGAGAGCACTCACCGAGGTTTTAGCTTTCAGCATGATGCGCAGCTAGATATGAGGATGGACGATCGGTTAGGGGTAAAGGCAAAGGATTTAATTAATCTTCTGTCTGAGCAACAGCTCACTGAGACATTTTGGAAGTACGGTGGGGAAAGAGCCAGCAAAAAGATTGCACACGTAATTGTGATGAGTCGTCAGCGTCAACCAATCAACATGGTCGGACAGCTAGTGCAGATTATTGAGCAAGCGCAGACTTACCGAGGGGCACATCTCCATCCTGCCACGAAAGTGTTTCAAGCTTTACGAATCATTGTGAACTCAGAGCTGGACAGTATAGAAACAGCCCTCCCGCTGGCATATGAGGCGGTAAAAGCCGGAGGTAGGATCATCACCATTAGCTTCCATGAAGGGGAAGATCGAATCGTAAAGTTGCTCTTTCGAGATTGGGAAGGAGCAAATAAAGGAACCCACATAACTCACAAGGTCATAACGCCACAGATAGAAGAAATAGAACGCAACAACCGTTCGCGTAGTGCAAAAATGAGAATTTTCGAGAAAAGAATATGAATATGAATACGCATTTTTCAACCATCTACTACTTTTCATTAGTCACGATCACCTTAAGTATGATTGCCTGGACTATTGCTGTAGGCAGTACTCATGTTTCATATGGACAGCAAATAGCCGGATTAGACAGGCAGAGGGCAGTATTAGCTGAAAAAAAGTATGAACTAGAGCTGGCTACTACTCTGGAGCTCTCCTTATCAGAGTTGGCAGAGGATGCGAGTCGCAGTGGTTTCTTGTCTATCTCCAAAATTACCCAGGTTAAGACTCACGCAGCAGTCGCTTCTCGCTAAGCCGTTTTTGATACATACTACGTGAAAGTATACGAATGCCCAAACCTTTCAACGACTATGTTTCACGCACCCCTGAGAAAAGGTCCTCGTTTGACCACTCTACATCTAAAGTAAGCCGGCATACGTTTCAACGTTCAAAAATTGTTTTATTGACCCTGTACCTTTTTTTATTTGGGATCGGAGTTCGGCTATTTTACTGGCAAGTCTTTCATAGCTCAGTGCTGCAGGCTCAAGCAGAGAGTCAATATACTCGTACAGTCACCCTACCTGCTCAGCGGGGAAAAATCTTTACTAGTGATGGCTATACTTTGGCCGGCAATAAAAATGTCTATCGGCTCTTTGCTCAGCCACATTTGCTCAAAGAAGATCCTGTACTGATTGCTGATAAGTTAGCACCACTGTTACTCGAGCTTGACCCTGTACTGGCCACAGATGCAGCTATTGTTGCTCTACAAAAAGAGGAACTCAGGCAAAGAATTACAGAAAAACTGAGTGACCCAAGCGCTAAGTGGGTTACTCTGAAGCAACGTTTGGACGGAAATGTAAAGCAACAAGTTGAGAGCCTCAATTTTTTTGGTTTAGGTTTTGAGCGATATCAGACCAGAGTTTATCCGGAAGCTTCACTTTCAGCTCATGCGTTGGGATTTGTGGGCAAAGATGCAGAGGGAAATGACCAAGGATACTTTGGAGTGGAAGGGGCTTTGGATAAGGAACTACACGGCTATGCTCAGAAAAATACTTTTCTTAAAGATGCGCTAGGCCTTCACTTACTTTTTGATACTAGTGAAAAAAAAGCTCAGCTTAATGGCAGAGACATTGTGCTGACAATTCGCAGAGATGTTCAGAACGCAGTAGAAGAAACCCTCAAGAAAGGGATGGAAAAGTACGGCGCTGCTAGTGGTGAGGTCATTGTGATGGAGCCGAGCACAGGGAAAATCTTAGCTCTAGCTGCCTTTCCAAATTATAATCCAGAAAACTTCTATGACTTTGAGTCTACCAGTCATAAGAATCCTGTTTTAGCAGAAACGTATGAACCAGGCTCCACTTTTAAAGTCCTGACTGTTGCAGCGGCAATAGATCTGGGTCTAATTAAGGAAGATACAATCTGCACCAACTGTGATCAACCTCGGAAAATTAACCAATACACCATCCGGACTTGGAATGATGAGTATCACCCAAACATTACGATTAAGGATGCTCTTGCGAAGTCAGATAACATTGCCATGATCTTTATTGCTGAGTTAATGGGGGAGGAAAAATTTCCAGAGTACATAAAGAAATTTGGAATTGGCGAAGAAATAAAAGTTGAGCTCCAAGAAGATACCGCCACACCAGTACGAAAGGAATGGAAGCAGATTGATGTGGCTACTAGTTCATTTGGCCAGGGGGTAGCCACTACAGCGATGCAGATGGTTCGTGCAGTGGGCGCAATTGCTAATCACGGCAAAATGATGCGACCTACGATTGTGGAAAAGGTTATTGATCACCAGCAAGGCAGTAAGTTGGTAGTGGAGCCGATTGAAGAACGGCAAGTGGTCTCGGAACAAACTGCCAAGACAGTTAGTGAGATGATGGTCTATGCAGCTAGTCAGGGTGAAGCAAAATGGATAAGTTCTAAAACTCACTCAGTCGCTGGTAAGACAGGCACTGCCCAGATTCCTATCGATGGTCACTATGACGCCAAAAAAACGATTGCAAGCTTTATTGGCTTTGCTCCAGCAGACAATCCGCGCTTTATTATGATTGTAAAACTACGTGAACCAAGTAGTTCCCCCTGGGCCTCGGAAACAGCAGCTCCTCTCTGGTATGACATTGCCAGCAAACTGTATTTACTACTGAATATTCCTCCAGATAGGTAAACTTTACGGTATAATGGACTTTGATGATTAAAGAATTGATTTACCGTTTCAAACGACCCTTTCACTTGGTAAAAACCGGACTACTCCGCGGACTACCAGCTGAAATAAAGTATCATTTTCCTGCTCGAAAACTCCGTATTATTTGTATTACTGGAACGGATGGAAAAACCACCTCAAGCACACTACTTTATCATGTGCTAAAAAAAGCTGGTCGCAAAGTCGCCCTCTTAACGACTGTTGCTGCCTACATTGGTGATCAATCAATAGGCACAGGTTTCCATGTTACTACTCCTGACCCTCGGCAATTGCAGGCTTTTTTAGCTCGGATGGTGTCTGGAGGATATCAAGACCTAGTTTTAGAGGCGACCTCCCATGGAATCTATCAGCATCGCTTATGGGGAATTCATCCATTTTTGGTGGGGGTAACAAATATTTCTTTTGAGCACCTGGATTATCATGTTACCTATGATGCCTATTTAGCTGCCAAAGCAATCCTGATTAAAGATTCACAGATTGCAGTGCTCAATGCTGATGATGAGCTCTCATATAATAAACTAAGAAAAGTTCTCCAGTCCTCCTCAACTCAGATTACTACCTACTCACAAGCAGATAGTTTGCCGAATACCGTCCGGGAAGCTATTATAAGACGTTTTCCTCAAGCCTATAATCAAATGAATGCGCGGTTGGTCTATGCGATGAGCCAAAAGCTTGGAATTGACCCGGCCAGCTTTGTGAAGGCAGTTGCTGCTTTTCCCAGTGTGGTAGGAAGAATGCAGACCGTTGTGAAGAAAAAGAACATCGAGGTAGTTGTGGATTTTGCTCACACGCCAAATGCCGTCCGAGCAGTTTTGACTGCACTAAGACAAAGAATCAGCGCAGAGAAGCTGAATAGATTAATCGCTGTATTTGGTTGCGCGGGTTTACGGGATTGGCAAAAGCGGCCCAAGATGGGTAGGATAGGAGCTGAGTTAGCAGATATTGTTATCTTCACAGCTGAGGACCCCAGAACTGAAGATGTTTGGTCAATTATTCGACAAATGAAACAAGATCTACGCCCATTCCACGCAAAAGTACTTTCTATTTGTGATAGAGGGGAAGCGATTAACTTTGCAGTTCAACAACTTGCAGAACCTGGAGATATCGTGGCTCTCCTAGGTAAAGGTCACGAGCAAAGTATGTGTTACGGAAAAAAAGAATATCCCTGGAGCGATGCGAAAGTGGCCCAAGAAGCTATTACTATTCGGGGGCGTGCTCAGCAAAAACAAAGGAAGTAGTATGGTGAAACGTAAAGTTGTAGTTATCGGCGGTGGTACTGGTACTTTTCCAGTTATTTCGAGCCTGAAACATCAAGGTGTTGAGATCGCGAGTATCATTGCAGTTTCTGATTCCGGTGGCTCCACAGGAAAGTTAAGAGACGAGTTCGGTTTTCAACCCGTTGGTGATCTGAGACAAGCACTAGCAGCTTTGGCAGAGCTGGAAGGAGAAGAGTGGATTAGGAAGATACTTCTCTACAGGTTTGAAAAAGGTGAAGGCCTAAAAGGCCATAATCTTGGAAACTTATTGTTAACGGCACTCCAAGATATGACTGGGGATACGACTGAGGCCTTACTGATTGCGGAAAAAATATTTCGAATTCAAGGGGAAGTCATACCAGCTACAAAAGACAACGTTCATCTCCAAATAGAGTATGCTGATGGGGACATGGCGATTGGTGAGCACGTACTGGACGGGAAACTTACTGAGGTAAAGAAAATTAAACAGGTTAAATTGGTCGATAAGGCGAAAATCAACGATCAGGCTGCACGAGCAATCAAGGAAGCAAATGTGATTGTGATCGGGCCCGGTGATTACTACGCCAGTCTCTTCGCAGCGTTGTTGCCTGATGGCACTAAGTCAGCTTTTGCTCAAACAAAAGCAACCATCGTCTACTTTATTAACTTAATGACGCGCTTCACTCAAACGCATGAGATGTCAGCTGCAGATCATTTGACGGGAATTGAAGAGCTGATCGGTCGCCCAGTGGATAAAGTAGTGCTAAATAATGAGGCCATTCAAGATGAGATGTTAGCACTTTATGCTGCAGACCGTGAGTATCCGGTAGTGGATGACTTGAATGATGTTCGGGTTATCCGACACCCTTTATTAAGCCCACAGATTTTCGAAAAAAGCAGTAACGATACAGCACATCGCTCACTCTTACGCCATGATCCGGAAAAGCTTCAAGCTGTCCTGGCTCAAATTCTGCAGGACTCTATTTAAGATAAGTTTTCTATGAACGCTCACTCGCAACTCACCGATCTACTCCAGTATGATTTCTTTTATTTAGTTGGCGTTAAAGGTGTCGCAATGACTTCTTTGGCCCAATGCTTACTTGATGCTGGCAAAAAAGTTACTGGTTCTGATTTGGCAGAAGAGTTTGTAACGCAACCGCTACTAAAAAGTGAAAATATTAAAATAGATCTCAGTTTTGAGACTGAGATTCCCGCAGAGGTTGACTGCCTTATTTACACAGCAGCTCATCAAGCTCAACAAAATCCTCAGGTAATTCAAGCCCAAAAAAGACGTTTACCAGTTTACTCTCAGGCAGAAGCCATTGCAGCGCTCTTTAACCAAAAAAAAGGTATTGCAGTCTGTGGGGTAGGAGGAAAATCGACCACATCGGCAATGATTAGCTGGATCTTAGAGAAGACAGGGTGCAACCCTTCATTTTCAGTTGGTGTAGGTGATATTCCAGGCATGAAAAAAACTGGAAAATGGTCTGAGGAGAGTCAATACTTTGTTGCAGAAGCTGATGAGTATGTGATTGATCCGACAGCTCCCAGTCGAGGTGTGGAGAGTACACCACGCTTTTCTTTTTTCCACCCATTCCTGACGGTGTGTACTAACTTAAAGTTTGATCACCCCGATGTATATAAAGATTTAGACCATACAGTCAAGACGTTTGAAACTTTCTTTAATCAGGTTCAGTCAGGTGGTTTTTTAATCTTTAATAAAGCAGATGAAGAACTTGGGGTTTTTTACCACAATGTAGGAATTACTACATACTCTTTTGGTTCAAAAAAAGGTTCTGACTTCTGGATTGATCCAGCCTCTATCCAAGCAGAACTGGGTAGTAATAGCTGCAACTTTTTTTCACCTTTAGTCAGAGGTGCTATTTCGTTAAAACTTCAGATTCCTGGGTACTATAACTTGGAAAATGCAGTGGCAGCAATTGCAGCGTGCAGCTGCATTGGAGTTCCTGCTCAAAAGGCTGCAACCGCACTGGCAACTTTCAGATCAACCTTACGAAGGTGCCAATTTATCGGTGAAAAAAATCAAGTGAAGTACTATGATGACTACGCTCATCACCCTCATGAAGTTCAAAAAGTTATTGCTGCCTACCGAGAGTGGTTTCCTACTCAGCGATTAGTGGTGGCCTTCCAATCCCACACGTATTCACGTACCAAATCTCTTTTTGCTGATTTTGTGACAGCATTCAAAGACGCCAGTGAGGTTTGGATGATGGATATCTTTCCGTCTGCCAGAGAAGCAGTCGACATGAGTATTACGAGCGATATGTTGTGTACTGCTATTCAGGAGAGATTCCCTGAGATTCCGGCTCGGAACTTAGAAAATTTGAATGACCTAGCTTGTTATTCTCAGAAAAATCTGAGACCGGGTAATGTGTTACTAACTATTGGAGCTGGTGATATTTATAAAATTCATGACCTCATTACCGATGAGGGAGCGATGCACAATAAATCCATGACTCCCCGTACTCCACTCCAAGAATCCATTCATCATCATTTTTCTCATCTCAGTCCAGAATTTAACTATGTTTTAGCCCCTTTAACATACTTTAAGATTGGGGGACCAGCTGAAGTATTTCTCGATTTGAAGTCTCGCCAAGATATTATTGCGGTAGTGAAACATTGTCAGGAGCAGCAGTTTCCCATGACTATTTTGGCGGGAGCCAGCAATGTAGTTGTTAGTGATAAAGGTTTGGTAGGGGTAGTCATTCGCGCAAGTAATGAGGAGTACTCTTTAGAATCTGCTGATAGTGGAGATGGTAAGAAGATAGTCAGAGTTGGCGCTGGGTACAAGACTGCTCTTTTTGTTCGCAAGACAATTGATGAAGGCCTACAAGGCCTGGAGTACTTCCTAGGGGTACCGGGGAAAGTTGGGGGTGCAGTTTACAACAATGCCCACTACTTAAGAGACTTGATCGGAGAGCATATTCACCGCGTTGAAGTTATTACTGATGACTCAAAAGTTAAGTGGCTCTCTACACAAGAGTGTGACTTTAAGTATGATTTTTCTAGGTTTCATCACACCAAGGAGATAATTCTGCAGGCTGAGTTCAAGTTAGCTGAAGGCAACCAAGAAGAATCGATGACTAAGGTGAAGGAAGCGACGATTTATCGCGCACAAACTCAACCTCTAGGCGAGCCCAGCTCGGGCTGTTACTTTCGCAACACACCGATGACTCCCAATTTGGCAGGGCTCTTCCCCCAATTTGCACAAAGAGCTGAGTTTCCCACGGCTTTTTTAATTGACCAAGCAGGCTTAAAAGGGACTAGAGTCGGTGGTATTCAAGTGAGTGCAAAACATGCGGCTTTTTTCATCAATCTTGGTCAGGGAACCAGCCAAGAAGTAAAAGAACTCGCCAAAATTGTCAAGCAGAGAGTTCTAGAACTATATGGAGTAGAATTAGAAGAAGAAGTTTTTTTTCTGGAATAACGCGCTAAAAATATGTCTCACTTCAAAATCATCGGCGGCAATCCTCTCTTCGGAAGCGTACGGGTAGGTGGGGCAAAAAATGCTTCCTACAAATTAATGATTGCGGCACTACTGGGTGATGCACCTTCTCGTTTGCTAAACTTCAGTCACATCAGTGATGTTCAGATGGTGGCTGAAATAATTAATTCCTTGGGTGCAAAAGCTCAGCTGGTTGGCGAACGAGCATATATGGTTGATCCAACTTCTTTGAGTAGTCACGACATTGCAGAGAAATATGGAAGAATTTCTCGAGCATCATCTCTTTTTATTCCTGCTCTATTGTCTAGGTTCGGAGAAGTAAGTGTGCCATTTCCAGGCGGAGATAAAATAGGAGCCAGACCTTTGGATCGTCACTTTGATGGTTTAGCAGCTTTAGGTGTGGAAGTGAAGTTTGAGAATGAGTTAATCCATGCGAAGACGAAAGGTCTGCATGGAGCCACGTACTGTTTTCCAAAAAGCACCCATACTGGAACTGAGACATTAATTATGACGGCAGTAAAGGCTAAAGGCGTAACACTTTTGCAGAATGCGGCTTTAGAAACAGAAATTGATGACTTAATTGAGTTCCTAAATACGATGGGGGCCAAGATTGAGCGTCTGCCAAATAGAGTGATCAAAATAGAAGGCGTTGAACATCTCCATGGAGCTATTCACCAAATTATGCCCGATCATAATCAGGTGGTCTCGTTTGCTTGTGCAGCCATAGCTACGAAAGGTGATGTAATTGTAGAGAATGCTCGGCCAAGTGACTTAACCGCTTTTCTTACCGCACTTGATCAAGCCCATGCAGGGTATCAAGTTGGTAACTTTGGGGTACGGTTCTTTTATAAAGGACCACTTCAAGGAGCAGTCATTGCTACAGGTATTCACCCTGGCTTCAAGACTGACTGGCAGCCGCTTTGGGTGACGATGATGACGCAAGCTACGGGGGTGAGTGTTCTGCATGAAACAGTGTTAGAAAATCGATTTGCGTACGTAAAAGCGCTTAATGAAATGGGAGCCAGCATACAGCTCTTTAATCCAGAAGTAGATAATCCAGATAAGCTATATAACTTTAACTTAGAAAATGACCGTCCAGAGTTTTTTCACGCAGCTCGGATTGTCGGGCCCTCTGCACTCCATGGTGGGGAGTTTGACGTCCAAGACTTACGGCATGGCGCAACTTTAATGATTGCAGGATTAACGGCAACAGGAGAAACTACATTACACGATAGTACGGATCACATTGATCGAGGATATGAGAAGCTAGATCGGATACTACATAAACTTGGCGCGAATATTCAACGTTACTAGGATAGTATGAACTCAATGGTCTTTATTTTAGGCTTACTAATTTTTTCTTTTATTCTGACGAGTATTTTGATCGTTCCATTTATCAACCTCTTATATAGTATGAGGTTCCGACGAGCCAACCAGCGGACAGTAGACGCTTTTGGGGAGCACACTCCTATTTTTGACAAGTTTCATAACAAGAAAGCGGGCGTGCCAGTTGGTGGAGGCTTGTTAATTATTCTTGTGGTCACGACTCTTTTTGCAGTGATTTTCCCGCTGTTGAAACATACCGGTATCCCAGTCAATGGGGTCTATAATGTGGAGAAAGAAATCAACATTCTTTTCTTTACTTTCTTGTCATTTGGCTTGTTGGGTTTATATGATGACGTCAAGAAATTCTTTCAGTTTAAGAAAGAGCAGTTCTTTGGTTTGCGCCTGAAGCACAAATTGGCCTTACAAGTTGCTCTCTCTCTGATAATAGGGTGGTTGCTTTACCACGAGCTAGGAATTTCATTTGTAAACATTCCCTTTATTGGGACGTTTGAACTCGGTTGGTTGTATATTCCGTTTGCCGCTTTTGTAATTCTAGCTTTCACAAATGCTGTAAATGTGACTGATGGTTTGGATGGTTTGGCTGGGGGGATCTTAATGATTTCGTTCTTTGGACTCTGGTACCTTTCAGCCCAAATTTTGGATGTACCTATTTCGATGTTTCTGGCTCTGTGGCTGGGATCGTTGATTTCTTTCCTGTACTTCAATATTTTTCCGGCTCGATTATTCATGGGGGATGTCGGGGCGCTGGCTTTTGGCGCCACCCTGGCGGTGGTGGGACTCTTATTGGGGAAGGTGATTGCATTAGTTGTAATAGGATTTATCTTTGTGTTAGAGATTTTTACTTCCCTAAGCCAGCTACTCTCAAAACGGCTGCGCAAGAAAAAACTTTTTCCAGCTTCTCCATTTCATCTTTGGCTCCAGCATCATGGCTGGGAAGAGCCAAAAATTGTTCAACGCGCCTGGCTCGTTCAAATTATGTTAACCTTGTTTGGTGTATGGTTAGCGATGCTATAAAAGGAAGAAAGTGACCATATGTCTCATCGCTTACAAAGCTTGCGGCAGAATCATCCGCGCTTTATTTATCAGCGATTTTCCTATCAACTAACAGCTGAGGGATTAGAGCTACTTTTTTTTTATACACTTGAACCCGAACTTGCATTTACCTCTAAATATATATATCACCATGTCACTGCTGAGCATTTAGAACAACTAAACGAGGAAGTTCTACAGAACTGGATTTTCCAGCTGGGAATGGTCGAGGGTTTCTCTTACTGGAAAGCTGCTTGCTCTTCTGAATTTGTTATTCAAGCAGGCTACTTATCAGCAGATCAATTAAAATTTTGGGAAGAGCTCCTTAAAAAAGGTCTCAGTGAGTTTTTCTTTGTCAATCAGATTGATGGCTGGAGTGAAGGGTTTGTAAAATTTAAGGTTGAGGGTGCAGAAAAGTCATCTGTCATTGATGAAACACCTCACCTGGAAAAAGTAATTATCCCAGTTGGCGGAGGGAAAGACTCTTTAGTGAGTATTGAGTTACTAAAAAATTTCTCGCTTCCTCGTCTGACGCTGACGATTAACGCTACTGATCAGGTGTCGCAGTTACTAAAGATGACTGGTATCAGCGAAAATATTCAGATCTCTCGCCATTTAGATCCCCAGTTACTCGAGCTAAATACTGCTGGGTACCTGAATGGCCATACTCCTTTTTCTGCTATGGCCGCTTTTTCAAGTACCTTGGCAGCATATATTTTGGATATTAGGTACATTGCGGTTTCTAATGAGTTTAGTGCCAATGAAGGAAACACCACTTTCTTAGGTCAGCAGATCAATCACCAGTACTCCAAGAGTTTGGAGTTTGAAAGTAATTTTCGAGAGTACCTCAAAAAATATGTTTCTACTGCGATAGAGTACTTTAGTTTTTTACGGCCTATGCATGAGATTCAGATTGCCAAAGTATTTTGTCAGTACCCTCAGTATTTTAGTTTCTTCCTAAGTTGTAACCGGGGACAGAAAACTGGCAAGTGGTGTGGTGAGTGCCCAAAGTGTCTATTTGTCTATATTATTTTATCGCCGTTTGTTGAACAGCAAGTGCTAGAGAATATTTTTGGACAGAACTTACTAGAAAAGGAATCACTGCAGCCAATCTTTGATGAATTGACTGGAATGACGGAGATTAAGTCACTAGAATGCGTCGGGACCAGAGGAGAGACGCTCATTGCGCTGGACTTGACCCTGCAGAAGAATCCTGGTCATCTTCCGCATTTACTCCAGTATGCCAAAGATCATGTCCTGCCCGCTCAACTCGGAAATGAAGCGCACAGCAAAAACGTAACAACTACTCTACAAACAACTCACTTTTTACCCGGAGCTTTCTTTGAAGTGCTTAGAAACGCTGTGACTGAAGAAAAGTCACTCCTTCAGAAGTCGTTGCTCGAACAGTTTGGGCAGAAACAAGTGCTCATCCTAGGAATGGGTCGGGAAGGAGAAAGCACATACGGACTTTTAAGAAGAATTTTTCCTGATAAGCAGCTGGGTATTTCAGATAAGGACTCAAGTGTCTCTGAAAAGTATGGGCAGGATGTACGCGTAAAAGTTGAACCCTATCTGCAAAACTTGAGTAGTTATGACGTAATTTTTAAAACCCCCGCCATCTCTATTCATGAGCCGGCTCTTCAGGAGTTTTTGAGCCAAAATAGAGAGGTTACTTCTCAACTCAACGAGTTCCTGAGGGTGTATAGAAAGAGTGTTGTAGGTGTCACAGGCACAAAAGGCAAGAGTACTACTGCAGCGCTCATTCACCAGATTCTAGTGACTGCCGGTAGACCAGCTATCCTGGCAGGTAATATTGGCACTCCAGTTTTTGAGTCTGACTCGCAGCTTAAGCCAGAAACTATTCCGGTGATTGAGATGTCTAGCTACCAACTAGAGAGTGTTATGTTCAGTCCGCATTTGGCAGTATTCCTAAATATCTTTCCCGAGCACCTAAATTATCATGGTTCATTTGAAAACTACCTTCAAGCGAAAGGAAATATTACTCGTTGGCAAAACTCTGACGATGTACTTATCTATAACGCTGAAGTACCTGAACTGCAGCCTATTTGGGCAAATAGTACTGCACAGAAGCAGGCATTTTCTCCAGCCAATTTAGTTTCTGCTGAGCCAGTTGCCTCCGCTATTATCCAAAAGTACAACCTGCCGCCAGCCGCGTTGGTGGCAAAGCACTTCAAAATAGATGAGTCGATCATTCAACAAGCGCTCAGCACCTTTAAACCTTTACCTCATCGTCTCGAGCAAGTGGGGATTTTTGATACTAGAGTCTTTGTTGATGACACGTTGGCCACCATTCCAGAAGCCAGTTGTATTGCTCTGGATACTTTAGAGAGAGTAGATGTGATCCTGCTGGGCGGATATGACCGGGGCTTAGATTTTACCAAGATAGTAGATAAGGTGATAGAAAAAAGAGTTCCAACAGTGATTTTCTTCAAGCCTTCAGGAGAAAAAATGTTTGGGATTATGAAAAAAAATTACTCTGAGAATGAGCTGCCGACTATTCTGTTTGCGAACACCATGGAGGAAGCGGTAAACATGTCCTACCAACACTGCCCTGCCTCTGGGACAGTACTACTTTCTCCAGCTTCACCTAGCTTTGGCCAATTTAAAGACTATGAGGACAAAGCCGCACAGTTTGCTTATTGGGCTAAGAAATTAGCAGTCACTCATCGTTCCAGGACATGAACTTAAAAAAACCTGTACCAACACCAGAGAAAGCGCTACTTTTATTAACGTTACTTTTATCAGTAGTTGGTCTGCTTTTTGTTTTTGAGGCCTCAGTCGCCGAAGCTTTTGCCCGATTTGGAAATCAATTTTACTTTGTGCGCCAACAGGCCCTCTGGCTGATAGTAGGTCTGGTGGGTCTCATAGCTGGAGTGATAGTGCCCAGTCAGGTCTGGAAAAAGAGTGCTCCACTTCTATATGGTCTGAGTATCTTTCTCTTATTGCTGGTTTTTGTGCCAGGGATAGGCTTTGAGGTGAATGGCGCGCGCAGGTGGATAGGTTTTTTAGGATTTAGTTTTCAGCCAGTAGAACTAGTCAAGTTTGCCATGATTTGTTTTTTTGCTAGCTGGATGGAAAAGCATCAAAAATTAGGTCCTTTTCTCTTTTTGACTCTGATTCCAGTCGGATTACTTTTTCTTCAGCCTGATATGGGTTCTGCTCTGATTACTTTGGCTATTGCATTTGGTCTCTATTTTTTGGCTGGTGCACCATTAAAAACGTTTTTATTTACGGGAGTAGCTGGAGTTCTTTGCTTAATTCTGCTCGTAGTGACATCACCCTATCGATACCAGCGGGTGACCACCTTTCTGAATCCGGAATCAGATCCATTAGGAGCAAGTTTCCACATCCGCCAAATTACGATTGCTTTGGGAAATGGCGGACTGTTCGGCCAGGGAATTGGAAAGTCGCGTCAAAAATTTTCTTATATTCCTGAAGCGAGTACAGACTCCATCTTTGCGATTGTAGCCGAGGAGGTGGGATTTTTAGGTTCGCTGCTAGTCTTTGCTTCGTTTGCTTTATACTTGAGGTTAGCATACAAAATTGTCCAAAAAACTGTCGAAGGCTCGTACGAGCACCTTCTGGCAGCGGGAATTATGATCTGGATAGGAATGCAAATTGTCTTAAATTTGGCGTCAATTGTAGCGTTGGTTCCCTTAACAGGAGTACCTTTACCTTTCTTTTCTTACGGGGGAACGGCATTGGTAATGGTATTATCGATTACCGGCATCTTGATCGGGATAGGCCGTCGACATTCACGCGTATGAAAGTACTTATATCTGGCGGTCATCTTACTCCAGCATTAGCCTTGATTGACTATGCCCAAACGTTGCCTGCAAAAGATGAGTTTGTATTTGTCGGGAGAAACTTTAGCCAAACTGAGTTGAAGCAACAAAGTCAGGAAAAAGAGGAAGTTAGCCGGCGAGGAGTTGCATTTGTTGAGTTTGGGGCTGGAAAAGTACCCAGCTCTTTTCGACCCCTCCTTTTAGTAAAACAAGGTATCCAGTTTGGCAGTTCTTTGGTCCGGGCTCGTCAGATTCTCAAACAAGAGCAACCTGATGTTTTTTTATCCTTTGGGGGGTACTTAGCAGTGCCATTAGCCATCGCAGCCTTCACGCTTGGCATCCCAATTATTACTCATGAGCAAACACGGGTGGCAGGTGTGGCCAACCAATTTATTGCTCGGTTAGCCAAAAAAATTGCTGTTTCATATCCTGATTCATTGACTTTATTTTCACAGAATAAAACAATTCTGACAGGCAATCCTCTTCGCAGTAAGATAATTGAGACAAGAGGAAAAGTCCCGAGCTGGTTAAAACAGTCACCAACTAAGCCCATGCTTTACATCACTGGGGGAAATCAAGGTTCCCAGATTATTAACGTCATGGTGGCACAAGTTTTATCTGAACTCACTAAAGACTGGTTTGTTATTCATCAATGTGGAAATCCAACGGTTGTGATGGACTACCAAAAAACTTTGGAAAGAGCGCATTACCAGCTCAGTCCGGAACAGCAAAAGAATTACGTAGTGCGAGAGTGGTTAACTGAAAATGAATTGGCTTGGGTTTATCGAAAGACTTCACTGGTGGTCTCCAGAGCAGGGGCGAACACGATTCAAGAGCTGATGGCCCTAGCGAAGCCCGCGATTTTGATTCCGCTGCTTCATGCTCCACAGGATGAACAATCCAAGAATGCCGAGGTTATGGCAAGCGTAGGCTCTGCGATAATTCTACCTCAAAAAGACCTTACTCCTCAGAGCTTGCTAGCGTCGATTACCCGAGCAAAGAAAAAATTGGGCTCTTTGAACCTTCACGCGGAGGTCGCTCAGTCTACCGTGAAGCTAGATGGAGACAAAGAGCTCTACAACCTAGTTCGTCTTTCAGTGGCCTAGCGAAGTACGTATACTGTAAAAATGAGAAAAAACTGGCAGCCCCTGCTGGCCTTGTTCTGTCTACTTTTACTCCTAATTACCGGGGTCTATGCCCATGTTACTCAGCTTTTTACCGTCCGGCAGATTACTTGCCAAGTATCTCAAGACGTGTGTCCAGACTATGTCGTTGCAGAGTTAGAATCGTATAAAGGAAAATCAATCTTTTTTACTGACTTTTATCAAATAGGTCAACAAATTACTGAATATGCCCCGTTCCTGCAGAGTTTTCAGATCAAAAAAAAATTGCCTCAGGAAGTTCAGATTGAGTTTATACCTTCAGTTGAAAAGTATATCTTGCAAGAAAAAGCGGGTCTGCTTTGGGTGGTTGATGAAGCAGGATACATTATTTCACAAGCAGCAAGTCAAAGCGGGCTACCAGTGATTAATCAGCAGCAAACTTTCTTACCTCCAATGCAACTACGAGGGAGAATAAATTCATCGTTGCACAGTAATCTCATAGAGTTAATTGAAAATATTGATAGAGATAGCTTAAAGGGCAGTCGAGTCAATCTAGTCTCTGAAAACGAAGTGGAGCTGACACTGCCTGAGTCGCGAACAGCCATCTTAAACCTAAACGAAGTACTCATTTCGCTAGAGAAACTGCGTTTTTTGCTCAATTCTTTTGACTTTCAAGAACTCAAAGAACCGATTACAATAATAGATCTACGGTACCAACACATTGTTTTGCGACACTCACTTTAAAAAAGAGCTGTACACAAGACCTTCAGATTTTGGTATCCTAGTTCACGTCCTTATCTTTATGCAGCGAACCTCAACCATTACTATTATTGACCTAGGCACTGACAAGTGTGTTACCCTGATTGGTGCGGTTGACCCCGAGAACAGAGGCATTCAGGTCTTAGGTGTAGCGGCAGTTCCTTCTAAGGGAATGCGCAAAAGCCAGATTGTTGACTTAGAAGATGTTCTGGAAACAATGACCAGTAGTTTAGATTCTGCTGAGAGAATGGCGGGAGTTGAGGCAAAATCAGTGACGGCTTCCCTGTCTGGACCGAATATCCTCTCCCAAAACTCCAAAGGCGTGGTGGCAGTAGCTGCGCCAACTCAGGAGATTACAGCTGAGGACGTCTCTCGAGTATTAGAAGCGGCTCGAGCTATTTCTTTGCCCTCCGCGCGGGAGATTATTCATGTTATTCCACGAGATTTCGCCGTTGATGCTCAGCAAGGCATTAAAGACCCAGTGGGTATGACGGGAGTTCGCTTGGAAGCTGAAGCGCACATTATTACTGCCCAGACTACAGCCTTAAAGAATCTAGCCAAGATAGTTCAAGATCTGGGTTTGGAACTAGATGGCTTTGTGTTTTCCGGCTTAGCAGCTGCTGAAGTGATGGTCTCAGAAACAGAGAAAGAGCTGGGAGTTGTCTTAGTCGATATTGGCGCTGGCTCAACGTCTGTCTGTGCCTATGTAGAAGGAGCACTGACGTACTCAGGGGTGTTGCCTATTGGTGCCCGCCACATTACCCAAGATATTGCTCTAGGTTGCCGAATCAGCTTAGATGCGGCAGAAAAAATTAAGCTCTCACTTTCTCAAGACCAATTACTGAATCTGAAGCCTCATTCTGAAGAATCTAAAGAAGACTTTAGAAAAAGACAAAAAGCCGAAGATAACTTAGATTTAGTCCAGCTGGGAATTTACGAAAATGTTGACACACTCTCAAAGCGAACGCTGGTTGAAGGCATCATGGTACCTCGAATGAAAGAAATGTTCACTATGATCTTACAAGATCTGCAAAAGCATCACCTAGTCCCCTTGGTTCCCGCGGGGCTGGTTCTTTCAGGTGGCGGTGCCGAAACAGTTGGTATTGTGGAAGTAGCCAAGCGAACACTGAACCTGCCAGCTCGAGTAGGTCAACCGACCGAATTGAAAGGCTTGATCGATGATATTCAGAAGCCTTCTTATGCTACCGCTATTGGTTTACTGACCTACGCAGCAAAGCGCGGTGGAGGGCGTCCCAACGCTAGCAACTTCCGAATCAGCCAAATGTTTCAGAAAATTAAAGTAGGAGCTATCATTCAAAAAGGTGTAGCGCTAATCAAGTCGGTGCTCCCATAAAATGCCTTTCCCATGTTTGCAAAGAAATGATAAGATACAGCGCAACATTACTTGATTTCCAAGGAACTCATGGGTCTCGTTAAACCAAGCAATACCACTTTCGCTAAGATTAAGGTCGTCGGAGTTGGTGGTGGCGGTGGAAATGCGGTGAACTCGATGATTACCTCGAACCAAATTCAAGGCGTTGAGTTCATCACCGTGAATACTGATGCGCAAGCGCTTCTTTCCTCCAAGGCAGAAACAAAAGTTCAAATAGGCAGCAACTTCACAAAGGGTTTGGGTTCTGGCGCTGATCCTGAAGTAGGGCATACTGCCGCTGAAGAGAGCCGCGAAAAATTAAAAGATCTGCTCTACGATTCCGATATGGTCTTTATCACGGCTGGCATGGGTGGTGGGACCGGAACTGGTGCTTCTCCAGTCATTGCTGAGATTGCCAAGGAATCTGGGGCTCTAACAGTAGCCGTAGTGACGAAGCCATTTGCTTTTGAAGGTATTCGACGGATGCAATCAGCTGAAGAAGGGATTGAGCAGCTCAAAGATAATGTTGACACGTTGATTGTCATTCCTAATCAACGCTTGATGGATGTAGTTGATAAGAAAATGACGTTACTCGACGCTTTCCGCTTGGCTGACAACGTTTTAGGTCAAGGCGTTCAAGGCATCTCAGATCTGATTACAGTTCCTGGCTTGATTAACGTCGACTTTGCTGATGTCAAGACGATTATGTCCGAATCAGGCTCAGCCTTAATGGGAATTGGTCAAGCGAGCGGAGAAAACCGAGCTGCGACTGCAGCCCGAATGGCCGTTTCTTCTCCATTGCTGGAGGTATCAATAGACGGGGCGAAGGGCATTCTCTATAACATTATTGGTGGCCCTGACATGTCGATGAGTGAAGTTTCTGATGCATCCACGATTATTGCCTCAGCCGCTGCACCAGATGCCAACATCATTTTTGGAGCAACGATTGATGAGAACATGGGATCAACAATTAAAATCAGTGTGATCGCAACGGGTTTTGATGAAAAGCAGATGGGATATTCATCTTCTAACAGACCACTTTTTGGTGCCTTTGGGAGGGAATCAGGATCACGACTTTCTAAGCCAGCAGATCGTTCCTCTACAAGTGACTCGATATCGAGTGACAGCCCGAGGATTGATCGGGCTCCCACTTCCTTTACCCAGCCTCAAACTACTAGTCAAATTGCTTCGAGCCTTAACACTCCACCTGCAGCCATGCAGACACCTTTAGTTCGATCTCAGGCCTTTGGAGATGCATTTGGCATGCCAGCCGCTACTACTACTACTACTACTTCAGCTGGAGATAATAGCGCTCCCAACGACGATTCTTCTGATCACTCTGCAATAACTACCCCCCTACCAGTCTCTCAAGTGGGTGGAGCTAATGAGTTTGAGGATGAGTTCGATATCCCCGCATTTCTACGGAATAAGAAGTAATTCCAACATATCCTTGATGTATTGACTGTAGAACTTTAGAAGTCTACTATCTGTTTTATGGCTTTCCAAGGCGATAAGAATGAGAGCTCTTACATACCTGGTTTTCATCAGTATCAGCCTCCTCGTCATCCCAAGCACAACCAATTTAGTCATGTTAGTACAGACCCCATGGGTGAGGACTGGACAGCTGTAGTAAATGCAGAATGTTATAGAGTTTTAGCTGATCTGGGGGTTTTTGCTCTAGCAACATTTGATGCATATGCAACTGTTCGTCACAGCGTTAGTGAAATAGATCCCAATACTGGAGCTGAAATTAATCGGAATCTAGGAAATAATGGTATTGGAGATTCCTTTATTCATGCAATCTTGCCAGACCTCCCACATGATGATGTACAACTTTTAATCAGAGCAGGAAAAATACAATTTACAAGAGATTCAGGAGGAGTAGCCCCCCTATTTTTTTGGGCGCCCGAATCAGCTCTCTCCACGTTAGTTCTAGAAGAAATAGCGGCTGCTGGATACAAAGGCTTAATGTTGGCTCCGCATCAAGTTCGGCAAGATGAAGCCGGAGTTGCTTCTGATAACAGGCCAACTAAACTGACCTTACCCAGTGGAAGAGTTCTGCAGGCTATTCCTTTCGATAAGCAGGCCTCTCATGCATTTGCTTTTGAGCCTAAACATAATGCAAACAACTTTGTTGTTGACCAACTACTTCCAGCATTTATGCGGGTGGTCGATGGTTTGCCTTTAGTAACTTTTACAGATGCTGAAACTTTTGGCCACCACTGGAAGGGTGGAGCTGAGTTCCTTCATTACTTACTTACAATAGCACTGCCAAATAGAGGAACTTCGATCATCTCTATTAATCAACTTGAACAAATTTGGGATCGAGTGGGATTTAATATTCACGATGGGCACCATAATGGCCATCTAGTTGAAAGAAGCGCATGGAGCTGTCACTGTGGAGACTTGCGGAGGTGGAATGACATTTGTGCTTGCGGCCCTAACAGCGAGTGGAAGAAGCCCTTTTACCAATTGTGCAAAGATATGAATGGCTGGATAAAACAAGTAGCATACTCACAACTACCTAATGAGCACCGTCATTGGTTGGAGGAAAACTTTTCTGATGCTTTAAATAACCCTGGCGGCATTTACTCAAATGTAACAATGTCGATACTGAGTGCTGAGTCCTCAATGCTAGCTGCTCTTACCAGCTGTGCAACATTCTTTGAAGACCCACATACTTCCGGCAGAATTAATGTCCTCTTCATGTTGCAAGGAATCGAACATCTTAGAGATGCTGGCTTAACAATAATTGCAGACGAGATGAGACGTGAGTTAGAAAAAAGATTACAGCAAATTCCTGATAAAGCGGAGCCTCATACAAATCTGTGGCAAACGATGAGTCAAATGCTTGATGGGAAGATGGTCCCGGCTTAATTGATCCAAGATGGTATATAATAAATCCATAACCGTTTGAGTTCAGCATCACTGAGCAAGGCGCTTGAAGAAATTTCTGTCTGAAGTCAACACTATCAGCTAGAAAAAATAGACCAAGCCGGGTACGCCCGTAACAGCAGTAACGAAGTATAAAAAGGTTGGTACCTTTTTCTTTGAGAACCTCAGCAAAGCTGCTGAAATTTTCAAGAAAAGCCTTTTGTTCTCATTAATTGTAGTGGGAGTGAAAGGCTTTTTTTATGCCGAAACTAGCAAATATAGCTCAATTACCAGACTTCCCAAAGCTAGAGGAGGAAGTGTTAGCGTTTTGGGATCAAGATCAAACATTTAAGAAGTCGGTAGAGCAGCGACCTGAGTCGAAACCCTACATTTTCTACGATGGACCTCCATTTGCGACAGGTTTGCCCCATTACGGTCATATCTTAGCCTCCACAATTAAAGATGTTATCCCTCGCTACTGGACCATGAAGGGCTATCGAGTTGATCGAGTTTGGGGTTGGGACTGTCATGGCCTACCAATCGAGAACATGATCGAGAAGGAGCTCGACCTAAAGGGTGGTAAAAAAGGTATTGAAACTTTTGGGATTGATAACTTTAACCAGGCTTGTCGGTCGGCAATTCTGCGCTTTGATAAAGATTGGGAAGTAATCATTCGCCGAATTGGCCGCTGGGTAGACTTCAAGAACTCCTACAAAACCATGGATAAGACTTATATGGAGTCTGTCTGGTGGGGCTTTGCTCAGCTTGATCAAAAGGAGCTTATATACCAAGGCCGCAAAGTGGTGCTTTACTGTCCGCGTTGTGCTACGCCATTATCTAACTTCGAGATTGCCATGGATAACTCCTATAAGGATGTGCAAGACAACTCGGTGTACATCAAGTTCCGGCGGAAAGATACTAAAAATGAGTACTTCCTGGCTTGGACGACGACGCCATGGACCTTACCTGGGAATGTGGCTTTAGCAGTCTTACCCGATGCCGAGTACTCAAAGATAGAGATTGAAGGTGATTTTTACTGGGTGGCTAAAGATAAAGTCACTGAAGTTGCCAAGATGCGCGAAATTCACCACCCTGAGATTATAGAAACGGTAAAAGGAAAAGACCTCGAGAAGATTGAGTATGAACCGTTATTTAACTACATGCCACTTGATGCTAAAAAAGCCCACTACGTCACCACCGCAAATTTTGTTAGCCTGACTGATGGAACGGGCATCGTACACACCGCCGCTATTTATGGGGAGGATGACTATGCGTTGGCCCAAGAGAAAAATCTGCCATGTGTGCCTACTTTAGATGATGAAGGAAAGTTCTTTAAGTTTGTGACGCCAGTGGCGGGCATGTTCTACAAAAAGGCTGAGCAGACGCTAATAGACGAACTCGAAAAGCTAAATCTTGTTTTCAAGGCTGAAAAATACACCCACTCGTATCCATTTTGTTATCGTTGCAGCACTCCACTGTACTATAGTGCGGTACCAGCGTGGTTTATTGACGTCCAAAAGCTCAAGCCCGAGTTAATCAAGAGTAACGAAAGTGTTGACTGGTATCCAGAGCACCTCAAGCACGGGCGATTTGGTAAGGGCCTAGAGACTGCTCCAGATTGGAATATTTCTCGCTCTCGGTATTGGGGAACGCCAATGCCAATTTGGGTCGCTGCTGGGAAAAAGTCGAGTGTCGGGCTGTCCACTCAATATAGGGTGGTCAGTTCAATTGAGGAGTTACAGAAATGGGCGGTAGTTCCGTCACAAGTGGAGTCCTTAACGGATATTCATCGCGAATTCTTAGATGATATTGAAGTCTGGATTGATGATGCAAAAACTGTTAAAGGGAAGCGTACGCCCGAAGTTTTTGACTGTTGGGTGGAGAGTGGCAGTATGCCTTTTGCTTCTCGACACTATCCATTCGAGCACAAGTCAGAGTTTGAAAGTAGCTACCCAGCGCAGTTTATCTCAGAGTACATCGCCCAAACTCGAGCTTGGTTCTACTGTATGCACGTCTTGTCAGTGGGAATCTTTGAGGCGCCAGCTTTCCAGAATGCAGTAACGACGGGAACAATTCTGGCTGAAGATGGCTCTAAGATGAGTAAGTCCAAGAAAAATTACCCTGACCCAATGCTGTTGATCAATAAGTATGGAGTAGATAGTTTGCGCTTATACTTGATGAGCTCGGTGGTGATGAAGGCTGATAATCTAAACTTTAGCGAAAAAGATGTTTCTGAGCTGCGTAAAAAAATCTTTGTGATCTGGTGGAATATCTTTAGTTTTTACAAGACGTACACTGGTGCAACCCCAGTGGTGGTCGATAAAGCTCCTCAAGCCACTCACGTCATGGATGAATGGTTACTCTCGAGATTAAGTTCAGTAATCACCGAAGTCACTACCAACTTAGATGCCTATGATGTAGTCAAGGCTAGTCGAGTACTTATCGAGTTTGTGGATCAACTCTCTACTTGGTACTTGCGCCAGAGTCGAGAAAGAATCAAGTCTGAAGATGGGGCAACAGCGCAGAGCGTCCTCGGATACGCTTTGTACGTTCTGGCTCAGCTATTTGCCCCCATTACACCATTCTTCAGCGAAGTGATGCACCACAACTTACTAGACGACCAAAGCTCAATCCATCTCTCTGAGTGGCCACAGGCTCCAGTCAAAGTAGATTTAGCTTTGGAACAGGAGATGGAGACAATTAAAAAAGTTGCTGAAGCCAGCCATGCAGTTCGTAAGGAAAAAGCAATCAAAGTTCGCCAGCCATTAGCTAGAGTGATGGTTCAGGCAACGACAACGAAACCAAGAGCTGCAGTACTAGATGTATTGATTCAAGAAATAAATGTCAAAGCAGTAGAGTGGCAGCAAGCTGATCACTTTTCTGTCCAGCTAGAGCTAGATTTAACTCCAGAGCTCAAGGAAGAAGGCCAAGCTAGAGAAGTGATGCGTCAGATCCAGCAACTGCGGAAAGACGCAGAAGTAGATGTTCATAATTCTGTCAGAGTAGAGCTACCTGAGTGGCCAGAAGCCTGGACTGAACAAATCAAATCTAAGGCAAAGGTGAGTGAGCTGGTGAAGGGGAGTGTGGCGAGGATAATTTGCTAGTGGAATTATCGAGGAATGAAACTTAACCCAAGAAGCTAAAAGTACAGCATTGTTGACAGAATAAAAAAATCTGAACTGCGTTAGGTCAAAACTATGACTCGTCGCTGGGTGTTACCCATTTTAATCTTTCTTTTCTCGTTCCTCAGTTTGCTTACTTTGCGGAGTGTGGCTCCAGCGCTTCTCACCCGCCAGTTGCTATTCTTTTTGGTGGGCGGAGGTATCTTCCTTGTCACATCAAGGATCAATTTTTCAATATGGTTGCGGATGAGCCCTTTCTTATATGCTGCTTTAATCAGTTTGCTGCTCCTGACTCAAGTGCTGGGCAAGGTCACCAGAGGTACCACCAGCTGGATACCCATTGGTTCTTTTCATATCCAGCCCTCTCAAGTTGCAATTGCAATAGTCGGGCTTCTAACAGCACGACTTTTAGCGAGAAATCCACTCCGCGACGTTAGCAGTCTCATCCGTTTTCTGCTAATTACTGGCCTCCCGGTCACGTTAATCTTTCTAGAACCAGATCTAGGTACTGCCATGGTCTATCTAGTTTCGATGGCAAGTCTCTTCTTTTTTGCGAAGACGCGCTGGGCATATATTGGGGGGAGCATTGCAGTGATTTTCCTCATCGCAGTCATTAGCTGGACTTGGTTGCTGCGTCCTTACCAGAAGGAGCGGATTACTTCTTTCTTACGTCCCACCGGCACCGAAGTGGATGCGCAGTACAACGCGATCCAGTCAGTCATCGCGGTGGGGTCAGGCCAGCTACTTGGAAAAGGACTCGGCCAGGGGATTCAGTCCCATTTGCGCTTTCTGCCGGAACGACAAACAGACTTTGTATTTGCTTCTTTCGCTGAAGAAACAGGGTTCTTGGGTTCAACGCTGTTGTTGACGATGTACTTTGCTTTGATTGGTTTTTTATTTTATCTCAGCTCTGTCGCGGCAACCTCAGCTGAGCGTTATTTTTGCCTGGTTACTGCGGTGATGATTCTGTTTCAATCTGCCGTGAATATTGGGATGAATATGAGGCTAGTTCCAATCACTGGCATTACATTACCATTAGTCTCTTATGGTGGCAGTTCCATACTTGGTATCTGCTTTCAGTATGGCTGCGTCCAAGCAATTGTGAACAGCATGCGCCGTCGAGCTGCCTTGCATATTCATTAGCCGAGTTGTGTTATAATCACAAATCGAGAAACAAGCAGGAGTTTTATGAAATACGCCGTCATTCAAATCGCTGGAAAACAGTACCGCATCAGTGCTGGGGATACTTTAACCGTTAACAAGCTTGACTTGACCGATGGCCAAGAAGTGAGTATTAATGATGTGCTTTTAACTGCCGATGGCGACACTGTTCAAATTGGTGCCCCCTTAGTATCTGGAGCTATCGTAAAACTCAAGGCGACTTCTACCCAAAAAGGTGACAAACTCAGAGTAGCAAAATATAAAGCAAAGTCTCGGTATCGCAAAGTTCGCGGTCATCGTCAACTTGAAACTACAGTGGAAGTGATCTCAATTAGTTAAGTTGAGTACGCACTTCATGGGTAGGCGGGTGAACATGCATAAGTATCTTTTTCTCCTCGGCCGCACCCCCGAACTTTCTTTTCACGAATTGTTAGTGTTTATTCCCCAGGAAGACTTGGAACAAGTCACGCCAGAAATTGTGCGTGCTTCTCTCGAATCAGATGAGGCAGCCTCAAATATATTTTCTTTGCTTGGCGGTTCACTCAAAGTCCTCAAGACCGAAGGTGAGTTTCATGCTGTAGAAGAAGAAAAATTGCCTGAGTACGCCGCGGCTTTCCTAGCTGAGTTCCCCCGACCAACTTTTGCGATCGCTGAGCTGGGTAGAAATAACATTGAGAAGCTCGATCCAGGCGAGATTAAGCGCTTACTCAAAGCCAGAAACGTCAGCTCTCGGTTCATTGAAGGACCACGTGAGGGACTTTCCGCTGCCGTACTACTCCATGATGATGTAGTTGAGTTACATGTGATGAAGTTCGGAGAAACCACTTTTTTTGCCCGTACCCTCGAAGTTCAAGATATTGACAGTTGGACTGAGCGGGATCGAGGTAAGCCGTACTCAGATCGCAAAAAAGGCATGTTACCGGTGAAAGTTGCTCGGATGATGGTTAACATGGCTATGGCGCAGCAAAAATCTCAGGCTTCAGATTCAAGGGAGCCAGTCAAGCTCTATGACCCATTTTGTGGCACTGGAACCGTCTTAATTGAAGCAGCCATGAGGGGTTGCCAAGTTTTTGGTTCAGATCTAGATCAAGACTCAGTAGTTGGGACCACGAGGAATCTAGAGTGGTTCGGCAAAACTGCCAACCTTTCAGTCCAGAGCCATATCTTTCATTCTGATGCTACGAACGTTACTCCAGATAAACTCGGTGGGTTGGTGGACACCTTAGTAACAGAGCCTTTCTTGGGAAAGCCTACGCCCCAAGCTCAACAACTACCCAATATTTTTAAAGGACTAGAGAAGATGTATCTGGGAGCTTTTAAGCAGTGGACCAAAATTCTTTCCCCGGGTGCCAGTGTCGTCATTATCTTTCCATATGTCGTTGAAGGGAAAAACATTTATTCTCTCGAGAAAATGATTGACAAGTTGAGCTCTCTTGGCTATACTCCACTCTCCGAACCGCTGATGTATCATCGCCCTCAGGCAATTGTTCAGCGTCAAGTATGGCAGTTTCGGTTTAGTAAATAACTAGGAATCAGATATGTCACACGTTAAAGCCGGTGGAGCAGTCCGCCAACACTCACAGCGACCAGGGAAAAGACTCGGTCTGAAAAAAGCTGGTGGTGAAAAAGTTATCGTCGGCAATATTATTTTGCGACAACGCGGAATTAAGTACAAGCCAGGTAAGAACGTGGGCATTGGTAGAGATCATACGATTTTCGCTATGATTGAAGGTGTGGTTCAGTTCGGGAGGAGATTTGGAAAAACGGTCGTTAACGTCGTTTAACCACCAATTTTTTAAGATTGATCCAGTAACCCAAGCTTTGCTTGGGTTTTTTGTTCTTTAGAGTGGGAATTGTGTATGGTATACATAAACGGTATATTCGCTTCTTATGAACGAACCACACCCAACCGTCCTTCCAGTCAATCAACTTCAGCCAAATCCACTGCAGCCTCGTGGCAAGATTCACAAAGAGCAATTGGATGAGTTAGCCACCTCTATTCAGGCATATGGGATTCTGGAACCCATAGTTGTCGCCAAAACCCCAGCTGGCTATCAGATTATTGCTGGTGAACGTCGCTGGCGAGCGGCCAAGCAGGTAGGTCTTAAAGAGGTGCCGGTGCACGTCAAGGTGACAACGCCCAAAGGCATGTTGGAAATGGCACTGATCGAGAACGTACAGCGTGTAGATCTGTCAGCAATTGAGCGGGCGCAAGCCTTTCAGCAGTTGATTCGTGACTTTAAATTTACCTACACCCAGATTGCAGAAAAAATTGGCAAGTCTATCCCGTATATCAGCAACACCATGAAGCTGCTGCAACTACCTGATGCCGTCAAAGACGGCCTGGCAGGCGGTTTGATTACTGAAGGTCATGCCAGGGCCTTAGTCAGCATTGATAATGAGCGCGTCATGATTGATTGCTACAAAGTTATTCTGAAGGAAAGTGCCTCGGTGCGCCGAGCGGAGGAGTTGGTCCGGCGATATAAAGACCAGCTAGGTCAAGCACCTAAGCAGAGTAGCGGCCGATTAGTGCTCCGTACCGCGCAGATTGATAAGTGGGAAGAGCAGTTACAAGATGTTTTTGATACGAAACGAGCCAAAGTCAAGCTAGTCGTTTCTGAGCGACAAACAAAAGTGACATTTACGCTCAAAGGTACTCCACAGCAGACTCAGGATCAACTCGAAAAGATCATGAAGATCAGTCAATAATTAAATCGGATACGTTGAGTGAGGAATAACTCCCGCAGATTGTGGTGGCCAGTAGCGCAAAAATGCCTTGCCAACAATGTCATTTTTAGTAATTGGTCCCCATGAGCGAGAGTCGCTTGAGTATGGACGGTTATCACCACTCGCAAAGTACTCGTCTTGGCCAAGGGTAATAGCCCCCTGCCTGGTATATGGACCAGGTAGTGTTTGAAAAGTATCAGGTATATACGGCTCAACTAGCTTCTGCCCGTTAATCCAGATCCCATTGTCTTTAATCTCCACGGTTTCTCCAGGTAGGCCGAGTAAGCGTTTAATAAAGTCACAACCGGTACCTTTTGGACAGTTGGCTGTCTCGGGTGCGTGGAAGACTACGATATCACCTCGTTTGGGCTGGCCCAGCTTGTAGCTGACCTTATCGGAGAGTACATACTCACCACTTTGAAAGTTGGGGACCATAGATTGACCATTTACTTGATGTGGAGAAGCTACAAAAAGATAAACGATCAAGAAAATTGATAAGGCAATCACAATCGTCTCGATAATATCGAGAAAGAATCCACCTACGAGTTGTAGCATTTTTTCCATAGAGATGATTATCCGTTTTTCGCGCTAGAGTTTCAACCATGAAACGAGCATAATTTAGCGATGGGTTACTCAAAGCGAGCATATCAAGGTATTGGCTGGAATAGTGTCGTCAAAATCTTAATGACACTGATGGGCGCCGGCAAAATCTTTCTGCTGGCCAGACTGCTGGCACCAGCTGACTTTGGTGTCTTTGCCCTGGTGGTTGTAGCCTTGGGTTTAGTGGAGTCTGCGACAGAAACAGGTATCAATGCGACTATCGTCCAGTCAAAGCGCAGTGTTTCTTACTTTCTGGATACAGCTTGGGTTATTTCGATTGCGCGCGGTCTTGTAATTAGTCTGGCAATGGTGAGCATGGGGTATGTGATGCAGTTTGTATACCATGATCAGCAGCTTTTCTTTTTGATTGGATTTGCCTCGTTAGTACCCTTTATTCGTGGCTTTATTAATCCCGCAATCGTTTCTTTACAGAAAAACCTGCAATTTTTCCGAGATTCTCTCTATCGTTTTGTTTTACTGGCTGTGGAAGTAGTCGCCTCAGTAATTTTCTGCTTTATTTTTAGATCTGTTACTGGGTTGGTGGTGGGCCTCATTTTTGCGGCTCTCTTTGAGGTCTTGATTACCTTTCTGTTCTTTTCGGAAAAACCTCGATTTCATTACTTGAAATCTCGAGCTGAAGAAATCTTCCGTAACACTAAAGGATTAAGTATTTCTGCTGTTTTGGGATACATTGTGGAAAATATTGATGACATTATTATTGGGAAAGTAGTTGGTACCTCAGGGTTAGGAATTTATCACAATGCCTATGCTGTCAGTCACAAGCTAAATCACCAATTTGCCAAGTCAGTTCAGCACGGGACCTTTCCAGTTTATGCCAAGATTCTCAAAGAAGAAAACCTGGAAAAGAGCAGGTTAGCCAGGGCCTTTTGGAAGACCCTTGGTGTATCGATGGGTTTCTTTATCTTAGTGGCAGTACCTTTTTTTCTTTTTCCTGAGCTCAGCATTCGGATTTTGCTCGGAGAAAAATGGTTGGAGGCTGCCAGCGTGCTTAGAGTATTAATTATCGCTGGGATCATTCAGAGCGTTGTCAGCATCTCTACCGCACTTTTAATTGCGCGTAAGCAGTACGCCTGGCTTAATGCCAACTTACTGGTGAATGCTGTGGTGATGATTCCACTCATTATTTTTCTGGGTCAACGATATGGTTTACAAGGTGCCGCTTTTGCGTTGCTACTCTCCCGGATTGTTTCTTTACCAATCACCTTGATCGGAGTCAAAAGAGCTTTGATAGAATAATCAACTTGTATGTCTATTCCGCTGAGCATTATTATCCTTGCCCATAAAGAAACTGAAACTTTTTCACAAGTACTTGCCTCAGTAAAATGGGCAGAAGAAGTGATTGTTTTGTGGTCGAGTTCTGCGCCTTTAAAGCTCCACAAAGCGAAAGTGGTCAAAGTGGAGTTTCCGATCACTGACTTTGCGGCAGTTCGAAATAAAGGTTTAGAGCTAGCCAGGAATGACTGGGTATTTTTTGTAGACAGTGATGAGGTGGTAGACCCAGGTGCAGAAAAGCTCCTGCGAAGTTTACTATTTGTTTCTGATTTATCAGGAATTTACATCAAACGCAAAGACGTCTTTCTAGGAAAAATGTTGAAGTGGGGAGAAGTAGGAAATGTAAACCTGCTCAGAATATTGAGGAAAAATGCTGGTACGTTTATTCATCCAGTTCATGAAGTTGCGGCGGTAAAAGGTTTGACGTTTTTTTCTGATATTACAGTTCAGCACTTTGCTCATCAGTCTGTTGGGGGCTTTTTAGAAAAAGTTATTAGGTATTCAGCTCTAGAAGCACAGCAGAGAGTAAGGGTGGGTAAGAAAGCTTCTGTTCTCGAAATGATTTGTTGGCCGGTGGGAAAGTTTTTGCAGAACTACATCATAAAGTTTGGCTTTCTCGATGGGTGGAGAGGTGTAGTGTATGCAGTCATGATGAGTATTCACTCCTTTGCAGTCCGAGCATTGATCATTGAGCAGCAAGATCAGAAAAAGACAAAAGCGTTATGAAAGCAAAAGTGCTGATTAAATTGGGCTGGTTTGCTTTTTGTTGTTTGTTATCTTTGGGCCAGCTAGAGAAATTGCCATTCTTTCCTTTCACAGATCTTTTCATTCATGACCTAGTATTGATAACCACGACCGCAATGCTACTTGCTCGCCCTGGGTACAGAAGCTGGGTAGTTTCGTACCTGAGAAAGACTACACCGCTGACACTCATATTGGTAGGCTGGGTAGGAGTTGCTGTTTTAGTGGGTGGGCTGAGGGGGGAGTTTTCTCACCAAACTATTTTATACTTGGGGCGGGCAATGCTTTACTTATTCGCTGGAGTTCAAGTATCTTTTTTAATCTTTCAAAAATACCTAAAGACGAAAGATGTAGTTCAAGGACTAATCCTTTTTGTTGGGTTAGTGCTGTATTTTGGTTTGATGCAGTACCTTTTTGTTCCTGATACGCGATTGTTATTTTTCCTTGGTTGGGATGACCACTATTTTCGTCTAATTTCTAGCTTTCTAGATCCAGGATTTACGGGCTTACTCCTTGCCCTCGGATTGGTATTTGGTTTGGGTAAGTACTCAACAAAATTTCTGCCGGCTGGTTTGGTACTGCTCTCAGGAATACTGCTGACCTACTCGAGGGCCAGTTACTTAGCGCTGGGGGTGGGCTTGCTGCTGTTAGCTTGGAAAAAAGAGCGCAAGCTGGCAGTGATATTGTTGTTTGTTTTTATGAGTGCCATCCCTTTTCTTCCCCGGCCAGGTGGTGAGGGAGTGAAGCTGGAGCGAACTTCAACCATAACTGCTCGTTCTACATCGTTTCAAGACACTTTCAGCGATTTTTCTCTGTCTGACTGGATACTCGGCAAAGGCAGCTTCACTTCATCCAATGCTCCAGTAAGTCCGTACACACAACTGCCATCAAATGCCCAGTTTCCTGATAGCTGGCTGGCTAGCTTTATTTCTCTGGGGGGAGTATTGGCTTTGGGATTGTGGGTCGGAGTGCTAAGTGTGTGGTTTAAAAATAACTGGAAGACAGAGCCGTACTTTGTTACTGCCATGGTGATGATTCTTGTGCATGGGCTTTTTAACGCCAGCCTTTTTTACCCATTTGTGATGCTATTTATGGTTCTTTGGGGAGCAACTCTACGTTCAGAGCTTACTCAGAAAAACTCACTTTAATCTGCTTTTCGGTAGTATTTCCAGCTGCGTCTACCGATCTAAAGTTGAGGACATTCTCGCCATTTTCTAATCGGTGACTGGTAGAAAAAGTTCCATCTGCAGTGACAAAAATTAAACGGTCATTTAAAGTCAAGCGACTGCTGGGCTCTGTTTTCCCTTTCACTGCGACCATCTGACTCTTTTTTCCTTGGATACTCTGGTTTTCTTTTGGTTCTTCAAGCTCGATGAGTGGTTTTTCGTCATCAAAAAGAATAGTGTACTGCTCACTTACACCAGATTCTTGATCACCCTTTTTGGCGTAGGCAGTCACCAGATTTTCACCTTTTTCTAGCGACATTTCAGCTGTGAAGTTCCCTCCATCATCTGCCATAGCAGTTTGGTCTTGCTGACCATTCTTGAGAAAGATAACCTCGGAATTCTTGGTCGTGAATCCAGAGAGGCTGAGGGTTGCACTAAAAGTTGCAGTAACTGGGGCAGCTAAAATTGGAGTCTGGGGCGGAAGACTATCATCAACTTCGACAATAGCAGAAGAGCCACCTAAAAAGCGAATCACCCCTGGAATGATTACCAACACGCTCAGTAAAACTAGGCCAATTGCAGCTATAACTAAGAAAACTGTTTGCCTCACCACCTTACGCTGCTCTCCCTTGACTCGGCGAGAACTAGCTACTCGGGGGCTAGAGGTGCGAGAGCTGGAGTAGTATCGTTGGTCAGTCATAGGTAATGATTGTAATCGAAAAGATCAGATTTGGGGAGGTCTGGAGCCAGGAGCGGGATTCGAACCCGCGACTTGCGGTTTACGATACCGCTACTCTACCAACTGAGTTACCCTGGCAAGTGAAGTTACTCGCTTCAAATTATAGTTGATAACTTGATTAGGGCAATGAGATCAAGAAATAGAGGTTGTTGTGAGTTTGCTTCGATAGCTACCGACAGCCAATTCATAAAAT